>JBOHEP010000310.1:0-34565 GCA_050701075.1 Pseudonocardia sp. | reverse complement strand
TCGCCGTCCTGGACGGCGACCGGCCGGGGGCCCACGGTGCTGCTCCGCGGCGACATGGACGCGCTGGCGATGCAGCTGCTCGGCCGCGCTCGGGTCGTCACCATGCCGACGCCGATCATGGGAGCGGAGGACTTCTCCTACGTCCTCCAGCAGGTGTGCGGCGCCCTCGCGTTCCTCGGCGGCCGCCCACGCGGAACCGCGCCGGCGGCGGCGGCGCCGAACCACTCCAACCGCGTTGTGTTCGACGATAGCTCGATGGCCACGGGCGTGGCGGTCTACGCGGGTCTGGCCCTGGACACCCTCCGCTGACCGACAGGTCGGGCGGGAGCCGGGCACGGAACACTGGTGGCCGTGATGCTGTCGTTGCGGGAGCTCGGGATGGCGCTGCGATCCGGGGAGCTCTCGCCCGCCGAGCACGTGACCGGTGTCCTCGACCACCTGCGCGCCGACGAGTACAACGCCGTGATCACCCTCGACGCCGACCGCGCGCTGGGGACCGCAGCCGCCTTGACCGAGGAGTTGGCCCGCGGCCAGTGGCGCGGGCCGCTGCACGGCGTCGCCGTCGGGGTGAAGGACCTGATCGACGTGGCCGGGCTACCCACGCGCGCCGGGTCCCACATCCTCGCCGACGCATCGCCTGCCGACGTCGACGCACCCGTGGTGGCCCGTCTTCGCGACGCCGGCGCGATCGTCGTCGCGAAGCTGCACACCCACGAGTTCGCCTACGGGCCCACCGGTGACATCGCCGCCACCGGCGCGGCGCGCAACCCGCACGACCCGGCACGGATCACCGGTGGGTCGTCGTCCGGATCCGCCGCCGCGGTGGCGGCGGGGTATCTGCCGCTGGCGCTGGGCACCGACACCGGTGCCAGCGCGCGCACCCCGGCGGCGCTGTGCGGGGTGGTCGGGCTGAAACCCACGAGGGACCGGTTGAGCACCGCAGGGGTGTTCCCGCTGTCGGAGACCTGCGACCACGTCGGGCTGCTCACCGTTGACGTGCACAGCGCCTCGGTCGCCTGGGACGTGCTCAGCAGGCCCGACGGCACCGGAGGTGGGATCCAACCGCCGGGCGTCGCGGGGGTGCGGATCGGTGTTCCGGTCGACGACTACTGGCGGGCGGCGGACCCGGTGATCACCGAGGGTGTCGCTGCTGCCGTCGAGACGTTGCGGCAGGCAGGGGCGCATGTTGTGCAGGTCCGCACCCCGATGATCGACGAGCTGGCCGCGACCTACGGCCGCATCGTCGGCGCCGAGGCCTGGGCGACGCACGCCTTGTGGATGGCGCAGCGCCCCGATGACTACCAGCCGGCGACTCGCCGCCTGCTGGAGCCCTTCGCCGGTCAACCCGCCCGGGACTATGTCGACGCGCTGCGGACCCGGCGGCGACTCGCCGCGGCGATGCGGACGGCTCTTGCCGACGTCGACGCGTTGGTGCTCGCGACGACGAGGCTTCGGGCCACCCCGATCGGGGTCTCGGCGGTCGACGTCGGCGGGGAGACGGTGCCGGTGCGCCCGGCGCTGCTCGCACTCACCCTTGCGTTCAACCTCACCGGGTGGCCCGCGGTATCCGTACCCGGTCCGGTCGAGGACGGCGGACTACCCGTCGGCGTCCAGGTGGTCGGGGTGCGAATGGAAGAGCGAGGTGTCCTGCGGGTGGCGGGGGCGTTGCCGCCGCCCTGAGCCCGGCGGGCCGGCGACCGGTTCACGGCTTTCGACCGACGGCGCCGACAATGCACTGTTGCACCGACGTCATGGGCTTGAGCTGCGGGCCGTCGGGCCACCAGTTCGCGCACAGAGTCAATCCTGGCTCGACCAGTTCGAGACCGGGCAACATACTCTCGATCTCAGAGCGAACGCGGAACCATCCGCTGCGCATCGGGCTGTGCAGGAAGACCTCTTCCATCTTTCTGGCGAGCGGGCTGTGCTCGGCGGTCTCCGGATCGAAGAAATGGCTCAGGGCGACGTACGAACCGGAGGGCAGCGCGTTGACGTACTCCTGCATGATGTCGCCAGGGCTGCGCTCACCGGAGTAGTGGTGCAGCGTGCCGCACTGGTAGAGCGCGATCGGCTGCGAGAAGTCGAGGTACTTACGGACCACCTCATCGTTGATGACCTCGTCGGGCTTGAAGATGTCCGCGTCGAGCAGTTGGGTCCGGTCGTTCTCCTCGAGCAGCGCACGACCGTGTGCCAGCACGACGGCGTCGTTGTCAACGTATACGACGCGCGCGTCGCGCTGAATGCGCTGCACGATCTGGTGAGTGTTCTCCGCCGTCGGCAACCCCGACCCGCAGTCCAGATACTGGGTGATCCCGGTTTGACTAGCAATGAACCGCGACGCTCGAATCAGAAATCCCCGGTTGTCCCAGCCGAGCTGGGTGGCCGCGGGCGCGACCTGTTGAAGTCGATGCAGGACCTCGCGATCGATCTTGTAGTTGTCCTTGCCTCCCAGGAACGCGTCGTAGACGCGAGCAACGCTCGCCTTCGTGATGTCGACGTATGGTGGCACGGCTTCCTCGAACGAAGAGTCTTCGCTCCCCGGCATCATCGGCCCCCCAGTGTAGTCGATCACGGACGCTCCGTAGTCGGTAGTCGCGGCCGTCAGCTTACGACGACGCGCTGGCGCAGTAAAGCGGCTGGACTTTGACCGCCAGAGGGCGACGTGTACCGTCTGTGGCCGGACAGAGGCACGCGGTCTCCTCCTCCGGAGGCCTCATGCGCTGGTAGGAGATCGTGCGCGGACTCTCAACCGAGCGCACCGGAAGGCGGCGATGGCCGTGGATGGACCTTCGGAGGCATCTACTCCTCGCGAGGATGGTCAGACCCGCACCGGTGTCACGGCACGGCGAATCGTGCTGGGTTCCCAGTTGCGCCGCTTGCGGGAGGCCGCAGAGATCACCCGTGCCGACGCCGGATACGCGATCCGAGCCTCGGACTCGAAAATATCTCGGCTCGAGCTCGGCAGGGTCGGGTTCAAGGAACGGGACGTCGCCGATCTGCTCACGATGTATGGCGTCACCGAGCTCGGAGAGCGCGAGCTGTTCCTCGACATGGTCAGGCATGCCAACGCGCCTGGCTGGTGGCGGCGCTACAGCCCGGTCATGCCTAACTGGTTCGAGGACTTTGTCGGGCTGGAGGAGTCGGCGTCCCGGATTCAGACCTACGAGTTGCAGTTCGTCCCAGGCCTCATGCAGACCGAGGACTACGCGCGGGCGATTGCGACCCGCGGACAGCCGGAGGTCACTCCCGAGGAGACGGAGCGCCGCATCTCCCTCCGAATGCGGCGACAGCAGGTGCTCCATCGCATCGATGCCCCCAAGCTGTGGGTAGTGCTCGACGAGTCCGTTCTCCATCGGCCGATCGGCGGCAGGCGGGTAACTCTCGCACAGATCGAGCGGCTACTCGAAATCTCGAAGCTACCCAACATCACCTTGCAGGTCGTGCCATTCCGGCTCAGCGGATACGTAGCCGAGGGATCGTTCACATTCCTCCGTTTCGCCGAGCCGGAACTGCCGGACATCGTCTACATCGAACATCTGGGCGGGGCGCTCTACCTGGACAGCCTGGAGGAGACCGAGCTTTACGGAAGGGTGGTCGACCGCTTGGCGGTGGAAGCTGACACCCCTGACCGGTCACGCCAGGTCCTGGCCAAGATGCGCGCCGAGATGTGACACCCAGAGGGTGCCACATCTCGACGATCATCAAATCTTGGAGCTAGCAGCCGAGGCGGCAGTGCAGGAAATCGTTGATCGACTCACCTGTCCCAGATGTCGAACTCACCGCTCTTGGCACCACCGAGAAAGGCGACGAACTCGGCCTGGGTGAAGATCAGTGCAGGTCCGCCCGGATCACGTGAGTTCCGGAACGCCATCTCGCCGCTGGACAGCGCGGCTATCTCCACACAGTTTCCCACTGCACCGCTGTGACTGCTCTTCCGCCATCGTGCTTCAGCAAGTGACGTGCTCGGCCTACGGTCCTGGATCTCGTTCGCCATCTTCTCACCTCACAGATCAAGGGAATTAAGTCCTGCGCCCACAGGCTAGCACGTGCATCTGCACGTGCATCAGCATGAGGTACCTCCATTCGGGCGAACGTACGTGCAGTCCGCTCGTGCAGATGCAGACGAGCTTAGGCAGCATGGCGGAGTGCGCACAACACGGCTCGGTGGTGCACCGCGGCTCAGGTGCTGCCGTGATCACCGGTTGGGAACCTGGATCCGCACTCGGCACGGCCGACGGTTCCCAGGGATCGATCAAGCGCTCGGCACCTTCCGCCCACCGGATCCCCGCACCACCTCCCACCGTGGCCCCGCACACCTCCACCGTGGCCTCACCCGACCGAACCCCGGAAGGACCCCTGCGGCGCTGCTCTAGTCTCGCCGATATGACGGGGCGGGCGGTGTGCGTGATCGGCGCAGGGCTGATCGGGGGCTCGCTGCTGCGCGCCGCGACGAAGGCAGGCCGCGAGGTGTGGGGGATCAGCGCTTCGGAGGCCACCGCGGCGGCGGCTCACGCCGACGGCTTCGATGTCACCACCGGAACCGACGCCGCGCTGCGCCGCGCTGCGGATGCGGACGCCCTGGTCGTGCTCGCCGTTGCGCTGCCGGTCCTGCCCGAGGTGCTGCGCCAGGTCGACGCCGTCGCGCCGGAATGCCGGCTCACCGACGCGGTGAGCGTCAAGGTGGCGGTGGCCGACGCCGTTCGGGAGTTCGCCCCCCGCGCCCGATACGTGGGCGGGCATCCGATGACCGGCACCGCCGACTCGGGCTGGACGGCCGGGCATGCGGCGCTTTTCGTCGACACGGCCTGGGTGGTGGCCGCCGACGACGGGCTCGACCTGGACGTCTGGGCCGACGTCGCCGAGCTGGCCTGGGCCTGCGGTGCGAACGTCGTGCCGGCGGCGGTCGACGAGCACGATCTCGCGGTCGCCCGGATCTCGCATCTGCCGCACCTGATGGCCGCGGTGCTGGCAGCTGTCGGCGCCGGCGAGCAGGATGACGACCTGCCGCTGACACTCGCCGCGTCGTCGTTCGCGGACGGCACGCGCGTTGCCGGCACCCGGCCGGAGCTGGTGCTCGCGATGTGCGAAGGGAACCGGGATCCGCTGCTCGCCGCCGTGGATGACGCCCTCGGCCGGCTCGGCGCGATGCGCGGCGCACTGGCATCCACCGGCGGGCTGGCCGCCACGGTGCGGGCAGGCTACGCGGCCCGGCAGCGGTGGACCGCCACCCGCGAACCGCTCGAGCACCGGGTGCACCTGCGCGGCCCTGCGACCCTGGCCGAGCTGCGCGAACTCGGCCGTCGGGGCGAGGTCGTGGTCGGGTGGACGTGAGCCGCCCACCGGCTGTTGACGCGACCGGCGCGCCGGCTACTGCTTGGCCACCCCGGGACAGGCCGTGACCACCCCGTCGGTGTCGACCACCAGATCCGCACTGAACTCGTCCCAGGTGAACGCGATCACCGCACTGCGGTCATCGTCGGCCGTGGACACCGTGCTGTACCGCTGCTCGGCAAGCTGGACCCGGAGCTCGGGGAGCGTGACGAACACCATCTTGAGGATGTGGTCCTCGATGCCGCGGTGCAGTGCCAGGCGCCGGATCGGCAACGTGTTGAACATGACGCTGTGTGCCAGGTCGACGTCCACCGCCCCGTCGAACGACGCCCGCAAGGCGCCCGATCCGGTGTCGACGAGCCAGAAGCCGTCCTCGGTTCGGTTGAGAGTGAGATGGCGCTCCCGTTGGGCGGTGGCGCTGGTGAGCGAGACCCGCTGCAGCATCCCGTCATCGTCGACGATCAGTCGGTACGACGCGGTGAACCCGCCATCAGCACCCGCGCGAACCATGCGTCCCATCGCGCGGAAGCCGCCTGAACCCAGGAGCAGCCGGGTGCCTTCGAGTCCGCGCCCATCATCGGCCTGCCAGGTGAGCATCTTGGTCACCGGCACCACGGTAGCCACTGCGGACATGCCCCCTTCGCCGGAGGTGCATGTCGCACTCGTTCAGGGAGAAACGACGATCCAGCCCTCGCTGCGGCACCCGGACCGGTACACCGAATCCCGTCGCTTCGCGACCAGGCCGACCATCCTGCGCTGGGCGGTGGCGGCCAGCAGGGCGGGTCCGTCGGTGTAGACCGGGGACAACGCGACAGCGGAGGGCTCCGACGGGTGGAAGGACAGCCGCTCCAACGTGGCGCGCCGCTCGCCCAGCGGGCGGTCCACGAGCGACACCCCATAGAGCCGCAGCACGTCGAACACCATGAAGGTCACGGGATGGGCGGGCACGCTCGCCGGGTCGAACGGCCGCTGCATCCGCCTGACCAGCGCCGACGCCCGGGGAACACCGTCGGCGAGCGACACCACGACACCGTCGAGCAGCACGTCCGGGGCCAACCTCTCCACGTCGAACAGCTCGGGGAAGGCGCCGGTCACATCCACCTGAGCGCTCGTGGTGAGCCGCAGCCGGCCGTCAAGGACGTCGGCGAGCACACGGACACCGTCCCACCGGACCTCGAATATCCAATCGGGGCCATCCGGAAGTGCCCCAGGGGTGGCGAGCATGGGCTGCACGCGGTCATGCTGTCACTGACGGTCTCGAGGTCTCGGAAGGGTGCGCATGCGCGCGATGTGGAGTGGCGCGGTGTCGTTCGGGCTGGTCAGCGTGCCGGTCAAGGTGTACGCGGCGACGTCCAACCACGACATCCGGTTTCATCAGGTACACGGGGCCGATGGCGGGCGGATCAAGTACAAGCGCACCTGCGCGGTCGACGGCGAGGAGGTCGAGTACGCCGACATCGTCAAGGGTTACGAGACCGAGGACGGTGACCTGATCACGCTCACCGACGAGGACCTCGACACGCTACCCACCGCCACCGGACGCGAGATCGACGTGATCGAGTTCGTGCCGGCGGATCAGATCGACCCGCTGCTCTACGACAAGAGCTACTACCTCGAGCCCGAGGCCAAGGCCGCCAAGCCCTACGCCCTGCTGCGCGAGGCCTTGCGACAGACCGATCGGATGGCGATCGTCAAGGTGGCGTTGCGGCAGCGCGAGACGCTCGCCCTGCTCCGCATCCGGGACAAGGCGATCGTCCTGCAGACGATGCTGTGGCCCGACGAAGTGCGCCAGGCCGAGTTCGACATCCTCGACGCCGACGTGGAGCTGCGGCCCCAGGAGTTGACGATGGCCGCCTCACTCATCGAGAGCCTTGGCGCGGACTTCGACCCGGCCGACTTCCACGACGAGTACCGCGACGCCGTCGTGGAGCTGATCGAGCGGAAGAAGACCACCGGGGACACCCGCCCGGCGCCGGTGGCAGCGCAACCGGCGCACGACGACGGCGACAGCATGACTGACCTCCTCACCGCTCTCCAGCGCAGTGTCGAGGCGGCGAAAGGCTCAGGTGGCGAGGCGACGGGCGCGCCGTCGGGGTCCGCCACCGGCCGGTCGAGCACTGCCACCGACCAGCCGACGAGCACGGAGGCGACCCCGAAGAAGCCTCCGGCGCGCAAGCCGGCATCGAAGAAGGCCAACAACGACTCCGACGCCAAGCCGCCCCCACGCAAACGCCGCAAGCCCGCGTGACGCCGACGACCGACCCGCGCACACGCAGGTCACCACCTGCCTGAGCGTGCGTTGGCGGCGATCATCACCCCGTCACGGACCGAGCACGGACTTCGACGGCGTCTCGTCGCGGGCCAAGGCGTCGAAGAGCTTGCTCGCGCGGTCGCGATCCCACCGGACGACCGACAGACCCCCCACGTTGCCGGCGCTGGCCACGGGCACGGTGGTGGTGATGCCGTCCCCACCGGAGAGCCCCCGCATCGCAAGCCCCAACCCGGCCAGGTGCCATACGTGGTCGCCGTCGTCGACGGTGATCGCGCCGGACAGCGCGGTGCCCAGCGGTACCATCCGGAACGGGTTGATCAGCGTGGTCGGGCTGGTCGCCCGGCTCACCAGCGCGGAGAGGAAAGCCCGCTGCCGCTCGACCCGGTCGAAGTCCGAACCAGCGGTGGCGCGGGTGCGGACGTAGCCGAGCGCGGTCGCGCCGTCCATCTCCTGGCAGCCTTCCTCGATATCGAGCGCGGCCTTGCGGTCCTTGATCGCCTCCGGTGCACACAGCTCGACCCCACCCACCGCGTCGACGGCTCCGACGAACCCCCCGAAGCCGATCTCCGCGTAGTGGTCGATCCGCAGCCCTGTGGCCCGCTCGACGCTGCGCACCAACAGCTCGGCGCCACCGGAGGCGTAGGCGGAGTTGAGCTTGCCCCGGCCCTGCCCAGGGATGTCGACGAACGAGTCACGCGGCAGGCTCACCAGGGTGGCACCGCTGCTGCCGCTGTGCAGCAACATGATCGTGTCGGTGCGCTGGCCGACGTCGCCCCCGGTGGCCAGGTCCCGCTGCTCCTGCGCGGTGAGGCCGTCGCGGCTGTCGGAGCCGACGATGAGCCAGTTGGTGCCCGCAGACGATGCTGACGAGTCGGTGGGGAGCGCCGCCGCACGGTTGAGGTTCTGGTCGATGTAGACGGCGAAAACACCGATCGCCAGCAGCGCGACGACGAGCACGGCTGTGATCCGACGTCGCCACTGTGGATGTCGAGACCCTGGATGTCGAGACCGTGGATGTCGAGACTGTGGATGTCGGGTCGGCCGGGCGCTGGTCGGGTGCCGGGGCGGGGGGTAGAGGGGCCGAGGGGCCGGCGGTTCGAGGGGTCGACGGACCGGCGGGCGCGGCTGAGAGAGGGGGAGCACGGACGTGGGTTGCGACGGCGGTCGCCGCCCGGAGCCAGGTGGTATCTGAGCTGCCCGCGGCCGCTGCGGCTGCCCCCACCCGGGACCGCCCCCACGGCGCGGGGGTGGCCCGACACCTGGTCGTCCTCGGTCACCCCTCATCCCGCACACCACCCTGTCGTGAGATCGCCGAGCCGGCGCCGTGCCGCACCGTGAGCGGCCACCCTATGCAAGCGCCCGTTCGTCCCACGTACTGAGGACGCGCGAACGCCGGGGCGGGTTCCCACCTCAGGGGCCGAGGCGCCGGACGGCGGTCAGGGCCCGAGTAGCGGCTCGCCCTCGAACCAGCCGAGCTCCTCCTGGTAGAGTTCGATGCCGACGCCGTTGGGATCGCGTAGGTAGAGGCTGTTGTCGATACCGCGATCCGGGCCGACGTACGCTACGCCGGCCTCGTCGAGCCGGCGGCGGGCGGCGGCGAACTCCTCCGCCGAGAGGGACAGCGCGATGTGTTGCACAGCGCCGATCGTCTCGGTGAAGTCAGGGTGATCGTGGCCGGGGAAGTCGAAGAAGCCGAGCAGGTTGCGGTTGCCGACGTCGAAGAAGAAGTGACTGGATGCGGAGTAGTCGCGGTTCTCCACGAGCTCGACGAGCGGGAAGCCCAGCAGCTCCTGGTAGAAGCGGATGGTCTCCTCCACGTCGCGGCAGATCAGCGCGAGGTGGTGCACCCCGCGCACCGTGGGCGGCCGGCGCGCTCCGACGGCCTTGACGTAGGTGTCCTTGAGCTCCGCGCGGCGCGCGCGGAGCGCCTCGAGCTCGGCTCCCTGCGGCTGTGGCATCGGTCATCCCTTCCGTCGGTACGGTCGACATCGGCCTCACATGATGCCGACCTTCTGGTCAAAATCGAGCCCGTCGTGATCGTGAGGTGGGCCATGGGCTCCGGCTGTGACACCGAACTATGATCGATCGCTTCGACGGCTGGATCGCCGGACTCGGCACGGCCGGCGGTCTGCGGATCGTCGTCGGGAACTGGCCCGGGTCGCCGTTCGGGGCATTCACCGATGTGATGGTGGAACAGCCCGACGGCCACCGCGTACTGCTCGCGCCGTGGGCTGCGGTCGCCGACTTCGTGTCGAGCACCTACCACTTCGACGAGGTTCTGGTGACACCTGTGCACACCGCGGTGGACGGCCCCTGGTGGGAAGTCACGGCCGGTCCGTTGCGGCTCACGTTCGAGGTCGGTGGGCGATCGCTGTTGGGGGTGGCGCTGCGGCTTCTGCCCCGCAGGCTGGCGACTGCGCGGTGGTGGATCTCGGCGGCCGACGTGATGGCCGAGCGGGTGCTGCCCGGCGTGCGCACGCGGGGCAGCGCGGGTGGCGGACGCCGGGAGTACTACGCCGCACTGGACCTGCACCATATCAACAGCGCGACGGTGTCCTGGGCCGGGCGCGACCAAGGTGTGCTCGCTCCGGTCCGGCCGCCGGTGCGGTTCGGGTTCGGCTCGACGCCCACGGACCCGTCCCTGGTCCGGCTCGTGACGCTGGTCCGGAGCTGAGGCGGCCCGGGGCACCGGAACGTCACCGTTCGCTGTTCAAGATCCTTCTACCGTGGTGTCCCGCTCCCGGTTCAGATCCCGGCGCCGTGGGGTGCCGATGATCCAGCCGGCAACCCCAATCGCCTTCCCGCGTCGGCCTTAATAGTGCGGTGCATCATGTGCCCCCTCATCCGGCGCCCTCGGCAGGACGGCAGGATTCCTCCCGCCGGCAAGCTGGCAGAATCGTGAGAAACCCGGGGCCGAAATCATGGCATCGCCATGATCACCAGCGCCGCAGGGTCCACTCGTTGACCCACCCATGCGGATCGGACTATCGTTCGGGAGCGAGCTTGAGACAGACCTGTCTCCCGACGTAGGCGCATCGATAGTGTCAGGCCATCGGGGACCTGGGTCAGATCAGGCGCACGTGATCGATTCGCCAATCCATCGCCGAGTACGCCGAGGTCCTGCGGTGCGTCCATGGATGCGTCCTCGTTCCTCGTCGGATCTCAAGGAGGAGATTCGTCCATGGGTGATTACGATCCCCGCACCGCCACCGGCATCCCCACCGAGCCGGTGGGTTCGCTGCCACGGCCGACCAGGCTGCAGCAGGCCTACGCCAGGTTCGACGCGAGTGAGATCGACGAGGCGGACCTGGAGAAGGAGCAGGACGCCGCGATCAAGGACTCGATCGAGCGGTTCGAGGCCACCGGTTCACCGATCATCTCCGACGGCGAGCAGCGCTGGTCGTCGTTCGCCACCTATCCGATCGCCACCACCCTGGCCGGCACCGGCCTGGCTCCGAGTCTCGGCGCCGGCGGGCAGTTCTTCGCGATCTTCGCCGACGGCCACGGCCGACAGCTGCCGAAGCTGGAGCGCGGCCCGTTCGCCTACAACCAGTACGCGGCCGACTCGTTGAAGAAGTCGATCACCTATGCCAGCAAGCCGATGAAGCAGGCCGTCATCGCGCCGTCGATGCTAGCGCTGCTCTACCCGCTGAAGGACCCGGTGGAGGGTTACTCCCGCGAGGACTTCGAGGCCACGCTCATCGACGAGTGCGAGAAGGACATCCGCGGGGCCTTCGCCGCGGGTGCCGTTCGGGTGTCGGTGGACTTCACCGAGGGTCGGCTGGCCACTCGTGAGGATCCCCGCAACCCGTGGACCGGCGCCGGGCTTCTTCCGCACTTCATCGAGCTGAACAACCGGGTGATGTCCCGGTTCACGGCTGAGGAGCGGAAGAACATCGGTATTCACACCTGCCCCGGCGGGGACCGCGACTCGGTGCACTCCGCCGACGTGCCCTACAACAACCTGCTGGGCAGCATGTTCGACATCAACGCCGGATACTTCCTCATCCAGCTCGCCTCCGAGCGGGACAAGGACCCGGTGTTCGAGTCGATCGGTCAGAACCTGCGCGGCGACGCCGACGGTGTGACCCAGATGGCCTACATCGGCACGACGGTCACCCAGAGCCCGCGAGTGGAAAGCGCGCAGGAGATCGCGGACAACCTGATCCGGGCGGCGAACTTCATCGCCAAGGAACAGATCGGGTCCACCGACGACTGCGGGTTCTCGCCGTTCTCCATTGACGAGAAGCCCAACCACGGCTCGCCGGACTACGCCCGGGACGTCGCGTTCGACAAGATCAAGGCACGTGTCGAGGGCAGCCGCCTCGCCGCCCAGAAGCTCGGCCTGTAACAACCCGCACGACCAGGGCCCGGTCCGACCGAAACGGTCGGGCCGGGCTCGTTACACGCGCGGCCGCGCGATCAACGAGCCAACACCGACGTCACGGACACCCTGCCGACTGAACAGCTCGTACGCCGCCCGTCTGATCCGCCCGCAACCGCTGTCCGGCAATCGCCGGGAGCTGTTTCCATCCGTTGCCGACACCGGCACCCGATCGCGGTAGGGACCGCCCTTGCGGCGGCCCCCCGCGCAGATCCCAGCGTGCGCTGCTAACGCACTGGGGGCTTTTTCAGGAACTCGTTCTCCATGCGGAGTTCTCGAAGCTGCCGCTCGGCCTCGTTCAATCGGACTCGTTCGCTGACGGTCAGTGCTGGCTCGTCGCCAGCGTGCTCCGCACGATACTTCGATACCCAGTTGGTCAAGGTTCCCTCATTGACGCCGAGTTCGCGCGCGACCTGCGCGGTCGGGCGCGATGCCTCGATCACCAGCCTTACGGCTTGGTCCCGAACTCGGGACTGTATGTACGATATTTCTTTGGCATTTCCGGTGCCACCTTTCGGATACAACCCTATCGGGTCGTGGTCCGAGAACCTCGGGGCACCTCAGTCTCCATGTCGGGCACGTCGATGTTGTCGACGTCGATGCCCTCCTCGGCCAGCAGCGGCGCCAACTCGCGCAGCGTCTGATCGGCTAACCCTGGCGCCAACCGGATCTTTGGGGGCTCGGGGGCTGGTTGTGGACCACGCTGTCGCATGTCGGGCATGTGCCCCATCCTTGCAAGCCGGTCGGGTTGAAGCGGCGCTGCCCAGCCTCCCAATTCTGATACCCCAATTGGGTATACCGACGCAGCGCAGATATTCGAACCGTCCGAATGCCTGGCGGTCGCTGCTGGCGTCAGCCGGTACGCGATCATCTGGCGATGGTCGGCGCCGGCCGGCACGCTGCAGAGCCCGGCTGGCGTGGGGCGGTGGGTAACGACCGCGGCCTCTGTTTCAGTTGTCCTGCAGGTTGAGAAAGGTGCCGACAATGCGCATGGTGAGGTCACGTTCCTCGATATTCGGGAAGTGACTCGAGTTGGGCAGCACCGCCCACCGCACGTCCGGGATGTGCTCGAGGAATGGTAATACTGCGGCGACCGGCTCATAGGTCCCGTTGAGACACAGGGTCGGTACCTGAATCTGCCTGAGACAGTCGAGCATGTTCCAGTCGCGAAGGCGGCCGGTCAGAGTAACAGCGTCGGGGCCGGTCAGGGTGGTTATGATTGCCATGCCTTCTTGCATGTTGGCAAGTGAGCGCATGGCTTCGTCCGGCCAGGGCCGTGTTCGCAACAAGTGGCGTTCGTAGAACATCTGCGCAGCCTGCATGTACTCCGGTGAATCAGTCGTGCCGGCAGCTTCGTGCTGGCGCAACGCCGCCTGCACATCCTCCGGGAGTCGAGTTCGCGCCTGCTCGCGTCCAGCCATGACCTCCTGCGGTACACCACTGTCGGCGAGAACCAGCGAAGACAACCCAGCAGGGTGGGTTGCGGCGTGTTCGGCCACAACAAAGCTACCCCAGGAATGCCCAAGCAGATGGTAGTTGTCGGCAATCCCGAGCGTCGCTAGAAGGTTGGCGAGTTCTTCCAGAAAGAGCGCGAAGGTCCAAAAGTCGGCATCAGCTTCGGGTAGCCTTGTTGACCGTCCGCAACCGAGTTGGTCGTAGAACACGACCGCCCTTCCCTCAGCAGCCAAGTCGGCATAGGAGACAAGGGCGTCGTGGCCAGCCGCAGGTCCACCGTGTACCACGATGAGCGGCGCCTGACGCGCGTCGAGATCTCCCACCACCCGATACCAGGTCCGGTAACTGCGGAATGCCGCATACCCTTCCACGACGGTGCTATTCGCGCTGTTGAAGTCGGTTTCCCTCGCTGTCGTGCTGTGGGTCATTACGTACTCCATCGTTGGCCGTAGTATTCGTCATCTCGTCTCAGTCCTGGTGTGAAATGACAGCGTGCTTCGGGTGAGGAGCCGGAGTCTTCGTGACCAGCAGCAGGCTGACCGCCCGCCTAATCGCCGACGGACTCAGCCTGGGGCGGGCAGACCGGTGATGCTGTGTATGTGGTCGGGAACAGCCTTTGTCGTAGGCCAGCACAGCGACCGTTGAGATCACTCCCACCAGGACTGTGGTGACCACGACCACGGCGGCAAGCCCGGCGAGGAGCAGAGGTTGGACATAGAGGGCGAATCCACCCACAGCCCCGGCACCGAGACGGCCCAGCGTCGCGGACGCGGGCGCCAGTTTCGCCGAGTCCTTGCCCGGTTCCGGCGCTGGCGAACGCCCTCGCAACGCACGCTGCAACGACCAGGCGCTGACAAGCTGCTGCGCTGCATAGCGCAGCTGGACACGGCCCACTAGTTCATCGAGCTCATTGCGCCACTCCTCGTCGTAACGTTCCCGCCACTGAGGTGGCAGCCCAGCCACGGCCAGACTCACCCGATGCTGAGCCAGTCGTTGCTGTGCCGACTCCCGCTCGCCTCGGCCAGCATGTGGTGAAATGACCCGTCGACTCATCCGTGCACCGAAGGCCGAACCCGGGCAATGACCGGAAGCACGATCTCCGGATTGCGCGCTTCACTTGCTGCTGGGAAAGCGATACTGACCCGCGGGTGGGAAGTGTGGTTCACGATGCTCCCCCGGCGAGGCCGAGCCGCAGTCGAGCCAGCAGCGGCTCGGGTGTACGTACGCGAGCCAGAGCGGCGTAGGCCTGCTGAGTGCCGTCAGAGGTCAGCCGGTAGTACCGGCGGCGTGGTCGACCCTCCTGGTGAGGATCGGTCCGCTCCCAATGGCTCTCCAGCCAACCGAGCCCTTCCAGGCGGGCGAGAATGGGATGGATCGTGCCCGACGGCAGCTCCGCCGCGCGGCAGATTTCCAGGCCGTACATCGGACGGGTCGGATCGGCGATGATCGCTCTGAGCACCAATTGAGTCGGCAGAGTCATCCGCGGTCCGGCCCCGGTCGGCATGATTGGACTCTACCAAGGGATTAGGTAGAGAACAACCGCGGCGGGCCTGCTGAACCGGGAGGCCGGTCGTGGTGAAGTTCTTGGGTGCGTCGGCGGAGGCGGCGGAGGCGGAGGCGGCGGCGGCGGCGCGGTCATGATCTGGCGGGTCGGGCTGTCGATGTAGGGGCGCGGACACCGGAAGATCAAACCGCACACCCGACGATCACACCGGGACCGACACGCCCATGTCGCCGGGAGCTCCCATCACCGGCGTACGACCGCAGGTCAGCCGACCGGCTGAATGTTTACGTCCGGCACCCGTCCTGAAAGAGCTTCTGGAAATGATACCTCCACGTTTGAACGAATAGTCGCCACAGGTAAGCTGATGCGATCGGGATCTCATTCGGACCGTCGTCAGTTCTTCGGCCCCCGCGTGAAGCCGGGTGGGACGATCACGTCGTCGGGAACGAGATCGTGGATCGACGCCCGACCGAGGCCGAGGAGCGCCTCGTCGATCCCGCTGTGGAGGATCTCCAGGACGTTCTTGACCCCGGCCTCGCCGTTCGCGGCCATCCCCCACAGATGGGCCCGGCCGATCATGACGGCCCGGGCACCCAGCGCGAGCGCCTTGACGACATCGCCGCCGCGTCGGATCCCGCCGTCGAGCAGCACCTCGACCTGGTCGCCGACCGCGTCGACGACGCCGGGCAGCGCGCGGATCGAGGCGGGTGTGCCGTCGAGGTTGTTGCCCCCGTGGTTGGAGACCGAGATGGCCGTGGCACCGATGTCGACGGCCCGACGGGCGTCGTCGGGATGCATGATCCCCTTGACGGCGAACGGCCCTCCCCACTCCGCACGCAGCCATCTGATGTCGTCCCAGGTTGGTGGCGCGGTGATCATCCACTCGCCGTACGCCCCGAAGAACGTGGGCGCGTTCTCGCCGGGTGCGGCGAGATTGGGGGTGGTGAGGTCGGGCAGACCACCGTGGCGCAGGAAGTCGAGCATCCACGTCGGGCGAAGGATTCCCTCGGAAGCGAACTTGATCATCGCCTTGAGGTCGAGCCGCTCGGGGATGGGCGGACTGCCCCAGTCCCGTCGGGTCGCGAACGACCAGTCCAGGGTGACGATCAGCGCCTGCGCCCCGGCCCTCCTCGCGCGGTCCGCACGCGCCACGATCCGGTCCCGGCTCCCGGCCCAGTACATCTGGAAGAACGTCTTCGGGTTGGCGGCGGCGACGTCCTCGATCGGCTTGCTGGCCATCGAGCTCAGTCCGATAGCTGTGCCGACCGCCGCCGAGGCGCGCGCAACGGCGACCTCCCCGTCCGGGCTCACGGCCTGGACCCCGGTGGGCGAGATGATCACCGGAAAGGAGATCTCCTGACCGAGCACCGTCGTAGACTGGTCACGCCTGCGGGGAAGGTCGGCGATGTGCGGGCGGAAGCCGAGCTCGCTGAAGGCCGCGACGTTGTCCCTCGATGTGAGGCCCTGCTCGGACCCGGCGACGAGCGCCAGGTAGACCGACCTCGGGAGCCGTTTCTTTGCCCGGCGCTGCGCCTCGGCGACCGTCTCGAACCATTCCTTGGTGCTCGCCATTCGGAGTCCCTTCCCGCCCGGACATCCTCACCGGTATCAGCAGCCTAAGGCGACCGGCACGCAGCCTCGACCGGACAGTGGCTGGTGCGTGGGACGGTTGGGGACATGACACGTCAGCAGATCGACATCCGTGGTGCCGTTCGTTGCGTTATCAGGGGGCGGGGGAACAACCACCGGGGACCGCCCACCCGGCGACGGCGGCGACGAACTCGGCGAGGTCGGATGGATCGTCCAGCCGGGCGAGCACGACATCGTCGTCGACCGCGACGTACTCGTGGACCAGCACGTTCCGGAAGCCCACTGCCCTGCTCAGGCGGGCAGCGAGGTCGGCCGGCAGCACGCCGTGGGATCCGAGCAGTCGCACGGCGTCACCGTTGTCCCGCGGTGGACCCCAGCCCTGCGAGGCACAGATATGCTGCGCGACGTCCACACAGGCCTCGATCGCGGTGACGAAGGTGTACTTGACGCCGCGTATCCACAGCAGGTCGGCCCGTCGCTGATCATCGGCGGACGCCTCGCGTTGAAGTACGGCGAGGTCGTCGGTGATCGATCGGAGAAGCCGGAGAACCCGGATCTCATCGACCACGTCGGACACTCTCGGCGAACTCGCGATGGCTCCGAAGTATCCGCGGCTGCTCGTCGGAGTAGATCTTGCGGGTACTCGCCACCCAGCGCACCCTGGCCGGTGGGTCGTCATCGAACAGGAGGATGCCGTGCAAGGCGATCCGGCCCGCCAGCTCGAGTGGGGCGCCGTTCAGGACCACCAGGTCGACGCCCGCGGGGAGCAGCACCTCGAAGGGCGCAGGCGCGGCGCAGACCCACCAGGCTGCGACGTCCAGATCTGAGTCGCAGCGATGCGTTCCGACGACCCTGCTGCCGTGCAACAGGGCGAACCGGGCTCCGGCGCACCGCAGCGCGCCGATGACCTCGGCTCGCAGCGCGTCCGGGACCGCAGCAGTCATGCGGCCAGTGTGGCACGCGGGCGCGGATGCCCGCCCCGACACGAGAGCGTGTCAGCCGACGTAGACACCGATGCCGTTACCAACCAGCCGAGGTGACGAGTCGGACGGGTCATTGACGACGGTGACGGCATTCGCCCCAGACCTGCGGTACACCAATGTCGACGAGCCGCCGCCGTCCAGGTTGACGGCGTCGTCCATGCCCATCTCCCGCAGGAGCGCGGACAGTTCCGCGAGGGTCGCGCCGATGCTGTCACCCTGCCGGCCGTCCACGGTGACCAGGTACATCCGGTGGCCGTCCGGGCTGACCCCGGCCGCGCTGCGCGGCGCTCGGTACCGGTCGTCCAGACGTTCGGTGGGGCCGCCTTCATGCAGGATCGGGCTACCGCCGACAGCGAACTGGGGCGCCGCACCGCTGGCCGGAACCAGCGCGTAGTCGATCTGCACCTTCTCCCCGACCGCGAGCGATCGTAGGGACTTGGCCCCCTGATCCCGCCCGACCAGGACGATCTCGCCGTCGGGCACGGCACCGCGACCTGGGGGACCCACAGCGGCCACGGCGCCGCCCCGCACCACAACCTCTATCTGCTCGGTGGCGCACGGCGCGTTGCGGTCGGCGTCGGATCCGCACAGTGTCCTTCCGCGGTCGGCGTCGCCCCAGTCGGCGTTGAAGATCCCGATGCCCCCTTCGGGCACGGCGTGCTGGTTCAGCGCGACGACTGGCAGGTTTCCCTGCGGGCCACGGACCTCGGCCGCCAACCGCAGGCGGTCCACCCGACCGATCCGGTCGACGCCGACGGTGAAGACGTAGTCCATCTCGGCCCCCGCCACGGCGGGTGCCGCGCGGCGACCCTGCGGCACCGCTGCCTTGATCGACCGGCCGTCCTTCACGGCGGGCCCGGCGGCGGCGTTGGTACGACCGATGTCGAAGAAGTCGCCGTTGATGCCCGCGAGGGCCCCCGAACGGTTCGCCATCCCGGTCACCGTGGCGCGGCCGGCGACGGTACCGGAGCTGAGCAGATCGACCCGGACCCCGGGCTGGGTGAGATCGACCTCCACGACATCGCCCATCACCTGGCCCGACCCAGCGGTGGCGGTGAACTTGCGATGGAAGACCCCGACCCCGACCGGCGCCGGCGCCGCCTCCGTCAGGTCACCGAGGACCTGCTCCCGCTCCTGCGACGGGTCCGGTGGCGGTGTGGGGGACTGCGCCGCAGCAGCGGGTGCACCGATCAGCGCGATCGTCCCCGCCGTGAGCAGTGCGATCACTCTCCGCACACGAACCGGTCCTGATGCTCGCATTTCCAGCCCCCGCCTTGTGATCACCGAACCGACGAGCCGGATGAGATCACAGAGTGTCGCGCTGCGACAGCAGGCGCGCCGCACTTCACCGTCTCGGGTTTCACCACTTGACATTGACGTTACGTCAACTTCTACCGTGGTTCTCACCGGAGGAGAACGGGGGTGATCGCGGTGGAGTGGTCGATCCAGGACATCGCACGCTCGGCGGGCACCACGAGTCGCACGCTGCGCCACTACGGCAACATCGGGCTGCTCACCCCCAGCCGGGTGGGGAGCAACGGATACCGCTACTACGACCAGCACAGCCTGGTGCGCCTGCAACGGATCCTGCTGCTGCGCGAGCTGGGGCTCGGCCTACCCGCCATCGGGGAGGTGCTCCAGGGCCAGCGGGACACCGCGGCGGCGCTGCAGACCCACCTCGAACTGCTGGAGCAGGAGCGTATGCGGATCGGGCGACAGATCGAGTCCGTGCGCACGACGCTGCGAAAGACGGAAGGAGGTGAACAACTCATGGCACAGGAAGTGTTCGACGGTTTCGACCACACACAGTACGAGCAGGAGGTGACCGAACGCTGGGGCCGCGAAGCCTACGAGAAGGGCGACCGGTGGTGGCGCTCGCTCAGCGACGCCGACAAGAAGGCGTTCATGCGCCAGCAGCACGACATCGTCGCCGACTTCGGCGCCGCACACCTGGCAGGCAAGGCGCCCGACAGCGACGAGGTGCAGGCCATCACGCACCGTCAGTTCGAGTGGCTGTCCATCACGACCGATCCGACGAAGGGCTACTTCGTCGGGCTGGGCGAGATGTACGTCGCGGAACCGCGCTTCACGGCGAACTACGACCGCCACGGTGAAGGAACCGCGGCGTTCATCCGTGACGCGATGACGGTCTATGCCGAGCGGAACCTGGGCGACTGATCGTCGCGGCATCGATGGACGAGGCTGCAGACTCGTTCATCCACCGGCTCCGACCACCCATCTCGTGATCACCACGAGAGGTGCGTCGACGTTGACAGCAATGCGTCAGGTCGCAATCACCACTCAATCGGGAGGCGAGGCCTTGGACACCAGAACCTCGCCCTCCAGCCCGTCGGGATCACGGAAGAACATGCTGTGCACCGAGCCGAAGTCGTTGACGGTGCCGTCGCCCGCCCCGTGGTCGATCAGCCGCTGCCGGATCGTCGCGAACGCCTCAGGTGAGGCGGCGGCGAACCCGATGTGGTCGATACGCCCGCGTCCCCACATCGGGGTCTGCCGGTCGGCCTCGGTGTTGCCCTCGATCGTCACGATGTTGAGCTCGGTGCACGGGCCGATCCGGATCGTGGTCATCGTCTCACCGGGCTCCTGCCCGTGGTCCAGCGTCGGTCCGACCGCCGCGTCGAATACCTCGGCGTAGAACCGGCCCAGCCGGGCTCCGTCCTTCGAGATCCAGGCGATGTGGTTGACGCCGTTCAGTAGCATCGGACACTCCTCAAGGTTCCGGCGGATGGCGAGCACCCTTCCGACCTCGCCCCTGGTGCTGTGCCGCAGAAGTTCTGCGGGTCTAGCTAGCTAGCTCATGCCGCCCGCTTCATGATCGCTGAACGGGAACACAGAGCCGCATCCCGTGCGGCTCTCCGCACCGAAACGCTGACCTTGGCAGGTCGCCGCGGCTCCGGTGGTGTCGTGATCACCGGTTGGGGACCCGGAACCGCACTCCGTACGGTTGACGGTTCCTCAATATCGATCAAACACCGGCACCTCGTGGTGCTCGGATCAGCCACCGCAGAGTTCCAGCAGCTTGCACACCGTCGCCCAGTTGCGCGCGGTTCCGACCGAGTATCCGGTTCGGGCGGACGCGGCGCGACTCAGCTGGGCGGCCAGCTCGCTGCGTCCGAGGCCGTCCGGCGTGCGCAGGTACAGGGTGTGGCCCACCACCTGAGCCTCGTCGCGGCTACCCTTCGCCCGCGCTCGCTCCTCGGCGGCCGCAGGGGCGGCGACGCCGTCGAACTCGACCTCCCCGACCCCGAACACCGCGTGCAGGCATCTGGGGTTCGTCTCCTCGGGGTACGGATTGTCCGCGATCACCTGTGCCAGCTCCGCGCGGGAGATCACCACCACCTTGAGGCGGACGCCAAGGGTGTCGGCGATAGCTCGCTCCAGAGCTGCGGCGAGCGTCGTGGAGTCGCTGTCCCCACTGGTGAAGACCGCGTTTCCGCTCTGGATGTAGGTCACGACGTCGGTGTGGCCCAGGGGCACCATCAGTGTGCGCAGGTCGGCCATCGCGACCTTGTTGCGACCGCCGACGTTGATCCCGCGCAGCAGTGCGACGTAGGTGGGCACGACCGCATTCTGCCCGGACCCATCGACCCGACCGAGGGCCAATTCGAACCCGAACGGCCGGGCAACTCCGCACGCCGCACCGGATGAGGTCGTCCGTGCGCGCCACACTGTCACACTATGGAACGGTTCTCATCGACTCACCTGATCCATTCGGCGCTGCCCGACGAACATCGTGGCGTGTCCCCCACTCGCCCACCGTTCCTGCATGGCGACCTAGACGTACTGCGCGTCCTGATCGACCGGCGGGAGGATGCCAGCATGCCGGGCGCTCGCTCCGACGGACACCGCGTCGCGTTGGTCGTCGGCGGCGGTGGGATGCGCGGCGCCTACGTGGCCGGCATGCTGCACGCCCTGCACCGGGCCGGGCTGCGTTCGGGTTTCGACGAGGTCTACGGGGCGTCGTCCGGGGCGTTCAGCGCCGCCGCCTTCCTGACCGGTTCGGCCGCCGAGTGCGCGGCGAGCTTCCCCGAGGACCTCTGTACGCGAGCGTTCATCGACCTGCGCAGGCTCGGTACCCGCCGTCCCGTGGTGTCGCTGGACCACTTGGTGCACGAGGTGCTCGGGATACGCAAGCCGATGCGGTGGGAGGCCCTGCGCGAGACGCCGGCGTCGCTTCGGGTGGTCGCCAGCGACGCCTCCGACCTGGCCGCACACGTCCTGACGCCGGTGACCGTGCCCGACTGGCAGCGCGCTCTCCGGGCCAGCGCGAGCATCCCGCTGCTCGCCGGCCCCCCGATCGAGATCGACGGCCGCCGCTGGGTCGACGGCTCGGTCGGTGAGCCGCTGGCCATGGCACGGGCATTGCGTGGGGGCGCGACGCACGTGCTCGTGATGCTCTGCCGTGGCACCGAGGACCTGCACCATGACGCCGACGCCGGCCTGTCGCTGTGGGCGCGGCTGCTGGACCGGCTCATACCCGGGCTGGGCACCGTGGCGCAGGGCTCCCGTCGATATGGGGCCGACCTGCGGCTGGTCACCGACGCCGCGCATCCCGACCGCGGGCCGGGCCACCTGCTCGCCATCGGACCGGCCCGTTCAGCGGGCATCGGCGCGCTCTGCGTCGAGGCCGGCGCGGTGGGCGAAGCCGTCCGGATCGGCGACGACTCGACCATCGCGGCGATCGACGCCGTCAGTCAGCTCGACCCGGATCACCACGGATAGCGTCATCGCCCGGTCGCTCTCGGCGCGCAGGAGCCCCGGAAGCCTTTGACCGTCGGGATCCGGGCCGCCGACTCGAACGGGGGCCCATGGGTGACCGGTTCCGGGCGCATCACCGATGCGCGCTGCTTCCGCCGGGCTCCTCCGTTGACCCGATCCGGTCCGCAGGGATGTAACGGCGCAGCAGATGCCGACGAACTACACAGAGAACGGATGCACCGAACTTCAGCCCGCACCACCACCCGTTCGGCTGGACCTTCACCTCCAGGTCGGACAGATGGCCTCGCTGTCAGTCAACACTGGCCGTCAGCCAACACTGAAAAGTGTGATGGCCCCGCATGGATGACCCACTCGATGACGTCGTCCCATTCATAGATCAACCGCTCAACAGGAGACCACAATGCTCAAGAAGGCCGGAATCGTCCTTGCCATGACCACCGCCGGGTTGCTGGCGCTGAGCCCGCTCGCCTACGCCGGCCCGGTTGTGAAGCAAGGAAACAAGCAGAGCTCCAACCAGGGCAATGGCGCATTCAACGGCAACAACGTCGGCAGTGGCAACAGTGCCCCGGTCTGCGACACCTCCGTCAGCACTATCACTATCGTGATCATCGGCAGCGGAACCGTGAAGAGGCAGACCACGAAGCAGGGCGGTGGCAACTGCTCGAGCAGCGGTTCCGCGATCGGACAGAGCACCAATCAGAGCGCGAGTAACAACAACGGTTGAGCTGGTTCCGAACTGAGCGACGATGGCGCCCGGCACCCGCCCGGCGTCATCGTCATGTGAACACCGACGTCGCGGCCGCCACCGCCGTGGAGCAGCGCCACCCGCACCGATCGACGCGCCCAGCGTTTGACGGCGGCCTGGGCCGTAGAACTGGCAAACCACCGCCCATCGCCGGAATCGGTCAGACGTTCACCATGAACATGCGCCAGCCCGATCTGGGGACCACCGGCTGATCAACGCGGTGGTCGCCTACGTGGCAGGCAGTCGGCTCGGGTTGGGCCCCGCGGGTCGATCCGTCCAGCTGGCACATCTACACCTATGATCTCCGGAAGGTCGAGGATGGCACCGAGGTCATCCAGTCCTATGAGCGTGGCAGGAGGACTCGACGATCGTCAGGCGAAGCCGGAGGTATGGATGTTCCCGATCACGCCGGAAATGCCCCGATGAGCCCCGATGGCGCCACCGAATCTCGCGCCGGAGTGGAACTGACCAATCTCGACCGGCCCCTGTTCGACGGCGCGGACGCGACCAAACGGGACCTGGACGCCGTCCACGCCTGCATCCTGCCCGAGCTTCAGGACCGGCCGCTGTCGGTGATCCGCCTGCGGCCCGGCCAGCAGCCGTTCATGCAGAAGAACGTGCCGAAGTACGCCCCGGACTGGGTGCGGACCACGACCGTGTGGGCCGAGGCGTCCCGGCGTGAAGTGACCTACGCGCTGTGCGACGACCGGCGCACGCTGCTGTGGTTCGCCAACCAGCGCGCAATCGAGTATCACCCGACACTGTTCCGGGTCGGCGCCGACCACGTCACGCACATGGTGCTCGACCTCGACCCGCCGGCCGGCGACGCGTTCCCGCACGTCGTCCACGCGGCCCGGCTCGTCCGGCAGGCGTTGACCGACGCCGGCCTGGCGGGCGCGGTCAAGACCAGCGGGGCGAAGGGACTGCACATTTTCGTGCCACTCGAGGACCGGGTGGGGATCGAGGACGCGGCCTCGGCCACGAGGGCCCTCGCCGCACGAGCCGAGCGACTCGACCCCACCGTCGCGACGACCGCGTACATCCGCCAGGACCGGGACGGCAAGGTGTTCGTGGACTCGACCCGCTCCGGCGGCGCGACCGTGGTGGCGGCCTACAGCCCGCGGGCCCGCCCCGGCGTACCGGTGTCCTTCCCCGTGACATGGGACCAGCTCGACCACGTGGTGCCGGCCGACTTCACCATCCGCACGGCCGTCGCGCTGCTGGCAGGCAGAGACCTCTGGCACGAGCGGATGCCCGCGCCACAACTGCTGCCCGCGGACCTGGTCGAGGAAGGCCGCACCATCCCGATCGCCCGGGTGCAGGCGATGCACGAGGGGAAGCGCCGCGCCCGCGCCCGGCGGCAGGAGTCGCCGGACGGGCATCGAGCGCGGACTGAGGCATGAGCTCCTCTGCGCTCCCCCGCGGCCCGTACCTGCGTGTGATGGAGTGAACGCTCGGGACGCTCCCCCGATCGGCCACGCATGATCCCCGACTGTTGCAGTGACAATCACTGTCTGCAATGAATTAGGCCTTGTGCGTGACGCTCGCACCGGTACCGTACGCAGGTGTGCGGAAGGCTAATGATCACATACGAGTCCGGGCTGAGCGTGGCGTGGGATGGGTTCTGAGGCAGTATCACAGCGAGGGTGCACGGGCGCTGGCGAGCAGGATGCGGTCAGCGGCCGCGCAGCTGCTGACACCGCCGGTCACCGCCCCACGATCGGTACCGCCGCGAAAGCCCGCTCCCCGGGTGAACCGGGAAGACGGGTCGGACGACGCGCTGGCCGAGGTGTGTGCCGGCATCGCGCTGCGCGACCTCAACCTGGTGGACTCCCTGCTTGGTCAGCTGGAGGACATGGAGGCGAACGAGGGCGATCCGGACGCGCTGGCGCGGCTGTATCAGCTGGACCACCTCGCCGCCCGGCTGCGCCGCAACGCCGAGAATCTGCGGGTTCTCGCCGGGCATGACGCCGGTAGCGCGGCGAGTGTGGCCTCGCCCCTTGTCGACGTGCTCCGAGCTGCGATGTCGTCCATCGAGCAGTACCACCGGATCGAGATCGGGAGAGTTGCGGCGCTGGCTGTGGTGGACCTCGCAGCCGACGACCTCGGTCGACTGCTCGCGGAGCTGTTGGACAACGCCACCTCGCACTCACCACCGACGTCCAGGGTCACGGCGAGCGCGCACCTCACCGAGCAGGGCAGCGTGCTCCTGCGCATCGAGGACGCCGGAATCGGCCTCCCGGCAGATCGACTGGAGGTGCTCAACGCCCGGCTCTCCGCTGCCCCGGGGCTGGACAGCGGGGTCATCGAGCACATGGGCCTTGCCGTTGTTGGCCGCTTGGCCAGCAAGCACGGTATCCGCGTCAGGTTGGACAAGCGGGCCAACCACGGCACCACGGCCGTCGTGGTGTTGCCCACGAACTTGGTGTGCGAGGCCCCGGCCACACCGTGGTTCGCGGACACGCCGACGATCAAAGTCCCCCGACCGGTGCCGGTCCCGGTTCGCGTCCAAGCCGGCCCGCCGCCCTCCCCTCGGGTGTCCTCCGAATGGACCGAGCAAGGAAGGACGCCTCCGATCGGGAGGACGACGCGAAATGGCTTGCCCCGCCGCGTCCCGCAGAGCTTGCGCGAGTTCACTGCCCCGGCCTCGACCGTGTCCGGCCTCCCGGACGATCCCGACTCCGGCCCGAGCGAAGGACGAGAGCAGTTGATGACCGATCTCGGCGACTTCGCTGACGGTGAGCAGGCTGCTCGCGAGGCGTGCGGCGCCGAACCGCAGCTGGAGACCGAGCAGAAGGATCGCACAAGTGACCACTGAAAATGCCATCGAGAATCCGACGGACTTCGCCTGGCTGATCAATGGGTTCGTCGAGCGCGTGCACGGCGTGACCCACGCCCTGATCCTGTCTTCGGACGGATTCCCGCTGACCGCCTCCGAGTCGGTTGGCCGCGATGACGCCGAACAACTTGCAGCGATCGCCAGCGGGCTGTTGGGCCTGGCTCGCAACAGCGCGGCACTGTTCGGTAAAGGCAGCTGCGAGCTGATAATGATTCGCCTTTCGCACGGGCACTTTCTTTTCATGGGGATCGGTGACGGTGCCGGCCTTGCTGTGCTGACATCTGCGGGCTGCGACATGAAGGTCGTCGCTTACGAGATGACACAGTTCGTGTACAAGACTGGACATGCATTGACCCCGGAGGTTCGAGCAGATCTGCGGCGCGTGGTCACATCTCGGCGTGCCGACTGATCCACCGGAGGAGAGGGCACACGGTGGACAACATCGCGATGCGTAGCAAGAGAATCCGACTTTATGCGCTCACCGGAGGGCGCACAAGACCGCGGCACCATCTCCTGGTGGAGACACTGATCTCGGTTCCGCACCACGACCCGCAGTTCAGTGCGACGCTGATGCCGGAGTCACACGCACTCTATGAGCTCGCCCGGAAGACGATCTCCATTGCGGAGCTTTCCGCTCATCTGATCATCCCGCTGGGGGTGATCCGCGTGCTGATCAGCGACCTGGCGGCTCAGGAGATGATACTCATCCATCCCACCGGCTTCGCCTACCAGTACGATCGGATCATCCTGGAGAGGATCCTTGATGGGCTCAAGAAACTACCCACTTGACACTTCTTCGTTGACCATCTCAGCGAAGATCGTGGTCGCTGGTGGTTTCGGGGTGGGTAAGACCACTTTCGTGGGATCCGTGTCCGAGATCGAGCCGATCAACACCGAAGCGTGGATGACGGTAGCCGGCGAGGGTGTCGACCCGCTCCCCGACAGCGGAAAGACCACCACGACGGTGGCCATGGACTTCGGACGTATTACATTGCATCCGGATCTGGTGTTGTACCTGTTCGGCACGCCGGGTCAGGCCCGGTTCTGGTTTCTCTGGGACGACTTGTGTCGTGGAGCGCTTGGCGCTGTCGTACTGGTGGACGCCCGACGGATCCAGGAGTCCTTCCCGGCTATCAACTACTTCGAGAACGACTCCGATATCCCGTTCGTCGTGGCCGTCAACATGTTCGACGGCGAGCTCGCCTACGAACTCGACGAGGTGCGTGAAGCGCTTGCGCTGGGTCCGGACGTGCCACTGACGACCTGTGATGCCCGGGACCCGGGGTCGACCGCTAAGGCACTGCAGGAACTGGTGTCCTACACCATGACCTGCACAGTCTCCTACGGCCCAATATGACCTGACGAGATCGCGCACCGCTAGGCCGTACTGAATCGCTGCGGGTATCAGAAGGAGGTAAATTGGATGCGGAAAGTGTTGATTGTTGGTGCCGGCCAGGCTGGCCTGCAGCTGGGTCTGAGCCTGCGAAGTTACGACTACGACGTCACGGTCATGTCGGCCCGGACCCCTGACGAGATACGCAGTGGGCGGGTCATGTCCACTCAGTGCATGTTCGCGCCGGCACTGCAGCACGAACGCGACCATGACCTCAACCTGTGGGAGAGGCAGACGCCGAATATCGAGGGGCTCGGCTTCTCGGTCGCTGGTCCGGATAACGGGCGTGTTCTGGACTGGCTCGGCAGGCTCGACGACTACGCGCAGTCGGTGGACCAGCGGGTAAAGATGGCTGGGTGGCTGGAGCTGTTCGAAGATCGGGGCGGCAAGGCCGTCTACCATGGCGTCACGACCTCCGACCTCAACTCGTTGACCACGTTGTACGACCTCGTCGTCATCGCTGCCGGTAAGGGCGAGCTCGTCGAGTTGTTCGATCGGGACCCGAGCCGTTCGCCTTACACCAGCACGCAACGCATACTCTCCGTGGTGTATGTGCACGGTGTGACGCCGCGACCGGAACATCCCACCATTCCCGCGGTGCGCTTCAATGTCGTTCCCGGGGTGGGCGAGCTGTTCATGATGCCGTCCTTCACCGTCAGCGGTCGCTGTGACATTCTGTTCTTTGAGGGAGTCCCCGGTGGTCCGCTGGACCGTTGGAAGGACCGTCCAGGTCCGGCCGAGCACCTCCGGCGAACGCTCGATCTCATGCGCCAGTACGT
Organism: Pseudonocardia sp.; assembly: GCA_050701075.1. Classification (GTDB taxonomy): domain Bacteria; phylum Actinomycetota; class Actinomycetes; order Mycobacteriales; family Pseudonocardiaceae; genus Pseudonocardia. Next base: position 6,553 of record JBOHEP010000310.1, on the reverse strand, counting down.
GCCGTGGGAGTACGAGCGGTGTACCAGCGTCGAATTGACCGACGGCAGGGCGTCGCTGATCGGCGGGTACCCGCCGGTGGTGCGACAACCGGTTGGTGAGTTGCCTTCGGGTGGACGGGTACTGGGTATGGCCGACGTCGTGGTCGCCAACGATCCGATCACCGGGCAGGGTTCCAACAGCGCAAGCAAGTGCGCCGCCTCCTACCTGGCCAGTATCCGGGAGCGCGGCGACGAGCCATTCGACGGGGCGTGGATGAAGCGGACCTTCGACCGGTACTGGTCCGACGCTCAGCACACGACCATGTGGACGAACGCGATGCTGGCGCCGCCTCCCGAGCACGTGATGAACCTGCTCGGCGCCGCCGGTGCGCACCCGGAGATCGCCCGTCGGTTTGTCAACGGCTTCGCCGACCCGTCCGATTTCCAGCACTGGTTCCTCGACCCGAACAAGGCGGAGAGGTATCTCGCTTCGGTGGACTCCCGCCAGAGCGCCTCCTGAGCCCCCTGAGCCAACGAAACCGGGGACGGCATCCCGCTCTCCGGCGGGTTGGGTCAATCACGCGAGCCGGGTATTAAGGTAGCAGCGTGGACGGCACGCCGATCTTCGACGAGCTACGGGACCTCTTTGACAGGGCACGGGACCGGTCGGGCACACCTGGAACCCCCGGTTCCGACCCGCGAGTCGGGGCGGAGACGGACTCTCCCGAGGCTGGGGAACGACGCGCGAAGATCGTCGTTGCCGGTGGTTCCGGAGTAGGCAAGACGACCTTCGTCGGCTCGGTCTCGGATACCGGTCCAATCAACCTCGAGGCGGCCACGGACTTTGGTCGGGTCACCCTCCATCCCGACCTGACGCTGGACCTTTACGGCACGTCCGAGCCGGCGCAGCCCGGGTTCAGGGGGGCGCTCGGCGCCGTGGTGCTGGTGGACGCCCGGCGGATTGAGGATGCTTTCGCGACGATCAGCTACTTCGAGAACGGCTCCGACGTGCCGTTCGTCGTGGCCGTCAACACGTTCGACGGCGAGCTCACCTACGAACTCGACGAGGTGCGTGAGGCGCTCGCGCTGGGCCCGGACGTGCCGCTGACCGCCTGTGATGCCCGCGAACCAGGGTCGAGCGCGACGGCGCTGCAGGAGTTGGTGTCCTACATCATGAAGGGCGGCGTCTCGAACCGCACCTCCTGACCTGAGTTCCGGGCGTGAGACGCGCCAACTGTCCCACCTACAGTGCCGCTCAGGCATCCGCTTGCGGATTCGAGGCGCGGAGTCGTCTACCCGCCATCCGACCCCCGTTGACAAGGGGCGTTCGCGCCGGCTCGCGACCTCAGGCAGGCACTTGCCGACCTCGGGGTGGCCGCTCAAGGTCTGCGTCAGCGTGTTTCGGGCTCCGTTGCACGCCACGGGGCTCGCCATTCGGGTGCCTCCCATCCCGGCCCCCAGTAGATCGTCTCCCGCACCATCAGCTGGTCGCGGAACTCGTGGATGCTCACGCCGTACTGCCACTCACCTCCGTCGTATCTGACAGAGGTCTCGACGGTCCGCAGTTCGCCGCTGCCCAGGATGCGCCGCACCGCGAACTCGACATCGGCCGGATACCTCCGGCGCCACTCGAGGAAGTTCTGCTTCTCGACGAACCGCTCGCCCGACTGCGGGAACTCCAGCACGGCGTCGTCAGCGTAGATCTCATGGCCCAGATCGTGGTCCCCGCCGGCACCCTCCAGCAAGCGGAGTAACGCGGCCCGAATGTGCTCGTCGATGCTTGGCATTCCCCCATCCAGCCACAAATGATGGACTCACGCATCGGTAGCGGTTACCATCTCTTCGTCCCGGCAAGGTCGGCCGAGGGATCACCGCCACCGCGCGACGGCCGACCCGTCGCCGTCACCCACAGCTGGTTGGGTGCCGGATGCGACCCCGCTCGGATGGCTTACCGCGTCGGGATCTGATCGAGACGCTGCCGCTGACCGGTACTCAGTCGAAAGCTCGCTGCGGCGACGTTCTCCTCAAGGTGATCGATCGTGGCGGTACCCGGAATCGGTAGCACGACAGGCGAACGGTCGAGCAGCCACGCGAGCGAGACTTGCGCTGCGGTGGCGTCGAGTTCGGCTGCCACGGCGGCGATCTCGGCCGTCGCACCTGATGCCGCCTCCGCGATGGGCCGCCATGGCAGGAAGGCGATCCCGGCCACGTCACAGGCCTCGATCACGGTCTCGTGCTCGCGATCGAGCAGGCTGTAGCGGTTCTGCACGCTCGCGACATCGATGATCCGCCGCGCCTCGTCGAGCTCGGCGAGGGTGACCTCGGACAGTCCGATCTGGCCGATCTTTCCGTCGACCTGGAGCTGCCGCAGCGCACCGAGCTGATCAGCGAGCGGTACCGTCGGATCGATGCGGTGCAGCTGGAGCAGCTCGAGCCGCTCGACCCGAAGCCGCCGGAGGGCCTGCTCGACCTGCTGGCCCAGGACGTCCGGCCGCCCGTCGGTCACCCACTCGTCCGGGCTCGGTCGTGCGATCCCGACCTTGGTTGCGATGAGCAGGTCGTCCGGATAGGGGTGCAGCGCCTCCGCGAGGAGCTCCTCGTTGGCGCCCCATCCGTACATGTGCGCGGTGTCGATCAGCGTGACGCCCAGGTCGACGGCGCGTCGGGCCACCGCGATGGAGGTGTCTCGGGCCGGCGCGGGCTCGGTCGGCAGGCGCATGGCGCCGAACCCGAGCCGCTGCACACTGCGCTCACCGCCGATGCGGAAGGTGCTCGATGTCATGTGGCGTCCCACTCACGTCTGCTCGCGCCGGGCATGCAAACCATCGTCACCCGCCGCCCGAAACATTCGTCGGGGCCGTCGTCCTGAGCCGGTCGGCCGGCATTCCCGACGCCACCTCAGCCGACCTCCGGCACACCTCCACCGGCTTGCCCTCGAGGTCCCGGCGCAACACCAACGTATCGACGCCGTCATCAACGGCGAGGAAGACCGTCCCGGGCGAGCAGCCGTCCTGGGAGGCGGGTCCGCCCGCGCCGTCACGGCGACCGCGACGTCGGCGCGCAGCAGTCGGCGCACCTCGCGGGCCATCGCGCGCGCCGCTTCGGCGCTCACGACAGGGCCATCCGGGACGCCGAGCAGTTCATGCTTGGCTTCGCTCGAGTAGGCGACCGGCGATCCGCGGAACCATTCGCCTGCCGCCTCCGCCGCCGCAAGCGCGGTGGCAACCATCCCGCCGGTCAGGGACTCGGCCACCGCGATGATGCGGCCGGAGGATCGAGCCAGGTCGGACACCTGTGCGGCAAGATGGTCACGGGAGGACTGGTCGTCAGGCACCGCACCCAACTTACCCGGCCTGGCCACCCTCGCCGGCCGCGACGATGTCGCGGCTACTCCGAACACCAGGCGTCGAACCGACCCACGATGTGCATCGCGCGGGCCGGGACGCCGGCACCTACATGATCAGCGACCAGGCACTTCAACGGCTCGACAGGCGCCGGAGCGGGCATCTCTGGCACCGGTGGATCGTAGTTCGTGGATCGAGATCAGGTTCGGCGAGACGAGTCGACGTGTGACGAGCTGGATATCCGCGGTGTGTGCGGTTCGGCGTGTCAGACTCTCCACGTGCCGGTCTCGCTGCTCGATCGCCGGGTCTACGCGCTTGCCGACGTCGACCGGCTCCTCACGCTGCTGCGCGTCACGGTCGCCTTGGCGCTCAGCCTCAGTTCCAACGGGACGCCCAGTTGCCGTGCCGCGCGGCGTAGGAACTCACGGTTGGGGGGTGCTGTCGGTCGAGCATGTCCAGCACCGACGTCACCGTCGGGCCAGCCTCGATGCCGTACCCGGCGTCCAGCAGGGTGGCGACGGCCCGGCCGAGACGATGGGTGTGAAGCGCCAGCGTCACGATGGCCTTGATCCGGACAACCTCGAAGCGCTTGCCGCGCGGGGTCTTCGCATCGGCCGGGACGTTGGCGGCGTAGGCCAGCAGCTCGTCGAGCTGCGTCCGCAACACGGCGATCTCGTCCTGCTGGCTCACCATGAGGGGCACGGTAACCGCGGGACACCCGTTGGCGCGGTGTGACGGCCGGGGCACCGGCAACGATGATCAGGGTGGAGGGATGCACATGCGGTACATGACCGGCCCCGACGTGCGCGAGGTGATGGCCCGCTACGACGCCGGGCAGATCGACGCCCACCAGGCCGCCGCGATGGTCCAGCCCGCCTACGACGACGCCGCGGGCGAGCGGGCGCGGCGCACGGCGGAGAGCAACGAGCGCGACCCTGACGACGCGTCCACGCCGACGGCGTTCGTCGAGGTCGACGTGGCCCGGCAGACCGACGTGATCACGATGGAGCAGTACGACGCGCTGGCCGACGCGCTCGTCGGGCACTGATCGCCCGCAACCGTCCTGCGGCACTCCTCAGCACCCGGCAGGCCCCCCGGCGGGTCAGCCAGTAGTCCTCGCGCTCGGACCAGAGAAGTTGATCTCTTGACGGTACCGCCAAGCCCCCTGGTCAGCGCCCCGTACGCGCCTGATGTGCGTGCCCCACCACGCGCGCCCAGCCGCCGCTACGGCTGGCCAGTGCGACCGCGCTGCACCTGGGCGGCACGGGTGGCATAGGAGGCCAGCACGCACGGCCACACGTCGCGGGCGGCCTGCGCACCGGCCGAGCACACCGCGCACCGGCCGGACCCGTCATCGACGTGCACAGCCAGCAGCCGATCAGCCAGTCCCTCACGCACCAGGAACTCCACCACCGCGCCCTCAGCCACGACGCTGCCCCGGCAATAGCAGATGCGGGGCCACGCCCCGACGTCGGCGGTGCCGTCCCCCGCGGCAGCTCCAGGCCGCCCGTAGCGCTGCGATCACAAGCGGTGACGCTACGAACGGGCACGGCCCCGGTGTCGCCACCGTGGCAACACCGCGGCCAGCGGCGAACTACCCGGCCACACCCATCCGGTAGGCCATGCCGCGCAGCTCCCGGTCACCCGCATCCCGGCGAGCACGGGCCAACAGGTCGGTGACCACCTCGCGGGCGAACACGTTGCCGCGGAACCGCTGCGGCGCCAACTGCTCCGCGGTCAGGAACGCGCCCACCGCCTCGTCGCGGGTGCCACGCTCCATCGCCAGCCCGCGGCCGATGTCAATCCACCACGCCGCCCGGCGGCTCGGCGAGGATGGCAGCGTGGCCGGGTCCACGGCGCGGGCGATCTCCACCGCGCGGCCACCTTTGCCCTGCTCGACGGCAAGCATGGTCCGCCAGATGTCGACGTTCCCAGCGGAGAACCACAGATTGCCGAACCCTGTACCCACCCCCGGACGGGCCGCCACCTCCCCGGCCTCGGCGAGGTGGTCCGCGGCGGTGTCGGTGCGGCCCAGCGTGATCGCGGCCAGCGCTGCGGTCAGATGCAGCGACCCGTACACGTCGGCCACCTCCGGGCGGTCCAGGTCCCCGGCCACTTCCTCGGCACCGCGCACCGCCACAGCGAACGACCGGTCACGCGCCGTCGAGCTGATCGCCTGCGCACGCGACCACGCGGCCAGGCCCGCCCACTCCGGACCGGACAGCGCCGCAGCAGCATCACGCACGTGCCGTGAAGCCACCTGCGCCAGATCAGGGACACCCAGGTTCTTCGCCAACGCCTGCGCCGCCGAGTAGCAGTCGACCAGACCGGCCAGCGCGGGCCGACGGTTCTGGCCAGGCAGGTGGGCGTGCAGCTCCAGGATCAGCGCGGGCAACCGCTCGCCCAGCGCGGCATAGTCGGCGCGCGGCCGGATCGCGTTCACGGCGTCGAGCGCCGAAGCGACCTCCGGCCAGGGCCGGGCGTCGATCTCGACGGGCTCGCCCATCTCGGCGTCGGCCAGGGTCAGGCGCAGCGCGGCCACGGCCGGACCGGACTCCGGGTCTTCGGTGGCGCGGATCGTCGAGCCGGTCAGCTCCGAGGGGGCCACCCGCAGCGCGGCCGCCAGGGCCTCCAGAGTCGAGCGTCGTTCCACTGGTCGTTCACCTCGCTCGATGCGGGACAGGTACGACGCGGAGAGGCCGGACAACTCCGCGGCAGCACGCAAGCTCAGCCCACGCCACACCCGGATCTCGCGCAAGCGGCGGCCCACCAGCGGCGGCGCATCCTCGGCCATGTCCGACGTCCTTTCGGGTCGCGTCAGCGGCGTACCCGCGGCCGCCCACCCGGCCAGAGGTCATCCACGCCAGGCTCGGCGCGACGCGGTCCGAACACCTTACCCACCGCAGCCACCATGGCGTCGCCGAGCGCCCTGGCCCCCTCGGCGTCCTCCGCGTCGAGCACCGCGGCGGCCTGCTCGTAGAGCCGCTGCGTGGCCACCCTGGGCGGCCTGCGGGGCTGAGGTCGCCATTCCCGCGCGGATCGCTCGTCGCGGCCGCCGACCGTCGCGTCATCGCGGCCGGTGCCGGGCGGACGCGCCGTGGGTGCGCTGGACGTCGGCGACGTTGCGCAGGTAGGTGAGTACGGCCGTGGCGGTGTGCGGGTCGAGCCGAGCAGCGACGGCGTCGAGGTCGCGCAGCAGCGGCGCCAGTGCCGTGACGGAGTCGTTGCGG
>JBOHEP010000309.1:0-4114 GCA_050701075.1 Pseudonocardia sp. | reverse complement strand
TCTTCCGCTTCGCCGCTCCCGCCCTGATGGCCGGCAACGTCGGCCTGCTCAAGCACGCCTCGAACGTGCCGCAGTGCGCGCTGGCGATCGAGGACGTGTTGCGCCGGGCCGGGTTCGCCGAGGGTGTTTTCCAGACGCTGCTCGTCGGGTCGTCGGCGATCGAGGGGATCATCTGCGACGACCGGGTTCGCGCGGTGACCCTCACCGGCAGCGAACCGGCGGGCCGCGCGGTCGCTGCCACGGCCGGCAGCATGGTCAAGACCAGTGTGCTGGAGCTGGGCGGCAGCGACGCGTTCATCGTGATGCCCTCGGCCGACCTCGGCGACGCCGTGACCGGCGCGGTCACCTCGCGCACGCTCAACAACGGCCAGTCCTGCATCAACGCCAAACGGTTCATCGTGCACGAGCGGATCGCCGACGAGTTCGAGCGGCGCATGGTCGAGAAACTGGAGGCCCTGCGCGTCGGCGACCCGATGGACCCCGACACCGACATGGGCCCGCTGTCCACCCCCGAGGGCCTGGAGACCATCAACCGGCAGGTGCAGGACAGCATCGCCGCCGGCGCGCGGTTGCTCACCGGTGGCAAACCGCTCCCCGGCCCGGGCAACTACTTTCCGCCGACCATGCTCACCGACATCCCGGAGGGTTCGCCTGCGCACCGTGAGGAGTTCTTCGGCCCGGTCGCCCTGCTGTGGCGGGCCCGCGACGTCGACGACGCGATCCGGATCGCCAACGACTCGGCGTACGGCCTCGGTGGCAGCGCCTGGACCCAGGACCGCGCCGAGCAGGAGCGGTTCGTGAACGAGGTGGAAACGGGGATGATGTACATCAACAAGTTCACCGAGTCGAGGCCCGAGGTCCCGTTCGGGGGTGTGAAGAACTCCGGGTACGGGCGGGAGCTGGCCCAGTTCGGTCCACGGTCGTTCGTCAACGCCAAAACGGTGTGGATCGCCGGCGCGCACGACTGAACATGGCCGGAATGGGGAACTGGTCGGCATGAGACGCGAACTGCTGACCGGAATCGCCGCGGGCGCGGCCGGGACGACGGCCCTCAACGCGGTCACCTACCTCGACATGGTGACCAGAGCCCGCCCGGTGAGCTCGACCCCTGAGGACACGGTCCGCAGGACCGAGGAGTTGGTCCACCTCTCGTTGTCAGCGGAAGGGCCCGACAGCGAGCCGGCGCAGAATCGCCGTTCCGGGCTCGGTGCGCTGTTGGGCATCGTGGCCGGGCTCGGCACCGGCGCGTTGTACGGGGTGCTGCGCCCGAAGCTGAACGGCGTGCCGCTCGCGGTGCTGGGTACCGCCGCCGGGCTCGCCGCCAACGTCGGTACGACCGGGCCGATGGCCGTGTTGGGCATCACCGACCCGCGGGAGTGGCCGGCGTCCTCGTGGGTGTCGGACCTGGTGCCCCACCTCGCGTACGGCTTCGCCACCGCCCTGGTCTTCGACCAGATGCAAGGCCGCCGCTGAACGTGGCGCCTGCCTCTCGGAGGTGACATCCGCCTGACGCGGTCGGGCTGTCGCCGCGGGTTGCCGACGAGCTCGCCACCGCCGACGGCGTCGAGCTGGTGCGGATCCCCGGCGAGTCGAGCCTGCTGATGCTGCCGGAGAACAACCCGGTCTTCGCCGATCCGGCCGTTCGCCGGGCGGTGGGGCTCGCCGTCGACCGGGAGGCGATCGCCACGCGCGTCTTCGCCGGAGCGGCTCAGCCACCCGTGTCCCCGGTCAGCTCGACGTCTCGGTGCAGGAGGACGTCCTGACCCCCCTCGACGACCTGCACCGCAGACTCGGCCTGGCCATGGTGTTCGTATCTTCTGCGAGCTGCGGGCCACCAGCTAGTCGACGAAGACGACGTGGACGTCCAGCGCCCGATAGGTGGCCTCCGCACGACGGTCGCGGGTGACGAGTGGCACGCCGTACTCGGCTGCCGCAGAGCCGACCAGGGCGTCGTACACCGCCCCACCGGATACCCCCGCGTCGGCCAAGCGATCGAGAATGACCGCAGCCGCCGCGCTCGTGGTCGACCACGCTCAGGGCCACCGCGATGCTCGTGTCGACCAGCAGCTCCGGTGACGCGCTACCGCTGGTCGGCATCGCGAAGCCGCTGGACGTCGTCATCGCTGATCGTCACGTGGGTGGCGGGCACGACCAGGAACCCGTCCTGCTCCTCCAGCGCATCCCCGGCGACCGGGCGAACCCGGATGCCCGCTCCGTCCGCCTCAACTTCGACCGTTCCGGGTCCGAGTCCGAGCCGATCCCGCAGTTGCTTGGGGATAACCAATCGACCGGCACTGTCGATGGTTGCCTTCATGCCGAGATGGTACCGCTGCACCTTGGCGGAGCGCTTTCACACCCTGTCACCGGAGGTGAAGCGACTGCTCGGGCTGGTGGAGGAGCGCAACGACCGGCCAACCCGTCGCCAAGTGTCGCTCCTGACTGACAGGGCACCTACGAGAGACTCGCGTGCTTAAGTCGCCACAAGCGCTTGGAGCGTCTTTGCGCCAGTGACAAGATGTCACCGCCGCATTCTAGACAGTAGCTCGGCGCAGACTGCCCATCCTGTACAACCAGACAGAACTCGCCGCGCTTGATGGTATGGGCCTTACGGTTGCGCTCACAGTTCCGCTTCCGCTTCGCCTGCTCGACGCGGACATGCTTCAGGATGTTCTTAGGTTCTTAGTTACTGGCATCGCGAGCCTCCATCGCACGACGAAGCCGCGAGGCGACCTCATCCCCAATTACATCGAGCTCGTCGTATGCCGCCTGGTACTGATCTAGCGCCCAGTCCCTACGCGTTCCTGGCTTCTCCCCAACAAAGCGAGCAATCTCAAGGTTCAGGATTGCGTAGAGCGCATCTGCATTGTTTCCTCTTGCTGCTGCGACTGTCCTTGATATGTCGTATCCGGCTCGCGAAAGACCTAGGTCTACCAGGATGCGATAGTGAACTGCTTTCGATCGGCTATCGAGGCAACTGCGCAGCGTCTGACGCCGGATCTGTGGCTGTGACGGTATGGAAGCGGCTGGAGCTTCCTCGCGGGCTGCACGGCTAGCTTGCATCGCCTTTAGCTGTTCTGCAGAAATGCTCAACTCGCGGAACGTGAATCCACCAGGGCCCGTTGCGTCAAGCCACGCGTCGATGACTCGATCATCGTTGGGATCCAGAAATGACTGCGAAAGAAAGTGGCTAACGACCTCGTCGTTGGCTACAGGGTAGTCAAATCGCTGCGCAGCGCCGCTTGTCAGATCAGCCAAGCGATCCTTCGCAGTGCGATCGACCGCCGGGCCGGACGTCCACTCGTGGACAAGCTTCTTGTCCGGATCGTCCAGCTCGCGGAAATCGTCCCAACGTTCGCCATTGTTCAGGCCGACGTGTGAAACGACGTATCCCTGGTTATTCGCATGGTTGGGATCGTTCGGTTTGATTGTTCTCATGACGCGACCGACAAATTGAATATAGGGTGCAAGCGATCGATAGGGTCGGAAGATCGCGGCGACGCTCAGCGGTGGGTGATCGAAACCCTCGCCTAGCATCATTACCTGGACGATGCAGTCCAACTGGCCAACTGGCCGCTACGAAGCTTTGCAATCGTGCTCTTCTTGTCGTCGGGCTTCATCTCGTTATGGATAGTTGCAGCTTGCAGTCCCATCTCCTCGAACATGGCTTTGACCTGGTTCGCGTGGTCAATCGACATCGCCGATGCGGCAATTTGGTGAGGAAAGCCGGTTGCAGATCGCAGCTCTTGTAGCTTCTCGTACGCCTTCTCCGCGATGTGGCGGTTGCATTCATCTGAGAGCGCAACACCTCGACGGAACCACGCCTCTTCCTTGAGTTCAATTATGTCGTCCATGCTGTATGTCGTCGACTCGCCGCGCGTCGTGAAGCTGATCTCGGAAGGCTGAGCTGACGCCGACGTGATGTGCTTAATGTATCCGTTGACCATCGCGCGCGTGAATGAGTACTGGTAAATCAGGGCGGTATGCGCTGCCAGGGTGACGCGCAAAGTCGTTTGCCCAGGTCAGTGCATTGTTCGAGCGGTCGGGGAGTGATCGTGCTGGGCTGAGGGGTGGCGGGCGGGTGGTGATCCCGCCTTCGGGGTTTGAGCGGCTGCCA
>JBOHEP010000308.1:0-1517 GCA_050701075.1 Pseudonocardia sp. | reverse complement strand
GCCGGTCGGAGATGTCCTCGCCGGGAAACGCGCGCTGGTGCATGGCGGTGCGCATGTCACCGGGGTCGACAGCGTATACCCGCAGGGGCGCGGGCTCCTCGGCGGCGAGCACGGCGGCGAGCTGGTCCAGAGCGGCCTTGGCGGCGCCGTAGCCGCCCCACCCCGGATACGCCTCGACGGCGGCGTCCGAGCTGAGCGTCACGATCGTTGGTTCGCCGGCTGCCCGCAGCAGCGGTAGCGCGAGCTGGGTGAGGGCGAGCGGGGCCAGGACGGTTGCCTCAAGTACGTCGCGCAGGGCGTCGACGGGGTAGTTCCCCAACGTGGGCAGGGGGGAGGGGCCAAGGTCCCCGGCGTTGTGCACCAGCAGGTCCATCCCGCCGAGGTGCTGCGCGGCCGCGATGAGCTGGGCCTGATGTGCGGGGTCGGTGACGTCGCCGGGCACGACGACCACCAGTTCGGGATGGGGTAGCGCGCCCGTGGCGGCGCGTAGCCGGGCGGCGCCGCGGGCGCAGACGACGACGGTCGTGCCGCGCGCGGTGAGCGCCGCGGTGAGGGCCAACCCGAAACCCTGGCTCGCTCCGGTGACGATGGCGATCTCTGGGGTGGTGCGTGATGACGTCATGGACACAGCCTGTAAGATGAAGCTGACTTCAAGTCAAGGAGTGGCGAGTGGATACGACGGACCTGCTGACGATCGGGGAGGTGGCCCACCGCAGCGGCTTCCCGCAGTCGGCATTGCGGTACTACGAGCGCGAGGGGCTGCTGCGTACCACCCGCACATCCGGTGGGCAGCGCCGCTACCCGCGCTCGGTGCTGCGCAGGCTGGCGTTCGTCCGGGCCGCCAGGACCATCGGCATCGGGTTGGACGAGGTGCGCGAGGGTCTGGACCGGCTGCCGGACGGGCGCACCCCGACCAAGGCGGACTGGACGCGGCTGTCCCGGGCCTGGCGCGGGCGCCTCGACGAGCAGATCGAGGCGCTGGTCGCGCTGCGCGACGGGCTCGACTCGTGCATCGGCTGCGGGTGTCTGTCCCTGGCTCGCTGCCGCCTCTTCAACCCGGATGACCAGGTCGGCAAGCAGGGCGCGGTCGGCGCCGTGATGCTGCCGCAGGCGCTGCGTCGCGCGCCTGCCGAGGGGGTGTAGCGGTCGTGCTCCGGGCGTTGGTCGAGGCATCTGTCGGTGCTGGGGGTGCGGCTCTGCGTGGGGCCCGGCGCGGTCGTCATCCTCGGGATCGCTGGTCGGTAGGAGCACCGGACGGGTCGGCGCGGTTACCGTGATCGGGTGAACTCTGAGAGACTCGACCGCTGGTTGAAGCTTGAGGGCCTGGAGAACGTCCGCGACGTCGGCGGCCTGCCGTTGGACGGCGGTGGGTCGACGCGATCGGGGGTGCTGTTGCGCAGCGCGTCGCTGCGGTACGTGACCGAGGCGGACGTCTCGCACCTCAAGGACGTCTTCGGGCTGCGTCTGGTGCTGGACCTGCGCACCGCCCGTGAGATCGAGCGCGACGGTCCTACGGC
>JBOHEP010000307.1:0-1273 GCA_050701075.1 Pseudonocardia sp. | reverse complement strand
CCTCGGAGGACCGGGCCCCACCGACTGCTGACCTGCGTGGGACCACTCCCGTACCGCCGCCCCTACCCTCAGGTGCACCGTTGGACGTGCTGGCCGTGGTCGCGATTCTCGGTGTCGCCGGGGCGGCCACGACGCTGCTGCGCCGCCGACCTGGACGCGGGTGACCGGGTCGTCAGCTCCCCGTCGACGCGATGTCGACCACCTGCACGGCCTGCGCCACGTCCAGCAACGTACCGCGGGGCAGCATCCGCAGCGCCGCCTCCGGTGCCGGTTGCGCCCGGGTGATCCCGAGCGCCTCCGCGGAGGCGTCATCGGCCACACCGTGGGCTACCCCGGTTGCCGAGACCAGCCACAGCGGTCCGGCACCGGGCGCCCGACCGGGCCCGGTGGCCCGGACCGGCCCGCCGCCGCCGTCGGCCAGCACCACGTTGTCGGCCCGCGCTCCGGCGCCGTCCGCCTGGGCCAAGACGACGGTGACGCCCCCGGCGGGCACCGGCAACGACGTGCCGAGAAACACACCTGTCTCTGGACGCCCACCACCCGCCCAGGTCCAGCAGACGAACGGGGCGTCGGCCGGCCCCAGGATCCACGGCGACGATGCCGGCCAGCGCGCCACGTCCAGCCCCTCGACCGCCCGGGCGCGGGCGAGCACCTCGGGCCCGACCGACCGGGACACGCCGCCGGCCGCCAGCAGGACGTCGGCAACGAGCGGCGGTAGCTCCTGCAGGCCGGTGGCCAGCACCACGTAGTACTGCTCAGGGCCATCCGACGGGCTCCGCACCAGGACATCACCGACCCGGCCCGGCATACCAGCGGGCGCTGGGCCACCGCGGCCCGGCACCTGAGGCGTGGCCAGCGCGGGGCCCTGCGGCACCGCGGAGACCAGATCCGCATTTGCCGGTCTGGGCTTGCGATCAGCAATTCCGAATGCGGTGACCAGCGGACGGTCGGCAAGGTCGATCTCGTGCCGCCGACCGCCGGTGACCAGCCACGTCCTGCCGTTCGGCACAACCAGCAGCACCCCGTCAGCCTGCGGCGAGCCCGGTGGCGGGCCCGGTGGCGGAAGCGCGGCGCCTGCTACGACCGTGGTCGCGACCGGGCCGCCACCGCCGTCGCCGCCGGTCTCGTCGCACACGGCCCACGAGGGCGCTACTCCCGGGCCGTCGGGGCGCACCGACTCGGCACCCGCAACGGCAGCGGTGGCGGTGCGCTGCGCGCCGCCGAGCGCGGCGTCGGGCACCACGACGGACACGGCCGTGGCCGGGTCCTCGCC
>JBOHEP010000306.1:0-20332 GCA_050701075.1 Pseudonocardia sp. | reverse complement strand
CAGTCGACAAGGAGCACGACATGACCCAGAGCAACGCCACCCCGATTCCCGCCACGGTGCCCGCCCGGCTCGGCCCCGCCCGGCTCGGCCCCGCCCCGCTCACCCGGCCCACCCCTGTCCGCCCCGCCGTCACCCGGCCCACCCAAGTCCGCCCCACCCTCACCCGCCCCGCCCTCACCCGCCCCACCCTCACCCGGCCCACCCCCATCCGGCTCATCCACAACCGGGTGGGTCACAGGCGGGTAGGTCTCCGGCGGATGGGTCGGGGAGGGAAGTTCGACCGGGACCTCGTCGTCCGGCCATGCGGGTACGGAGCTTTCGCGTCGCCAGCCCGCCACGATCCGTTCGAAATCGTCGGCGATGTCGGAGTCGGGTTCGTACTCGGGTTCGGAACCGCCGTCGGGGGGCGGACGCTCATCGGGATCCCGGTTCACGCCGCCTCCTCACGTCGTCTCCGCCGATGGTGGCCGGTGGGCCATCCTGGCACGACGGCAGCGGGAACAGTGGATGTGCCCACTGTCGTCGTCGCACGGGCGTCCGTACCCTGGCGTTTGACAGAATTGAGGGGGCACGCCCGCGGTGCTGTACTGGTGGTCCAAGTTCGTCCTTCTCGGTCCCTTCCTGCGGCTGCTCTGTCGACCCACGATCGAGGGCCTCGAGCACCTCCCGCGCAAGGGCGGGGCGATCCTGGCGAGCAACCACCTCGCCGTCGCGGACTCCTTCTTCCTGCCCTTGCTCCTGCCGCGTCGCGTCGCGTTCCTGGCCAAGCGCGAGTATTTCACCCAGCCCGGGCTCATCGGTCGGGCGAAGAAGATGTTCTTCACCGGGATGGGCCAGGTACCGGTGGACCGGGAGAGCGGGTCGGCAGCCAAGGCCGCGCTGGAGACGGGCGTGCGCCTGCTCCGCGAGGAGACCTTGCTCGGCATCTACCCCGAGGGCACCCGCTCGCCGGACGGTCGGCTCTACAAGGGCAAGACGGGTGTGGCGCGGATGGCCCTCGAGGCCGGTGTTCCGGTGATCCCCGTCGCGATGTTCGGTACCGACCGGGTCAACCCGATCGGTTCGAAGCTGTGGCGGCCCTATCACGTGCACATCAAGCTCGGCGAGCCGCTGGACTTCGCCCGCTACGCCGGCATGGTCGGCGACCGGTTCATCGAGCGTTCAATGGCCGACGAGATCATGTACGCGCTGATGGAGCTCTCCGGCCAGACCTATGTCGACCTGTATGCGGCGTCGGTGAAGGAGCGCGCGGCAGCGGCGAAAGGCGGCGGTGGGTCCACTCATACCAACGGTCGGGACCCGGCCCGTGTCCCTGACACACGGGCCCGATGAGGGGTCGTTAGCCTTCCTACGTGCGCTTCTTCTACGACTGCGAGTTCATCGAGGACGGGACCACGATCGACCTGGTGTCGATCGGAGTGGTCGGAGATGACGGGCGCGAGTTCTACGCGGTGTCGACGGCTTTCGACCCGTCCAGGGCGGGCACCTGGGTACGGGCGAACGTGCTGCCCAAGCTGCCCTCGCCCGGCGCCGCGGCGTGGCGATCCCGGGAACGGCTGCGCGCCGACCTGTTGACGTTCCTGACCTCGGCCCCCGGCGAGGTCGAGCTGTGGGCGTGGATCGCGGCGTACGACCACGTCGCTCTGTGCCAGCTCTGGGGCGCGATGCCGGCGCTGCCCCGGGCCCTGCCCCGGTTCACCCGCGAGCTGAGGCAACGCTGGGAGGACGCCGGACGCCCGCCGCTCCCGCAGCATGGCGCAGACGCCCATGACGCCCTTGCCGACGCCCGGCTCAACCTCCGACGGTGGGAGGCGATCGAGTCCTCCGTAGCAGCGAGGTGAGAGCAGTGAGGTGAGAGCGGTGCCGTGAGACCGGTCAGGTGAAGATACTCACCCCACCAGGGCCGACGAGCAGTCCGACGATGATCAGCACGGCACCCAGAGCACCTGCCCCCGGACGAGCGAGACGATCCCGGAAATCACGAGTACAACGGCGATGATCCATAGAATTGTTCCCATGGAAGGGAGTATCCGTACCGTCCGATGTGGAACCGGGCCAATCGGGTGACGGCCGGCCTGGACGATCCCCGATCGGCCCAGCCACATGCCGGCGAGGCCGTCCAATACCCTTGGACACCGTGACCTGGACCGTCGACGCCCCACTCGAAGTGCTGCCCGAGCTGCCCCCGCTGCCCGCTGAGCTCCGGGCGCGCCTTGACGACGCGCTGGCCCGCCCGGCCGCGCAGCAGCCGGACTGGCCCGATGCCGCCCACGTGGCGCACGTGCGCACCGTCCTGGAGAGCGTCCCACCGGTCACGTTGCCACCCGAGGTGGACCGGCTCCAGGATCGGTTGGCCGCCGTCGCGCGCGGGGAGGCGTTCCTGCTACAAGGTGGCGACTGCGCCGAGACTTTCGTCGACAACACCGAGCCGCACATCCGCGCCACCATCCGCACCCTGCTCCAGATGGCGATCGTGCTCACCTACGGCGCGAGCCTGCCGGTGGTGAAGGTCGGCCGCATCGCCGGGCAGTACGCGAAGCCGCGCAGCGCGCCGCTGGACTCGCTCGGTCTGCCGTCCTACCGTGGTGACATCGTCAACGGGATCACCCCCGACGTGGCGGTGCGGATCGCTGACCCGGCGCGCATGGTACGCGCCTACGCCAACGCGAGCGCCGCGATGAACCTGGTCCGGGCGCTCACCGCCACCGGGATGGCCGACCTGACGATGGTGCACGACTGGAACAAGGACTTCGTGCGCACCTCCCGCGCCGGTGAACGCTACGAGGCGCTGGCCGCGGAGATCGAGCGGGCACTGCGGTTCATGGACGCGTGCGGCGTCGAGGACTACCAGATGCACACCACCGAGTTCTACGCCTCCCACGAGGCGCTGCTGCTCGACTACGAACGCTCGCTGTTGCGCCTGGACACCACAGGCGAGCATCCCAGGCTCTACGACCTCTCGGCGCACCTCCTGTGGATCGGCGAGCGCACC
Source organism: Pseudonocardia sp. (assembly GCA_050701075.1). GTDB lineage: Bacteria > Actinomycetota > Actinomycetes > Mycobacteriales > Pseudonocardiaceae > Pseudonocardia. The sequence continues at coordinate 17,340 of JBOHEP010000306.1, read as the reverse complement.
CGCCAGCTCGACGGCGCGCACATCGCCCTCGCCGCGCTGGTGGCCAACCCGATCGGGCTCAAGATCGGCCCGACCACCACCCCCGAGCTGGCCGTCGAGTACGTGGACCGGCTCGACTCGCGCAACACACCCGGCCGGCTCACCCTGATCAGTCGGATGGGCAACGGCAAGGTCCGTGACGTGTTGCCGGGCATCGTGGAGAAGGTGGAGTCGTCCGGGCACAAGGTCATCTGGCAGTGCGACCCGATGCACGGCAACACCGTCGAGTCCACCACCGGATACAAGACACGGCACTTCGACCGGATCGTCGACGAGGTGCAGGGCTTCTTCGAGGTGCACGCCGGCCTCGGGACGCACCCGGGCGGGATCCACGTCGAGGTGACCGGCGAGGACGTCACCGAGTGTCTGGGTGGGGCACAGGAGATCTCCGACGCCGATCTCGGCGGGCGCTATGAGACGGCGTGCGACCCCCGGTTGAACACCCAGCAGTCACTCGAGCTGGCGTTCCTGGTGGCGGAGATGCTGCGGGGCTGATCAGATCGCCGGGAGCGCGACCGTGCCGCCCGGCGTCAACCGCGAGTCGGGCTCCGGTCCCATGCCGATCACCGTGCCACCGCCGAGGCCGAACGGCAGCCGCGGTATGAGGTCGGTCCCCAGGCCGTTGTCCTCGAGCTCCTCCGGGGTGTCCTCGAGGTCGTCCTCGAACAGGTCCGACAGATCGATCCCGCGCTCCGGTTCTGCGCCCTGGCTGAGCACGAGGGTGACCGGCGCCCCGATGGACAGGACGGTGCCGGCTCGCGGGTCGGTGCGCACGACCGCGCCCACCGGCACGGTGTCGCTGAACACGGCGGAGTCGGCGGCCGAGACGGGGTTGAGCCCGGCATCGCGCACGGCCAGCTCCGCGGCGGCGACGGTGGTTCCCGGCGCCAGGTCGGGGACGACGGGTCGCCCGGCCGACACGGTGAGTCGAACCTGGGTGCCACGGAGCAACCTGGCCTCCGGTGCGGGATCGGTGCCCGAGACCAGCCCCGAGGCGACCGTGTCGTCGTAGGTCTCGGTGACCGTGGCGACGAGGTCGGCGTCGACGAGCAGTCGCTCGGCGACCGGGCGGTCGACGCCGAGCAGCGATGGCATCGCGGTCCAGCGGCCGCTACCCAGCCACCATGCGGTCACTGCCAGGAGTAGCGCGAGCGCGATGACCACGGCGATCCACGCGGTGAAGATACGTCGGCTTCGACGCCGGGCACTGACGTGGGGGTCGTCGCGATCGAGCAGGGTGGCCCCGACCGGGAACGGATGCATGCCGGTCGACACAGGTCGGGGCATCGCCCGGGTGCCACCAGGGCCGGGTGCGGCAGCATGGCCGTTCGTGCCGGGCGGGTGCTGGGCCCCGGCGGGCGCGGTGTCCTGCTCTTCGGGTGGACAGCCCGGCGGTGCCGGCGGCGGGACCCGGGGCACCCCCAGCCGGTCCCGGACGTCCTCCAGCGCGGCGAGCAGCGCGGCGGCGTCGGCGGGACGGGCGGCCGGGTCCCGTCGGGTGGCGCGGCGCACCAGCTCGTCGAGCTCGGGTGGTACGTCGCCCGCGATCAGTGACGGAGCCGGGACGTCCTCGTTGACATGCCGGAACGCCACCGAGATCGCGGTGTCCCCGGTGTAGGGCGGGGTGCCGGTGAGGAGCTCGTAGAGCAGTACCCCGGCCGCGTACACGTCGCTGCGAGGATCCGCCGCGCCGGTGGTGACCTGCTCGGGGGAGAGGTACGCGACCGTTCCCATGATTATTCCGACGTGGCTGGCACCGGCCTGTGCCGCGGCGGTGACCAGCCCGAAATCAGCCACCTTGACCTCGCCGGTGCGGCTGATCAGCACGTTCTCCGGCTTGATGTCACGGTGCACGAGGCCGAGCCGGTGCGCCTCGGCCAGCCCCGCCAGGACCGGCTCCAGCACCGCGAGCGCAGCGGGTACGCCCAGCGGGCCGCCCGCCCGCAGGACATCGCGCAGCGTGCCGCCCTCGACGAGTTCCATCACCAGGAACAGCACCGGTTCCGGGCCGCGTACGTCGTCTCCCTGGTCGTACACGTCGACGACGGCCGGGTGGTCGATCCGGGCCGCCGATCGCGCCTCCCGCTCGAAGCGGGTGCGGAACGCCGGATCACCGGCCAGGCGAGGGTCCATCACCTTGATCGCGACGGGCCGGTCGAGACGGGTGTCGGTGCCCCGGTGGACCGTCGACATCCCCCCACGTGCGATCAACGGCCCCACCCGATAGCGCCCATCGAGCAGGGCACCTGCGAAGGGAGGGGCATTCACGCGTCGACGGTACCGCCCGGCTGAAACACTGCCGGAGCACCGGGGTGATGTGGCATCGTGTGCCGCTGTGAACGAGGTGTCCGATGCCCCGGCGACGCTGTCCGCGGACGTGGCGATGTTGCCCGTCGCCGAGGTTGCTCAGTTGTTGTCCATCCCCGTGTCCCGCGTGCACCAGTTGGTTCGCGACGGGCACCTTCTGTCGTTACGCCGCGACGGCGCGGTGGTCGTACCCGCCGACTTCCTCGACGGCTCGACCATCGTCAAGGGCCTGCCGGGCACCATCACCGTGCTGCGCGACGGCGGGTACCGCGACGCCGACATCCTGCGGTGGCTCTTCGCCGAGGACGGCTCGTTGCCGGACGTCGCGATCTCCATGCTGCGGGCGGGGCGACATCGTGAGGTGAAGCGGCGCGCGCAGGCGATGGCGTTCTAGCCGCCCCTTTCCTCACGAGAGCACCCTGGCCGCCAGCGCACGGGCAAAGCTCGGCAGTCCCACGGCGAGACGCCGCCGGTTCGGCACCGCGACCCGGCGGTGCAGCGCGTGGTAACCGGCGTCCTCGATCTCGTCGAGAATGCCCTGGTAGAGAGTGAACGCACACTGCACGCACGCGCGCGAGGCCGGCTCCAACATCGCTATCCCCGGTTCGGCGCGGCGGTAGATCGCGCGGGTGTGTGCCACGAGGTGGGCCAGGGCCCGGCGCACCCTGGGGTCGGGGCGCCGGTTGCGGCGGCACCAGGTGAGGAGCTCACGATCCACCCCGAACGCGGCCAGCTCGTCGGCCGGCAGGTACAGCCGACCGCGGTCGAGGTCCTCGCCGATGTCACGGAGGAAGTTGGTGATCTGGAAGGCGACGCCGAGCGCCGCGGCGGGCGGCTCGGCCTCTGCTCGCGGCACCGTCGTGCCGAGAATCGGCAGCATCTGCAGCCCGATCACCGCGGCCGAGCCGTGCACGTACACGGCGAGATCGTCGAAGCTCCGGTAGCCGGTGACGTGGGTGTCCATTCGCATCGACACCATGAAGTCCGCGAAATGTCGACGGTCGATGTCGTATCGGCGGGCGGTGTCGGCCAGCGCCGCGAGCACGGGCAGGTCAGGTAGGAACGAACTGCCGACGGTCGGTGTACCGGCAAGAGCGGCCGCCAGCGCCGCGGCCAGACGGTCGAGCTCGGCGGCCTTCGCCGCCACCGGGCGGACGTCCTCGAGGTCGTCGACGATCTCGTCGGCGTACCGGGCGAAGCCGTAGAGCGCATGAACAGCCGGCCGGCGCCGGACCGGGAGCAGACCGGTGGCGAGGAAGTACGTGCGGCCGTGTGTGGCGTTGAGCCGGCGGCAGGTCGTGTAGGCGGCCCGCAGCGCCGGGTCGGTGATTCCGGCGGCGTCGAGCTCAGCCGAGCCGGTGCTGCGCACCGCTCGTCGCCGACCCATCTGGCGCGGGGTTCTCCCGGCGCACCTCGTATCGCAGCCGAAGTGGGTCGGGATGGTGCAGCGACACCGCGGCGAGGGCGCAGAGCAGGGCGCAAACGGCGAGGTAGGGCCAGTTGTACAGCGCGTCCTCACCGTTGGGGTAGTAGACGACGATCAGCCATAGCGATGTGAACACGACCACGGTCAGCCCGCGGGTCGTCCATGCCGCCATCGCCAGGAGTCCCATTCCCCAGCTCACATACCAGGGCAACGTTGCCGGGGAGAGCACCGAAGCGACGAGCAGCACGATGCCGGCCCGGCGGATCGCGTCCGGCCCACCGTCCCGCGCTGCCAACCACTGACGGCAGGCGATGTACAGCAGCGCCACTCCACCGATGATCCGGGCGCCGTTGATGAACGGCTGTTTGGGCACCTCGACGACCCATCCGACGACACCGTGCGCGATCTCGCCCACACCGGTGGGGACCGACATCCAGTTGACGATCATCGAGGGTGCGCTCAGCGCGGGCAGCCAGCCCAGCCCGACCCCGGCGGCCAGCGTGCACGCTCCGAAGACGACTGCGAACACCCCGACACCCGCCGCGGTGGCCTTGAGGATCCGGGTCCGGCGCGAGCCCTGTAGCTGCGAGGCCCACACGAGCACGAGGAACGGCAGCGCCAGACCGGCACTGGCCTTCACCGCCATCGCGGCGCTGGCCAGGGCGATCCCGGCGGCGGAGCCACCACGCAGCGCGATCAGCGACCCCGCCGTGAGCAGCCCGACCACCAGCAGGTCGTTGTGTCCGCCGCCGACCATATGTATGATCATGACCGGGTTCGCCACCGCGATCCACAGGGTGACCGGCACGCGCCCCCCGAGTCGACGGGTCAGCTCCGGCAGTGCCCACAGCATCAGGGCGAGACCGGGAAGCAACGCGAGCCGCATCAGGACGACGCCGAGGATCATGTTGTCCCCGGCCAGTGCGGCGATCGCCTTGGCCTCGAGGATGAAAAGCGGCCCGTACGGAGCCGGGGTGTCCTGCCAGAAGTAGTGGACGTTGTCGGCGAGGATGCCCGGAATCGCCTCGGGACCGACGGCGTAGGGATCCAGCCCGGCCAGTGGTAGGGAACCCTGGGCGAGGTAGCTGAAGATGTCGCGGGTGAACAACGGTGGGGAGAACAGCATCGGCGCGAACCAGACGCACGCGGTGGTCAACACCGCGCGCCCGCCTACCCGGCCGGCCAGCACCTCGCGGCCCAGCCGGACCCACGCCCAGGCGAGCAACGCCACGCCGAGGTAGATCAGCACGGTGGCCAGTTCGCGGCCGTGCCCGTAGCGCCAGAAGCCGAGCGCGGAGTTCGACAGCAGCGGATCCCGAACCAGAATGCCGCCGGCGCCGAAACCTCCCAGAACCATCAGCAGGGAGGCGGTCAGGCCGAGGAGCAACGGTGCGCGGGGGGGGCGTCCCCACAGTGGCTCCCCGGGCCGGGCGCGCCACACCCCGGCTGTAGGCACAGTGGGGGTGGGCGTCGACGTCAGTTGGTCGGGCGACGCCTCTTTGCCGACCAGTGATGTGGGCTGCACGGTCATGACGGGCACCATGCTCGCATGACCGGCGTCAACCGGCTGTGGGCACCCTGCGGGCCCGGACGCTGGGCCTGGGCGTTGCCCCGGCCCCGGTGATGCGGGCAGCAGCGAGGCGCCCGGAGATCAGCACCGGCGGGATTCCGACGCCCGGGGTGGTGCCGCAGCCGGCCAGAACCACGTTCTCCAGCCCGCGCACGAGGTTGCGCGGGCGGAATGGACCGGTCTGGGCGAGCGTGTGTGCGGCTGAGAACGGAGTGCCGGCCGCGAGCCCGTCGGCCGTCCAGTGCGCCGGGGTGACCAGGCGGGAGATCTCGATCTCACCGGTGAGGTCGGGCAGACCCGGATGCGCGCGCGTGGCGAGCACGCCCAGCAGCTCGTCGCGGTACGCGGGCCCGATCCTGGCCCAGTCGAGTGCCCCGGTGTCGGTGTTGGGGCATGGGGCCAACACGAGCAGCAGGTCGGAGCCCTCCGGAGCGAGCCCGGGGTCGGTCGCGGTAGGCCGGGTGATGAGTAGCGAAGGGTCGCTCATCAGCCGGCCCTCGTCGATGATCTCGCGAAAGGTGCGGCGCCAGGCACCGCCGAAGGAGATCGTGTGGTGGGCCAGCTCGGGGTGGGTGCCGGTGAGGCCGGCGTGCAGGACGACCGCGCTGGGCGAGTACCGCAGACGGACCGGCCGCCGGGGCGCCCGCCCGATCAGCTGGTGCACTACGGGAAGGTCCGGGGTCAGCACGGCCGCGTCGCAGGCGAGCCGTTCGGTCGGGCCGCCCTCACCGGTGGCCCCGTGCCGTACGGCGATGACGCGGGCCCCGCGGCGCTCCAGACCTGTGACGGTGCGGCCGTAGACGATCTCAGCGCCGGCGACCACCGCGGCGTCGGCCAGGCCCTGGCCCACCGCCCGCATGCCGCCCATGGGGAAGAACACCCCACCGATCGTGTCCATGTAGGCGATCACGCCGTACGCGGCGAGCGCCCGGTGCGGGGGCACCCCGGCGTAGAGGGACTGGAAGGAGAAGATCCGGCGCAGCCGCTCGTCGGGTAGCAGGCGCTCCACCCGCCTGCCGAGCCGTCCGAAGCCGCCGAGCGCGGCGAGGCGAACCAGGTCCGGGCCGAGCAGATCGAGCGGTGAGTCGAGGTTCGCGCCGATGAACGAGTCGATCTCGGCCCGGTAGAGCTGCGTGAGCCAGTGCCGCATCCGGCGGTAACCCGCGGCGGCATCCGCGCCGCAGACCCGCCGGACCTCGGCCTCCATCGCCGCACCGTCGCTGTGCACGTCGATGGTGGAGCCGTCGGCGAAATGGGCCCGGTATGCCGGATCGAGCGGGATCAGGTCGAGCCGGCCGCTGAGCTCCTCACCCACGGCGCCGAGAGCCTCGGCGAGCAACGACGGCATGGTCAGCACGGTGGGGCCGGTGTCCACCAGGAACGTGCCGCGCTCGGTGCTGAGGTCGAGCCGACCCGCTCGCCCACCCGGATGCGCCGCCCGCTCCAGGATCGTGACCCGACGGCCTGCGCCCAGCAGGTGCAGGGCGGTGCTGAGCCCGGCCAACCCCGCCCCGACGACGATCACGTGATCGGTACGGCCCGGCACCGTTCGGATCGATCTCGGGCGGGTCATCGGCGACGTCTGGTCGCGGCCACGGCGAGGTCGGCCAGCGCGGCGGCGGCGGGTTCGGCCACCTCGGCGGAGCTCAGTGCGTCGAGCGCGGAGCCGGTGAGTGCGCCGATACGCTGCTCGACGGCTGTGACGGCGCCCAGCTCGCAGAGCAGCGTGCGGACCCGATCCACGTCGTCGTCACCCAGGTCCGGATCGCCAACGGCCGCATCGAGGGCGGCCAGCGCGCCGAGGTGGCCGCCCTGGTCGGCGCGTTGGACGGCCACCGCGAGCAGCAGGGTGCGCTTACCCTCGCGGAGATCGTCGCCGGCCGGTTTGCCGGTGACCGCCGGATCGCCGAACATGCCGAGCAGGTCGTCGCGGAGCTGGAATGCCACTCCGATGTCGGCGCCGAACCTGCGGTAGCAGGCGATGAGCTCCGGGGTGGCGTCGGCCAGCGCCGCACCGAGGTGCAGGGGGCGTTCCACGGTGTATGCGGCGGTCTTGAAGCGGCTCACCTGAAGCGCGGCGCGCACCGAGGCGTCGCCCATCGACTGGTGCAACACGTCGAGGTACTGCCCGCCGAGCATCTCGGTGCGCATCGCCTCCCACACAGCGCCGGCCCGGGTGGCAGCGGCCGGAGGCAGGCCCGCGGCGCGGAGCATGTCATCGGCCCAGGCCAAGGCCAGATCGCCCAGCAGGATCGCAGCCGCGGCCCCGAACCGATCCGGACGCCCGTGCCAGGCACCGTCGCAATGTCGGTGCGCGAACTGCACGTGCAGGGCCGGCCGGCCGCGGCGGGTGGTGGAGGCGTCGATCAGGTCATCGTGGATGAGCGCGCAGGCCTGGATCAACTCCAGCGCGCTGACCGCCCAGAGCACCGCGGCGGCCTCGGCACCGTGCGGGTCGCCGCCGGCGCCGCGCCAGCCCCACCATGCGAACGTTGGTCGGATGCGCTTGCCGCTGCCGAGCACGAAATCGCTGAGCGCACCGGTGGCCTCGGCGAACGCCGGGTCGAGCGCGGCCGTGTCGACGTGACGTTGTGCCAGGAACGCGGCCAACGCCGCCTCGACCTCGACGACGAGGTCGACGTGACCGGGCTGGCCGGCTCCGCGCGTCGGGGCTCCGGCGACGATGCTGACACCGTCGGCGCTGCCGCTGGGCACGGTGCTGGTGGACACGGTTCTGGTGGCCACGGTGCTGGTCGACGCAACCGCATGGGGAGCGCGCGGGGAGGACGAGATGGGCACCCGGCGAGGGTAACCGCGAGCACCGAAAGCGTGCCGATCGGCGGCGGGCCAGGCCCCTCGGGCAAGCACCGTAGGCTTGCGGCTGTGCGGGTGACCGAACGGATCAGCGGTGACGGGCCGGTCTTCTCGGTGGAGTTCTTCCCACCGAAGGACGAGACGGGCGAGGCGGAGCTGTGGCGCGCCATCCGTCGGCTGGAACCCCTCGATCCCGCGTTCGTGTCGGTCACCTACGGCGCGGGTGGTTCCCGTCGTGACCGGACGATCCGCACCACCGCCCGCATCGCGTCCGACACCACACTGGTGCCGATGGCGCATCTGACCGCTGTCGCCCATTCCGCGGCCGAGCTGCGCCAGGTGATCGGCGCCTACGCCGCCGCGGGAATCTCCAATGTGCTCGCTCTGCGGGGCGACCCCCCTGGCGACCCGCTCGGCGAATGGAAATCCCACCCGCAAGGCCTCAACTATGCCGCCGAGCTCGTCGCGCTCGTGCGCAGACTCGGCGACTTCTGCGTGGGTGTCGCGGCGTTCCCCTACGGCCACCCTCGCTCGGCCGATCCCGGCTCCGATCTGACCCGGCTCCTGGAAAAGATCCGGGCGGGCGCCGACTTCGCGATCAGCCAGCTCTTCTTCGAACCCGACGGCTTTCTGCGGTTGCGCGACCGGCTCGTCGCGGCCGGCTGCGACGTACCGTTGCTCCCGGGAATCATGCCGCTCACCACGCTCCGCACGTTGCGGCGCGGCCCGGAACTCTCCGGAGCCCCGGTGCCGGTTGCCCTCGCCGCGCGACTGGAGCCCTACCTCGAGGACCCCGCGGCATTCCGTGCCGCGGGAATCGATGCCACCACCGAGATGTCACAGCGGCTGTTGGACGAGGGCGTGGCCGGGCTGCACTTCTACACGCTCAACCGCTCCACGGCGACCTCGGAGATCGTGCGAACGCTGGGGCTGGGAGCCCGGCGCTCGGTCGCGGTCAGCGGCTCGCCGTCCTGATCGGTGCATTCCGGGTGCACCGGGCAAGCTCCACCACCGCCCCAACCGCCGCCGCGACGATCGCGGCGAGCAGAAGGCTCCACCCGAGGACGGATGGACCGTTGGGATCGTCGAATGTGGCGATAGCCGTAACGTCGCCGACCTCGCCCGGCTTGAAGGTCCAGCTCACCGTGCCCGACTCGGCGTCACCGGTGGTCTCGAGAATCTCGCCGGGAAAGCTGATCTTGAGCTGGAAGTCGGCGCGGTCGCCAAGGATGGTGGTGAGATCGACCGACCCGTCGACGAGAACCCGATTGCCGACGCGGCGCAGCGTGAACGGGGCCGCCTCGCCGGCAGGCCCGGCCACGGTGGTGAGCGTGGATAACTCGGCGAAGGTGAGCCCGGAGAAGCGCAGGACCGAGCCCGCGTAGCCGTCCTGGCGGTACTCCGAGACGTCCACCTCGGAGGCGAGCGCACTCGGTACGGCGATCACCGGACCGGGATCGTCGGGTCCCTTCTCGGGGGTCGCCACCACGATCTCGCCGACCACGGTGTCGTCAGGTTGCAGGGCGAGCGCGGTGCGCACCCGGGCGCAGCCGCCGAGCAGGGTGATGACCACCAGCAACGCCATCAACATCGGTAAGGCGCGCGGACGGCGCTGGATCGGGGGCGAAGGCGGAAGCGGCACGACGTCATCGTGCCACCGAGGTCCGACAATCTCGGTCAGGACGACCGGAGAGGATGTCCCGAGTCCGTGGAGACTCGGTGGCGGCCCGGTGATCATCAGGCAGCTTCGACGGGTTCGGTATGGCTGGTGGCACCGAAAGGTTGAGTGGCCCGGTCCAGCGTGTCGCGCAGGGATCGTAGGTGCATGTGGCCGTTGACGCGACGGAACTGCTTGCCGGCCTCGACCATCCCGGCGACACACCAGCGCAGCGCCATCGTGCCGTCGCGCCGGCGCTTGACGTTCGAGCTGTGATCGCGGCGGATAGAGATCATCGACTTCACGGCGTTCGTCGAGCGGAACGTCCGCGCCAGGGGGGTGGGAGGTCCAGCCGCAGCACGGTCAGGGTCTCGGCCATGCCCTCGCGCAGGCTGGCCGCGGCGCCGGGGTGGGTGCGGCGCCGGGGTGGGTGCGGTCGAGCTCGGCGGCCAGCGCGCACAGTTCGGCCTCGGCGGCCAGGGCGGAGTCGGCGTGATGGGCCCGGCGCATCCTTGAGGTGACCGTCGAGCGCAGCTTGTCCGGTAGATGGTCCTGAACATTTCTGATCTTGTGGAGTCGGCAGCGACCGATCACCGGCGGTCGAACACGTCGAGCACCGCGCGGCGCAGCGCCTTCGATCCGTCGAGCACCGCCAGGACGGGCTTGGTGACATCCAGGCCCCGCTCCCGCAGGCCCACGATCAGCTCGGTGATCAGCGTGGTGTTCGCTGTCGAGCCCTCGACCAGCGACAACGCGTGCTTGGTGCCGTCGATGTCGATCCCGACGGCGACCACGCAGGTGTGCGCACCGAAGTGCACCCCGTCGCTGCCCGACCGGTTCGAGCGCACCGGGTAGCGCCGCGTCGAGATCCCGGCGAGCATCCGGTCCAGCGCCATCCGGGCCGAGCATCTCGGTGTCGGAGAACACCTCGTAGGCAGGTACCGGCAGCTCACCCGAGCTGTCGACCGCGCGCGTCCGCGGCTGCGCCACCGGCACCCGGCGCCCGCCCAGGGTCAGCGACCCGACGCCGTGACCGACCCGACGCCGTGACCGTGCCGGGTCGCGGTTGCGTTGACGGCCGTGACGGCCCTTGGGCCCGCACACCGCCGTCACCTCGGACTCCATGATCGCGTTCATCACCTGCAGTCCGGTGTGGACCGCGAGGGGCCAGCAACCCCTCGCGCATGTCGTCGGCGGTCTCCTAACTCGAGAATCAAGTCGGGGGGCACTGTTGCGTTGACGGATCGCGCGCCGGGCAGGAGCAATAGTCAAGACCTGTGGATGAAGCTCTTTAGGCGACCTCGGGTTGTGGATGTTCGTCAGGTCGTTCGACGAGCTTGCCGTTGACGAAGTTGGCACCGGCGCGGACGAGCGCAACGAGATGGGGTGCGTTGACCACGCGCCAGCGGTCCTGCGCGGCCTGGACGAGCTTGAATGTCATCGCCAGCCCCGCTGCCCGCGACCCGAAACCTTTGGTGATCTTGCTGCGGTGTCTGACCGCCGCGAAGGTACTCTCGGGTGTTATCTTGAGCTGCGAGGATGATCAAGGCCGTGAGCTGCTGCTTTGTGTTGTGGACGGTGTCGGTGACGCAGCTTGGCAGGATGCTCCGGTGGGTCTCGAAATTCGTGGTCCTGGCGTGTCGTGTTGGGGTTCGCGGGCGATGGCGCGGCGCTCGCCGAGGGCCTCGGCGAGGGCGTGGCGGAGCCGGGTGTTGTCGGTCTCCAGCTCGCTGATGCGCTGTGTGGCGACCTCGACGCGGCGCAGAAGGGATGCGAAGACGGTGTGGTCGCGCCATCGCCGTTGGTCAGGGGACGGGACCTGGGACGACATCCTCGACGGGGCTCCGCGCCGGGTGCGATGTGGGGGAGGGCCCGGGCTGGGCGGTCGGGGCCGGCTTGGCCGTTGTCGGCGCCCATCAGCACGGCGCCGGGGCCCGCCACGCACCGCCCGAGGCCATCCCGGCGCAGCGGTTGGCGCCATTGTTGCCGAACCGGAGCCAGTCCCGGAGCAGGCGCCGAAGTCCTCGGCCGTCGCGGGCTCTGCGGACGGCACAGGGGCTGGGTCGAATGACAAGAATCCGGAGCCCGAGGCCGAGCCGGAGCCGGAGGTCGAGCCGGCCAGGCGGGCTGACCGGGAGGGTCTGGGGTGTTCCCGCGGCGGTGCTGAGCACCAAGATTCACCGGCTGGCCGGCTTCCAGTGCCGACCGCTGGCCCGCGCCACCACCGGGGGGCAGCGCCACGACGGTCAGTCGCACCTGCGACTCGTGGCAGAGGATGACATGCGCAACCTCATGAGTGATCGTGGGCACGACGCGGTCGTCGCAGTTTGCCGGATTGATCAAGATGACCCTGACCGTTCATGGGCACGACGAGGCTGGAGAGCCGCGTCCAGGGCGCCTCGGTGTAGTGCCGGACAGCCTCCGGTGCAGTGCTCAGCTGACCAAACGACACGGTCGGCAGCGTGTACAGGGCGCGGAAGCCCCACACGATCATCTATCGGTCCCGAGCGCAGCGAGTCGGATAATCAGAGCGTGCTCGGCTTCGGTTACGGCGTCGAGCCGCCCGGCTGTTGCGATCCGAACGGCGCGCTGGACCTGGTGCGGAAGGCGAAAAGACTCAGCGCCGCGCAGTCCGGCCAGGAGGGCCTCTTCTGCGCCCTCCGGGTCGTCGATCGCGAGTAGCACGTCGCCGATTGTGATGCGCTCGATGACGGCCCACTGCGGCGCGACGGGCGCGTTCGGTGCGTCGGACTGGCTCAGCAGCCGAGCGGCCAATGCTGCCCGTCCGGTGGCGGCGAGGCCGCGCAGCTGTACCTCGCGGAAGGTGAACTCGTTCGCCAGCATCCCAGCATCGGGCGCCTGGTCGAGTTGGTGTCGGTAGTCGTTCATCGTGACGTCGAACAGCTCAGCGTGTCCGGCTTCCCCGGCGGCACGGGCGAGCATCGCGCAGGCGGTCGCTCGCGATCCGGCGTCGGTCGACCGCACGACCGCGCGTTGCAGTCGCACGATCGCGGCTGCAACGCGCCCCGCCTTGCGCAGCTCGTTCCCGTGCATGGTCAGCGTGTGCGTCGTCAGATCCGGCTCGCCGAGACGTTCGGCGATGATGAGGGCTTGGCCGGTCCATTTCGCGGCGCTCGTCAGCTTCTCGTCGGGCAGGAGCGTGCCGAGTGCGACGCCGAGACTGAGACGGGCGCGGGCGAGCACGAAGAGGGAGTCCCGTTCCATGAAGCCTTCGGCCGATCGCGCCTCCAGGCGTGCGACGAGCGGCCACAGCTCATTGACAGCGTCCGACGCATGTCCGGTCTTCCGGGCAATCTCAGCCAAGGAAAGGACCGATTCGGCGAACTGCATCATGGCGGCGAATGTGGCGTCGTCGGACTCGGTGACACCCAATGCGTGTACGGGTATGCCCAGAGCGTGGGCGATGTGACGCAGGGTGCCGACATCGTTGATGACCCGTCGGCGGGTCTCGATCATCGAGATGTACGTCTTGTCGTAGCCGAGTAGCTGAGCAAGACGTTCCTGGCTCAGGCTGTTGAGGCGTCGGTAGGTGCGGAGGATCTCGGCCAGATCCCGCGTCCGCAGGGCGCGGCTGGCCTCCGGGCTTGACCACAGCCACAGGGCCGACGGCCGCCGCCTGGACGACATGGTTCAACCCACCTGTTCGAGCCAGGCCGCGATGGACCGCTTGTAGCCGTCAGGCATCCGCAGGCCGGGTATCTCGGACCCGGTGAACAGGCCAGTCTCCTTGTGTTCGTCGGACAGGACCGGGTCGACTTCCGATTCCGGGTAGCACCCGTAGGTGACAATGAAGACGTGCTTCTCGGCCGCGTCGATGTGGTACATCCAGGCGTCAAGGATGGGGCCGGTCGTGACCTTCCACTGCGTCTCCTCGGTGATCTCCCGGGCAACGCATTCCTCCGGTGTCTCGCCGATCTCGATGCGGCCTCCCGGAAGTTCCCACTCGTCGCGCTCGTTCTTAAGCAATAGGACACGTCTCTGGGAGTCGAGGACGACACCTTTGATCGAGACAGAGAACATCGACGGGGACGGCACGGAAAATCCTCTCAGCACGACGATGGATCTCGGGCCTAATCTAGCAGCGAAGCGGTGCCCGGATGGTTGACAACTTGTCAGTGGACCTGAGCCATGTGCAGGAGGTGAGCTTCCATCTTCCCTCAGAAGGAGGTGGACGTGTTGCGACCGGACTTGCCCATCCGCCGATCGACAGCAACTGACGATATCCTCGCCGACCTGTCCGGCACCGGCCTGGCCCTGATCGACGCCGTGCGCGGTCCGGCACAGATGATCGCGCTGACACGTGCACTCGGCGCGACCGTGCTCCCGCATCGCGACAGCGGGCCGGACGGCGTGACGGTGATCGAGGATCGCGGCGCACGTGATGCCGCGTTGGCCGGCTTCACGCGAGCGGCGCTGTCACCGCATACGGACCGGTCCGGCATCGCTGATCCTCCCGACCTGCTGTTGACCACCTGCGGCCGTGAGCCGACCTCGGGCGGGGAGGTCATCCTGGTCGATGGCCGCGCTGTCCACCTCGATCTTGCTCAGAATGAGCCTGCTGCGCTCGTCGCGTTGTCGGCTCCTCGGTCGGCGCTGTTCGGCGGCGCGGACGGGCACCTGTCGTCCGTGTTCACGGTGGCGGCCAACGGCGTCGTGTCCGTGCGTATCCGCCTCGATGCACTCGCCCGGTTCGGACCCGCTGCCGCGCCGCACATCCCGGCCCTTCGCGCGGCCATCGAGCGGCAGGCCTGCTCGATGCCAGTGCTGGCCGGGGCAGGCTACGTCCTGGACAACCGCCGATGGCTGCACGGTCGCCGGGGGTACGAGGGTCCTCGCCTGATGTACCGGGTGACGGCCAGAGCCGGCCTGGGTCGATCGTCGGCGGGTTCGCCGGGGTGATCGACCAGCTGGTGGCAATCGGTTGTCAAACGTGAAGTCTGTGCGCCAGTCCGTCATCGAAACCGCCATCCGGTTCATCGTGGCCCAGCCCGGCGGAGCACAGAAGATCCTTGCGATACATCGCCGCCGGGCCAACGGGTTATGCGCCGGTTGCTCGACGACTGCCGTCCGGTGGCCATGTTCGGTCGGCCTCATCGCGACCGAGGCTCTCCGACGCGAGACCGGACGGTGACGGGGCGCTTCCGCCGTGGAGCTGACCTGGCGGAGTTTCTGGAGTGGGCGAAGGGATTTGTGTAGGGAAGGGTGCAAGCGCACTTGCGCGGCCGACGATATCATTTCTCATTGAATGGCTGTAGCACGGTATGCCGTGCCTCCCGCCGAAGGAGACTTCCGTCGCCGATGCAGCTGATCTCTTCATCTATCAGTCGACATGAAGCCGATAGTCTGACCGACGCGCACTGCAATACTTTCAGCTCCAGGTCTACGTCGGGTGAGGTGCTGTCGACGTACGGGGCGGCTATGACAGCTGAGGCCGACCCTGGCTTGATGGCCGACTGAGGGTCCAGGGTGACGCGCATAGTTGTTTGCCCAGGTCAGCGTGTTGTTGAGCGGCTGGGCAGTGATCGTGCTGGGTCGGGTGGTCGGCGGGCCTACCGGGGGTCGCTGGCGTCGCGGTTCCAGCGGCTGCCACGTCTGTGGTCATTGATGAGTCGCGGCCGGTGGCTGTGTGTGAGCACGTTGGGTGTCGGGATCGTCGCAATGTGATCACGCTGCGGGGGCTGGGGCGTGGCGTGGCGGTGATCGGCAACGGAGCCATGAGACACGCCCTAATCGCCCTAATCGTGGGTGCCGAGCCCGGCAGGCGGTTCCAATGGCAGGGTGCGGCCGAGCACCGCGAACGGTCGGGTGTCACCGGTGAAACGGTACTCACGCAACACGTCCAGGAAGCCGATCCGCCGGTAGAGCTGCCATGCGCGGCTGGGTCGACCGGCGGCGTGCTCGGGTGTGGAGAGCAGGACGCGGGCCCGGTCGGTGCCGGCCAGCAACCCGCGCACCAGGTCCTCCCCGATACCTCGCCCCTGGGCCTCCGGTCGCACGTGCAGCTCGGTGAGCTCGAAGTAGTCGGCCAGCCAGGCCTGCCGCTCGGACCCCAGCCATCGCAGCCCGCGGCGGACCTCCTCGAACCACCACTGGCCGGGTCCGCCCACGTAACCGTAGGCGATACCGAGAAGATCGCCGTTGGCGTCCAACGCGCCGACCGCGCGCCAACCGGGACGCTGGAGGTGGTCCAGCCACAGGGAGCGGCGGCTGCCGGCCGTGCTCGGCGGGTAGCCCATTGCTGTGACATAGATGCCAAGCGCATCTGTGAGTCGATCGACGAGCGCAGCAGGCCCGAGCTCGACCAGTCGGTGCCGCGCCGGGGCGGTGGTCACCGATGCTCCGGGCCGCGCGGGCCGTCGAGACCGGGGCGCCGCCGGCGGGAGGTATGCACGTCGCTATCACACCATGGGCGTTGGCGATTTTCGCCGTTCCGCCAGATCGGTTCAGGTTGCACTTGACGGCAAGGCCCGGACGCGCTCTACTGGTGCAGTCGAACGCATGTTCGATGAAGCTCTACATGCGGCCAGGTCGAGACCCTACGACCATCCGGAGGCGGTCATCGTCCCCGGATGGGGTTCAGCCGCCCTGCGCAACTCTACCGGACAGGAAAGGAGAGTAGCGGTGAACACCTTCAGCAGGGTTTTCGGTTCACGCGGGCCGACGCCGGTCCATGTTCGGTACCAGGACGGTGAGCCGGTGGAGTTTCAGCGTCGGCCGATCCGTCGGGGTCCACGTTTTCTTGTCACCGACGTGCGCGAGAGGTGGATCGAGGAGTCGCCCTGGCCGTTTCCGTCACCGATGCCGATCGGAGGCGACCGGATGCGCTGTTGGCGGGTGATCGCGCGCTCGGCGGCGGAGCCGGAGGCCCCGGCGCGGGAGTTCGTGCTCAGGATGCGCGCCGGTCCCGGCGTGTGGGAGCTGATGCGGGTGTCGGAGTGAAACAGCACGGAGGGAGATCACAACTATGACAGTCATGACCGCTGAGGCGCCCCCGTCGCGCGCCGCGCTCGGGCTGCTGCGGCAGGCCTGCGCGGGTCTTGCCGGTGCCCACCGCGAGGACGAGGTGCTGGTGCGCTATCCGGCTGCCTATCTCGCAGCGCTGCGGGCTGCGGCTGCTGTCCTCGCCGTGCGGGCCCGACCGAACCCGCGGCGTGGGGCCAGCCGCAACGTGTGGCAGTTGCTCACCGAAGTGGCTCCCGACCTCGCCGAATGGGCAGCCTACTTCGCCTCATGCTCCGACACCCGAGCTGCCGCCGAAGCAGGAATTGGACGGTTGGTGGACCGGCGGGAGGCCGATGACCTGCTCCGGCAGGCCGAGCAGTTCGTCGGACTCGTCAGGGCGATGATACCGATTCGGTGAACGCGCACGAGATCCGTCAGGGCGTCTCCGGGATCCGGCAGGACGTCCCCGGGGTACGGCGGGAACGGGTGGCGGCTGTCGCGGCGATCAGTTCGATGATCGGTCGCACACCGGGTTCGATCAACGACCGCACGCCGGGATCGATG
>JBOHEP010000305.1:0-11486 GCA_050701075.1 Pseudonocardia sp. | reverse complement strand
TCACCCGCTGGTCGATGCCCTCGTAACGCCCGCAGGCGAAGAGCAGCCGCGGTTCGGCGGCGTAGGCGTGTGCGAGCTCCTGGGTGAACGGCCGCCCGGCCGGCGTCGGGACGACCAGCCGACCCGGTCCTCCGTCGGCGAGCACCGCATCCAGCGCCTGACCCCATATCTGTGGACCCATCACCATCCCCGGGCCACCCCCGTAGGGCGCGTCGTCGACGGCCTGGTGCACGTCACGGGTCCAGTTCCGCAGGTCGTGCACCGTGATGTCGATGAGCCCGGCCGCGATCGCCCGCCCCAACAACGCCTCCCGCAACGGCGTCAGGTAGCCGGGAAAGATGGTGACGACATCGATCCGCACCAGCGCGATCCTCGCAGACTCCCCAGTGACTCGGTCCCGCGCGCTCACCGGTGATCAGCCTGCCGCCCGCCGACCGCGCACGAGTTCCTCGACCATGATGCGGGTGGGCTCCAGCCGGACCCCGAGCGCGAGGAGGATGTGATGCGCCTCCCCATGCGCTGATCACTGCTGGGGAACCGTCAGCCGTGTCGAATGCGGTTCCGGGTTCCCCAATCGGTGATCACGACACCACCGGAGCCGCGGTGACCCGCCGAGATCAGCGTCTCGGCACACAGAGCCGCACGGGATGCGGCTCTGTGTTCCAATTCGGCGATCATGAAGCTGGGTGCGTGATCCAGGCCCCCGAGACCGGGCAGCTGGCCTCCGAGGCCCTGCCCCAGCTGCGGCGGCACCAACCCGCCTGAGTCGCGCCGTGATCGTCAGCCGGGTGACCCGATGTCCAGCAGGCCCTCGGGAGGGGTGAGAACCACCCGACCCCCGGCCAGATCGACCGTCGGCACGATCTCGCGCACGAACGGGACGAGCGCGTCGGGCAGGTCGGCACGGGCCAGCACCAACAGCTCCCCACCCGGCCCGTGCACGACCTCCCGGACGGTGCCCACGGTGGAACCGTCGGCCAGCTCTGCGCGCAACCCTTCGAGCTCGTGGACGTGGAACGCGTCGGGATCCTGCGTGGGCGCCAGTGTGGCGGCGTCGATGAGCAGCCGTGTGCCGCGCAGGCCCTCGGCGGCGGTGCGGTCGGGCGCTTCGGCGAACCGGACGAGGAGACGTCCGGAATGCGGGCGCGTGGACTCGACGGTCAGAGCCCCGTCGGGGCTACCGACACGGTGCGCGAGGAGCACGGCGCCCGGAGCGAGCCGTTCTCCGGGAGCATCGGTGTGCACGTCGACGACGAGCTCACCACGCAGGCCGTGAGCCCGGAGGATGACCCCGACGAGCAGTACAGGGCCGCCGCGTGCCGGGCCGCTACCGGTCGGTGTCGACGACATCCACCCGCACGCCTCGGCCACCGATACCACCGATGACGGTGCGCAACGCTGTGGCCGTACGACCACCGCGGCCGATCACCTTTCCCAGGTCCTCCGGGTGCACCCGCACCTCGAGGGTGCGCCCGCGCCGGGTGGTGACCAGTTCGACCCGCACGTCGTCGGGGTGCTCGACGATGCCCCGGACCAGATGCTCCAGGGCGTCAGCCAACACTGTCACGACTGCGCGGGAGCCTCAGTGGTGGCGCCGTCCGCGGCCTCGTCGGCCTTGGCCCGGCGGTCGGCCTTCTTGCGCGGCGTGGTGGCCTCGGCGGTCGGCTCCTCACCGGCGGCGGCCAGCGCGGCCTGGAACCGGGTCAGCTTGTCGATCTTCTCGGGCTGTGGCTTGAGGGTGCCCTCGGTGCCGGGCAGGCCCTTGTACCGCTGCCAGTCGCCGGTGATCTCGAGCAGGTGCTGCACCGGGTCGGTGGGCTGCGCGCCGACGCCCAGCCAGTACTGCGCCCGCGCCGAGTCGATCTCGATGAGGCTCGGCTCGTTCTTCGGGTGATACTTGCCGATCGTCTCGATGGCTCGACCACTGCGCCGGGCGCGGGCGTCGGCGATGACGATGCGGTAATACGGCTGACGGATCTTGCCCAACCTCATCAGCTTGATCTTGACGGCCACGCTGCTCGGTGCTCCTTCGCCATGGAATGACTCAGTGGTGGTGCGGCTATGAGGCCGCGCTGCTCGCGTGGGGTTGCGGGCGGCGCGTCCTTCTACGTGCACTTGCCTCGACGTGCACTTGCCTCGACGTGTACTTGGCCACGGCACGGTAGAGGGCCGGCCGCGGAGCCGATCCCCCATTCTGCCAGACGCCCCGGACATCAGATCGGCAGGACCCCGAGCAGGCCGAGAACCAGCGCGACGCCGGGCAGCAGGTTGTTGACCTGGTGGGCGACGATGCTGGCGAGCAGCCGACCGGTGACGAGCCGGGCCAACCCGATCGGGATCGAGATGACCAACAGCAGCGGGGCCCGGGTGAGCTCGAAATGGGCAAGGGCGAAGACCACTGTGGTCACCCCGAACGCGATCCACGGCCCGACCCGGAGCTTCTCCAGCGCCCCCCATAACAACCCGCGGTAGATGATCTCCTCGCAGATCGGCGCGATCACGACCACGATCACCCCGATCAACAGGGCGGCCAGGAGCCCGGAGCGCCGGCCGTCGAAGATGTCGCCGACGGCGGATGAGGCGTCGGGGCCCAGGATCCAGACGTAGACCACCCCGGCGATCGCCGTGAGGGCGAGCCCGCCGAATCCGAACCCGAGTCCCAGCCCGACGTCACGCCACGACCAGGTGAGGCCCAGATCCACCCTCGGGCCGTTCCCGCGTAACCACGTGACCAGCAACGCAGTGCCGGCGGCGACGACGGTCGGCACGAGCAGGGCTGCGGCGATCCCGCCGACCGACGGGGTCCCGTCGCCGAGAACCGCGGCACCGACCAACGCGGAGACCACCAGGAAGATGGCTTCGACCATGAGGAACGCCCCCAGACCCCAGCGGTGGGTGCGCCTGGGGGTGTCGGGCTCGGCCGTCAGAGTCGGGCGCGAGGTGCAGGCCTGCGGAACACCATCCGAGGCCGGAGACTCGTCTCGTGCTTCCTTACTCGAGTGGTCGTCGGAACGCGAGCCATCCGCATCTCGTCCCGCTGGTCGCATGTCATCACCGGGTAGTCCCACGCAGCGAATTTATCGGTCAGGAGGAACGTGCCCCAGATCGCGGCGCAGCGATGCATATCGCAACGTGTCGCACCGGACGTTGCCAGGACGTTGCCTGTCCAGGCCTGTTCGACGACGGCGAGATCGCCCTGACGTCCGTGTGGAGCTGATCCCGCGGTGACCAAGGGCGATCCGTTGTCAGTCGATCTCCGACAACCACGGTTTCGCCTTGATCACCGCGTGCGGAGGGCCGTCGGGTCACATGGGGCGATCTCGAAACGACCGTGCCGCGAACGCCCGCCCGCGCAGCAGGATCAGCGCGGGTTTCCGCAGCACCGACAGATCGGCGCGTGGATCGGAGCGATAGACAACCAGGTCTGCAGCGGCACCGGACACCAGCCCGGGTCGCCGGAGCCATTCACGGGCGGCCCAGCTCGCCGCACCGAGCGCGTCGGCCGCGGGCAGACCTGCCTCATACAGCGCGATGATCTCGTCGGCGATCCGGCCGTGGGCGATGCCACCGCCGGCGTCGGTACCGGCGTACACCGGCACCCCGGCCTCCGCTGCACTGCGGACCACCTGCCGGGCGCCGGCGTGCAGCTCGCGCATGTGGGCGGCGTAGGTGGGGTAGCGCGACGCGCTGTCGGCGATGGCCGGGAACGTGTCGATGTTGATCAGTGTGGGCACCAGCGCCGTGCCGCGGGCTGCCATCTCCGCGATCAGCCCGTCGGTGAGGCCGGTGCCGTGCTCGATGCAGTCGATCCCGGCCCTGATCAGACCGGGGAGCGCGTCGGTACCGAACACGTGGGCCGTGACCCGGGCCCCCGCCGCGTGTGCGACGTCGATCGCCTCGACGAGTACGTCGTCGGGCCAGAGCGGAGCCAGATCACCGGCACCGCGGTCGATCCAGTCGCCCACGAGCTTGACCCAGCCGTCCCCGGCCGCGGCCTGCTCGGCCACCATCTCGGGCAGCAGCGCCGGATCGTCCAGGTCGACGGCGAGCCCGGGGATGTAGCGCTTGGGCCGGGCCAGGTGCCGGCCCGCGCGGATGATCTCCGGCAGGTTCGTGCGTGCGCGCAACGGGCGGGTGTCGATCGGCGAGCCGCAGTCGCGGATGAGCAGGGTGCCGGCGTCGCGGTCGGTGCGGGCCTGGACATCGGCTTGGTCGAGGTCGACGCAACCTTCGGGCCCGAGCCCGACATGGCAGTGTGCGTCGACCAGACCCGGGACGATCCAACCGCCGTCGACGAGCGTCTCGGCCCCGCGCAGGACCTCCGCGCTGAGCAGCCCGGCATCGTCGACGAACAGCTCGGCCTCGCGCGCAGGATCGTCCGCCACGCCCGGCCCGAGGAGTACGCCGCGCAGCCGGTACACGCCCTACTTGCCCTTCTTGAACAGCCGCGACGGGTCGAACCCTGGCGGGAGCTGGTCGAGGCCCGGTGGCAGCTCACGCAGCGTGGGCGGGAGCTGGGAGAGGTCGGGCATCCCGGCGCCGGACCCGGCCGGGAGCGCGCCGCCGCGCGCCGGGGTGGGCCCGCGACCGCCCTTGCCCTTCTTGCCCCGGCGGGACTTGGCCTGCTTCTTGGTGGCGCTGCGACTGCCGAGCCCGAACTGCCCGGCCATCTGCTTCATCATCTTGCGGGCCTCGAAGAAGCGGTTGACCAGGTCGTTGACCTCGCTGACCGAGACTCCCGATCCGTTGGCGATTCGCAGCCGCCGCGAGCCGTTGATCATCTTCGGGTCGGCCCGTTCGCTCGGCGTCATGCCACGGATGATCGCCTGCAGCTTGTCGAGCTGCTGGTCGTCGACCTGGGCCAGCGCCTCCTTCATCTGCCCGGCATTGGCCCCGGGGAGCATCCCGAGGATGTTGCCGATCGGACCCATCTTGCGGATGGCGAGCATCTGCTCGAGGAAGTCCTCCAGCGAGAGCTCACCGGTACTGATCTTGTGGGCCGACGCGGCGGCCTGATCGGCGTCGAAGGCATGCTCGGCCTGCTCGATGAGGGTGAGCAGGTCGCCCATCCCGAGGATTCGACTGGCCATCCGGTCGGGGTGGAAGACGTCGAAATCGGCGAGCTTCTCGCCGTTGGAGGCGAACAGGATGGGCTGTCCGGTGACCTCGCGGACGCTCAGCGCCGCGCCGCCGCGGGCATCTCCGTCGAGCTTGGTGAGCACCACGCCGGTGAACCCGACGCCGTCACGGAATGCCTCGGCGGTGGCCACGGCATCCTGGCCGATCATCGCGTCGACGACGAACAGCGTCTCGTCGGGCCGGGTGGCGTCGCGGATGGCGGCGGCCTGGCGCATCAGCTCCTCGTCGACGCCCAACCGGCCCGCGGTGTCGACGATGACGACGTCGAACATCTTGTCGCGGGCGTGGGCGACACCGCGGCGGGCGACGTCGACCGGATCGCCGACGCCGGGCTCTGGCTGATGACCGGTCGCCGGCGCGCCCGGCTCTGCTGAACGACCGGTCGCCGACGCGCCCGGCTCTGCCTGATGACCGGTCGCTGACGCGCCCGGATGTGGAGCGAACGTCATGACGCCGGCCCGCTCGCCCACGATCTGCAGCTGGTTGACCGCGTTGGGCCGCTGGAGGTCACATGCCACGAGCAGCGGCGTGTGGCCCTGGGCCTTGAGCCAGTACGCGAGCTTGCCGGCCAGCGTGGTCTTGCCCGAGCCCTGCAGGCCCGCGAGCATGATCACGGTCGGCGGCTCCTTGGCCAGCGCGATCCGCCTGGTCTCGCCGCCGAGGATGGCGACGAGCTCGTCGTTGACGATCTTGATGACCTGCTGGGCCGGGTTCAGCGCCCCCGAGACCTCCGCCCCCTTGGCCCGTTCCTTGACCCGCGTGATGAAACCGCGGACCACCTGCAGCGCGACGTCGGCCTCCAGCAGCGCGATGCGGATCTCGCGCGCGGTGGCGTCGATATCGGTGTCGGAGAGGCGACCCTTGCCACGCAGGGTCGACAACGCGCCGCTGAGTCGCTCAGAGAGGGTGTCGAACACACCGACGAGCCTACTTGGGCACTCCGACACTTTCGCCGGTGTCCAGGCAGAGTCCACCAGCGGCACCCGCACGGTCCAGCACCGTCACGCTATGCCAGCCCGTGGGGGGAGCCCCGGCCAGCAGCAGCGCCGTCGTGGAGATGGCTCGCTCAGCATGAGCGGCGAACGATGCGGCCGGCACGATCCGGCGTCGCTCGGACTGGCTACGCAGGGCGTCGGCGGGTTCGACATGCAGCCAGAGCAGGTGTGCGACCCGGCCGGTGAGCGTGGCGAGGAGCGCGACGACGGCCCGGGTGGCGCCTCCGGTGGCGGGCAGGTGCACCACCACGGTGGGCGCGGCGGACACCGCCGCTCGCAGCACCGCGAGCCGGTGCAGGAGGTGGACCAACGGGCGGTAGTACCGGTACGGGACGTCGGGCAGCGCGCGACGCAGCACGCCACGCTGGACGTCGGAGTCGAGCACGATCACCCCGGGCGTCGGGGACAGGCCCGCGACCAGCGTGGACTTGCCCGCACCCGGCATTCCGGCCACCAGGAGCAGGATCCGGCCGGGCACCGCGAGGTGCACGGGGACGGGCGGGAGGCGCGGTGCGGCGACACGGGGTGCACATGCCGGCCTCACAGGAGGATCAACGCGCATCTGGGGCGATTCGTTCCGCTCGCGGCGCATCGTTTGGTCGCCGGTCGGACCCTGTCGGCCAGCTCATATGGCCCCCAGGCTCCCACCGCCCCCCAGGCGAACCCGAGCGCGCCACCGTCACCCACCGCGTGGACCCCAAATCCACCAACAGGGGCCAGTCATCGGTACAATTCTACTCAGTACTCTGAGTAGAATTGTCTCATGCCACACCCGAACTATCGCAGGCCACTGTTCGACACTGTCCGTGCACGTCTGACCGAGCCACGCGGCCGGATCCAGGTCCTGGCCGGGCCACGACAGACCGGGAAAACGACGCTCGTCCGACAGGTCCTCCCCGAGATCGGCATGCCCTCGCACTACGCCTCGGCCGACCAGCCCAGCCTGCAGGATCGGGGCTGGCTTCAGGCCCAGTGGGACATCGGCCGCCTGCGCGCGCGGGACGTCGGCGGCGGGGCGGTGCTCGTGCTCGACGAAGCTCAGAAGATCACCGCATGGTCCGACGTCGTGAAACGACTGTGGGACGAGGACACCGCCGCCGGCACCGCCCTGCGCGTGGTGCTGCTGGGCTCGGCGCCGATGCTCGTGCAGCGGGGGCTGAGCGACAGCCTCGCCGGACGGTTCGAGCTGATCCGCGTATCGCACTGGTCCTACTCGGAGATGCGTGACGCCTTCGGCTTCGATCTCGACCACTATCTGTACTTCGGCGGCTACCCGGGGGCTGCGGACCTCGTCGCGGACCGGGATCGCTGGGCGAGCTACATTCTCGACGCCCTCGTCGAGACGACGCTGTCCCGCGACGTCCTCCTGCTCAACAGGGTGGACAAACCGGCCCTGCTCCGACAGGTGTTCCGGCTCGGCTGCGAGTACTCCGGCCAGATCGTCTCGTACCAGAAGATTGTCGGGCAGCTGCGCGACGCCGGCAACACCACCACCGTCGCGCACTACCTGGAGCTGCTCACCGGATCCGGGTTGGTGACCGGCCTGCAGAAGTTCTCCGGGTCCCGGGTCCGGCAGCGAGGATCGAGTCCGAAGTTGCTCGCCCTCAACACCGGCCTGATCTCCGCGCTCAGCGACCTGTCGCTGCCCGCCACACGGGAACGGCCGGACCTGTGGGGACGCCTGGTCGAGTCCGCGGTCGGGGCGCATCTGCTGGGCACCGCCGCTGGTAACACCGACGTGAGCTACTGGCGCGACGGCCGCGACGAGGTGGATTTCGTCGTCAGATCCGGCTCCGCACTGGTTGCGCTCGAGGTGAAGAGCGGCCGCCCCCCCGGGACCTTCGCGGGCCTTGACCGCTTCCGCCGCGAGCATTCGCATGCCCGCACGCTGATAGTCGGGTCCACCGGGATTCCGCTGGAGGAGTTCCTCTCGGCGCCGACCGAAACCTGGCTGCGCTGAGCGCGGCTCAGATCGCGTCCGCCCCGCGCTCCCCCGTGCGAACCCGCACGATCGACTCCACCCTGCTCGTCCACACCTTCCCGTCACCGATCTTGCCGGTGCGGGCGGCCTGGATCACGGCCTCGACGACCTTCTCAGCCGCGTCGTCGGCCACCACCACCTCCACCCGCACCTTCGGCACGAAGTCCACGTTGTACTCCGCGCCGCGGTAGACCTCCGTGTGGCCCCTCTGCCGGCCGTAACCCTGCACCTCACTGACGGTCATCCCCAGGACCCCGAGCGTCTCGAGTGCGGCCTTGACGTCACCGAGGGCGAACGGTTTGACGATCGCGGTCACCAGGATCATTGGGCTGCTTCTTCCTTCTCGACGGAGATGATGGAGGCGCGGCCGGTCGTGGTGAGCGGTGAGAAGTCGTAGGCCGACTCGGCGTGCTCGGCCTCGTCGATGCCCGCGACCTCCACCTCGGGATCGACGCGGAAGCCCATTGTGGCCCGGACGAGCCAGGCGAGCAGGAAACTCATCCCGAACGCGAACACCGCCGTGACCAGTACCGCCACCACCTGCCTTCCCAACTGTGCGCCGCCACCGCCGTAGAGCAGCCCGTCCGCGCCCGCCTCGTTGACCGCACTGGTGCCGAAGAGACCGATCAGGAGCATTCCGACGACGCCGCCGACGCCGTGCAGCGCCACCACGTCGAGCGAGTCGTCATAGCCCAGCCGGTACTTGAGCCGGATCGCGAGCTGGCAGCACACTCCCGCCGCGACCCCGATCACCAGCGCGCCGAACGTGTCGACGAAGCCGCAGGCGGGGGTGATGCCCACCAGACCGGCGACCGCCGCCGACGCCGCACCCAGGCTCGTCGGGCGGCCGTCGAGCCGGTGTTCCAGCGCCAGCCACGCGATCACCGCCGCGGCCGAGGCCGTCATCGTGGTGACGAACGCGTTGCTCGCCACCGCCCCCGCCGCGAGCGCGGATCCGGCGTTGAACCCGAACCAGCCGAACCACAGCAGGCCCGCCCCGAGCAGCACCGACGGCAGGTTGTGCGGGCGCGTCGGCTCGCGCGGCCATCCGCGCCGCCGACCCAGCACGAGCGCCAGCGCGAGCGCCGAGGCCCCAGAGTTGATCTCCACCGCGGTGCCGCCCGCGAAGTCGAGCGCTTTGAGCGTGTTCGCCATCCAGCCGCCCCGCTCGCCGACGTACCCGTCGAAGGCGAAGATCGAGTGCGCGATCGGGACGTAGACGAACAGGGTCCACAGCCCGATGAACACCGTCCACGGCCAGAACCGGGCACGGTCGGCGATCGCCCCGGACAGCAGGGCCGCGGTGATCACCGCGAACATCAGCTGGAACATGGCGAAGGCCTGCAGCGGGATGCCGGTGTCACCGCCGACCACCGCGGTCGCGTCGCGCAGCCCCGCGTGCTCGAACCCGCCGATCAGCCCGCCGTGGGAGTCGCCGAAGGCGAGCGAGAACCCGGCGAACACCCAGACCAGCCCGACGACGCCCAGGCAGACCACGCTCATCATCATCATGTTGAGGACGCTCCTGGCGCGCACCAGCCCGCCGTAGAACAACGCCAGACCCGGCGTCATCAGCATGACCAACGCCGCACATCCGAGCACGTATGCCGTGTTCCCCGAGTCCACCTGCACCTCCACCGGTATCGGTTACGAGATCGTCGAAGTGTGACGTTACGGAAGCGTGACGTCGTGTTGCCGCAGTGTGAACGATCTCAGTTCACGTGATCGTGGAGCCACGATCGTGAGCGCCTCGGCATGGCACCGCACTCGTCCAGCGCTGGCGGCCCGGCGGGGAGTGGTGTGACCGGCGTTGCCGCACCCTCCGCGTTGCACCATGAATCCGACCCAGAACAGCCGGAGTAGCTGCGGTAGTGCGGAGGGCGACGCGAGCTCGAGCACCGCCTCAGGCTCGACTCACCTCGCCGCCGCGAGCACCGCCTTCGCGATCCGCCGCCGCTCCCCCGGCGGCAACGAGCCACCCCGCGCCGCGGCGTCCAGGCAGAACGAGTCGACGACCGACGCACCCAGCGTCGCGACCCGGGCCCACCGCAGGTCGACCTCACAGCCCTCGAGCGCGGCCGCAACGCGGTACAACAGCCCGATCCGGTCCGTGCCGCGTAGCTCCAACACCACCGCACCGGTCGCCTCGTCCTCGAACCACAGCACCCGGGGCGGGGCGGTGGTGTCCCCGGCCGGGGCCATCGGCGCGTAGTCGCGCTCCTTGCGGGCCAACGCTTCGTCCAGGGCCAACACCCCGTCGAGGACCCGCACCAGGTCCGCGCGCAGCAGCGCCGGATCAGGCAGGCTGCCGAAACGCGGCGACACCGTGAACTCGAACACCTCCACCCGCTCCTTGCCGTGCATCCCCGTGGTGTGCAGCTCGGCGGCGTGCACCTCCAATGAGTGCAACGCCAGCACTCCCGCCGCGGCGGCCAGCGCCCCGGGTCGGTTCAGCACCGCCACGATCACGCTGGTCGGCCCGGGTCCGCGCGTGGCGTCGGCGGGGCCTGCCCGCCCGCCGCCGGACAGCTGGATCCGCGGGACGCCGTCAGCGATCACCGCGGCCGCGAGCTCGGTGCCCAACCCACTGCGCGGCGCCGGGATCCGGGGCGGTTCGCCCGCCATCAGTGCCCGGCAGCGCTCCACCAGGTCGCGGAGCAGGGTCTCCTTCCAGGGACTCCACACCCCCGGTCCGGTGGCGAGTGAGTCGGCCTCGGCGAGGGCCTCCAGCAGGTCGAGAACGAGTGGGCTCCCGCCGAGGGTGTCGACGACGCGGGCGACGGTGGCAGGGTCGTCCAGGTCGCGGCGGGTGGCGGTGTGCGGGAGCAACAGGTGGTGGCGAACGACCGCGCCGAGCACAGCGACGTCCGGTTCCGCGAAACCCAGCCGGCGCCCCACCTGCAGGGCCAGCGACTCGCCGACCACCGAGTGGTCCCCGCCCCGCCCCTTGCCGAGGTCGTGCAGCAATGTGCCGACGAGGAGCAGGTCCGGCCGGGCGACCCGGGTGGTGAGCCGGCCGGCCTGCGCGCAGGCCTCGACGAGGTGACGGTCCACGGTCCAGACGTGCGCGCGGTCACGCGGCGGGAGGTCGCGTACCGGACCCCACTCGGGGAACAGCCGACCCCACAGACCCGTGCGGTCCAGCGACTCGACGACGTCGACGAGCGCTCGTCCGGTGCCGAGCAGCGACAACAGCTCGTCCAGCGCCGTACGCGGCCACGGTTCGCGCAGCTCCGGAGCGGTGTCTGCGAGCCGGTGCAGCGTGCCGGCCGCGATCGGGTAGCCGGTGCGGGCAGCCGCGGCGGCCACCCGCAGCACCAGCGCCGGGTCACGGGCCGCGGCCGCGTCGCGGGCCAGCACGACCTCACCCC
>JBOHEP010000304.1:0-2455 GCA_050701075.1 Pseudonocardia sp. | reverse complement strand
CCTCGCCCGGCAGCAGCTCGGGCACCTCAGGGCGGGCGGCCCACCGGTCGAGCCCGGCCGTCGGCGGGCGGGGGTCGTACCAGCGGCGGGCCGTCTGGTCCCAGCGGGCACCGAGGGCCTTCGCGGCGTCCTTCTCGGCGTAGAGCACGTCCAGGTACGCCCGTCCAGTGGTCCCGGCGCGTGGGTGCGGGATGAAGGGTTCGTGCACCATCGGTGATCCCCCGATCGCTCGACGTGGGCACTGCTGGTCAGGATCGCATCCGCCGCCCACCCGCTGCCAGGCGCGCGGCGCCGTCGCCACGACCAACCCGCCGCCCGGGGTTGACGCGTACGGGTCAACGGGGCATCTCGTCCCAGGTGCGGCCGTCGAGCAGCCGACCGCCCGCCTTCGAGGTCGGGCCGCCCCACTGCTTGAAGAAGTACGGCACATCGGCCGCCTGGCAGGCGTCCCGCAGAGCGGCCGGCCACGCCGGGTCCATGGAACGCGCCCCGGGCCCGGACTCACCCCCGGCGATGACCCACCCGATCCCGTCCAGGTCGAGCCCATGCAGCGCACCGAGCAGCGGCTCACACGACAGGAACCGCACCGCCGCGGGCACCCGGCGGAGCTCGTCGACCCGGTCGGCGACGTCCATGTGCTCCACCGATACGCCCATCCACACGTTCCCCGGCCAGGGTAGGCCCGGTGCGAGCCGGCGCAGCCTGGTCGCACGCTTGGTGAGCACCTGGTAGGTGTGCTGCGGGGTGGCGGCCATCACGGCGAACACGCGCGCGACGAACGCGGCGGGCACCCTGGCGTGGAATAGGTCGGACATGCTGTTCACGAACACCACCCGCGGCTCGCGCCAGCGCAGCGGCGCGGTCAGCGTGTGCTCGTGGGTGGTGACCCCGAATCCCGGGCCGGAGGTGCGCGGGTCGCCGTCGTTCTGGTACTTCGCCGAGCCCATCGCCTTCAACCGTCGGGCCAGGGTCAGCGCGTAGCAGTGATCGCAGCCCGCGGACACCCTGTCGCATCCGGTGGTCGGGTTCCACGTGACCTCGGTCCACTCGATCCGTGACCGTGTACTCATCGCCGATCTCCTCTCCTCGCCCGTTCACGGACGTTGGTCGTCGTGCTGGCGGAGCGGCTGCCAGAGGTGGTGTCGTCCTCTGGCCGCCTCCATCCGCCTCGGCGGCGCCGGTCTGGTGGCCGGGCTCGGCGTCGAGCGCGGTCGTGCCAGGAGTTGGCCCGTAGCGCGGCCAGCTCGACGTAGGGCATCCACCCCTCCTCACGGCGTGGCCCACCATGCGCTGTCCCCGCCGTGCACCTGCCGGCCGGCGATCCGCTGCTCGCGGCGGGCCGCGCGGCGGGCGTCGGCAACCTCGAGTGCGACCCCGACCGCGACGACCAGCGGGGCGCGCGG
This sequence comes from Pseudonocardia sp., assembly GCA_050701075.1. Classification (GTDB taxonomy): domain Bacteria; phylum Actinomycetota; class Actinomycetes; order Mycobacteriales; family Pseudonocardiaceae; genus Pseudonocardia. The sequence goes on along the minus strand of JBOHEP010000304.1, from coordinate 1,052 downwards.
GCCGGTCTCGGCGAGCACCGCCACCCGGTGCGCCACCGCCAGCGCCTCGGCGAACTCCACCCGCTCGCCCTGGGCCCCAGCCAGACCGGCCGGGCTACTCACCGTCACGACCGCCGTCCTCGCCGGAATGGGTGTGCGCCTGTCCCTTGCGCCACGCTTTGGTCCACGTGACGGCTGGGCCGTGCTCGGCCCGGTCATCGACGTTCTGATCGCGGCCCCACTCGGTGGCCTCGACCGCGGCGTCCCACTCGTCGTCAGGGATCCAGTGCACGATGCCGGCCTGCACGGTGAATCCGGAGTGGGACCAAGCGGCGCTCGCCTCGCGCGCCCACCGATCGCGCAAGCGCTCGGCGCCCTGCCGGGTCCAGCGGTAGGCCAGACGTCCGGTCATCAGCCGTGGCCGGCCGTCGAGCGTGGTCGTGGTGTGCAGGATCTCGACAACCCGGAAGACCGTGGTGTGTGCGACGACCATCACTCGCCCTCCGCCCCGCCCTGATCATCGTTCTGGTTGTCGTCCTCACCGCTGCCGTCGCCGGGGTCGTGGTCGGGTCGGGGCTGGTCGGGGGTGAAGTCCTGCCCGCAGACGCCGCAGGTGATCGGGCCGGCGTCCAGCACGGACGGAGCGACCCGGATCCGGCGTCCGCACCCGCACGCGCACGGCGGCGGCGTGGGCTTCTTCGCCTTCCCGCCGGAGATCTCCACGGAGCGGTGCAGCCGCAGCACCCGGGCCAGCTCGGCGATCACCTCGGCGTAGATGTCGCGGGTGCTGGCGGGGATGGTGGTCGGGGACCACCCGATCCGCGGGTCCTTCGTAACCGCGATCCCGAGTTCCTCGGCGAGCGCCTTGAACCGGGCGTTGTGCCAGCGCCCCTGACGGGACGTGTCCTTGATGTCGCGGACGTGGGCCAGGGCGTGCGTGGCCTCGTGCAGCAGCGTCCCGAGCACATCCGCGGCGCCGCGGACGAGTCCCTCCCCGCCGATGAACACCTCCGGCAGCCGCACCGGCCCAACCGGGTCGCCGTCCGCACCCGGCCCGGCGTCGGCGGGCTCGC
>JBOHEP010000303.1:0-13616 GCA_050701075.1 Pseudonocardia sp. | reverse complement strand
TCGGCGAGGCGCGGTTGATCTCGTCGGCGATCACGACGTTGGCGAAGATCGGGCCGGGGCGGAACTCGAACTCGGCGGTCTGCCGGTTGAAGATCGACGTACCGGTGATGTCGCCGGGCAGCAGGTCCGGGGTGAACTGCACCCGGCTGACCGAGCAGTCGATGGACCGGGCGAGCGCCTTGGCCAGCGAGGTCTTGCCGACCCCGGGGACGTCCTCGACCAGCAGGTGACCCTCGGCGAGCAGGGCGACCAGGGCGATCCGGATGACGTCGGGCTTGCCGATCAGGACCCGCGCCACGCTGGCGACGATCCGCCCGCTGAGCTCGGCGACCTCGGCCAGTCCTGCGCGCGCGGCGCTGGTGGAATGCGCCTCGGCGCCCTCCACGGCGGACCGGTTGCTCGTCGTCGTCACCGAACCTCCTCGTGGGCCCGTTCTCCACGCTGCCGGCGATATCAGGCCCGGACGCCGCCGACGTCGGCCGACAGTCTGTCAAACCGCGTTGTCGGCGTGCGGTCCGCCGGGTGCCCCACTTTCACCCACCGGGCTTGGCCGTGCGCGTCGGGCGGCACCGTCGAGGCCGGTGCAATCCCGGCGAGCAGCGGAAACAGCCGGCAGAAGGCGGAAACCGGCGAGAGCCCATCCAGCGCGCCCGCTCCGGAGCCCGGCACTCCTCGCCCAGTTCGGACCGAGCCCGCACCGGACCCCACCGCGACCCACCTCCATGAGCTGCGGATTCAGCTTCCTCAGGGGCAGTCTGGGGATCTGCGACGGTTGACGGTGGGGGAAAGTGGGGTAAGGTGGCCATCACTGGGGCCTGACGGGGGCCACGGGCGGTGGAGGTGGGGCCGGTGTTCCTCGGCACCTACACGCCGAAATTGGACGACAAGGGGCGGTTGACGCTGCCCGCAAAGTTCCGTGACGAGCTACGAGGCGGGCTGATGATCACGAAGGGTCAGGACCACTGCCTGTACGTGTTCACCCGCGAGGCGTTCGGTGAGGTGGCCGGCAAGGTCGCCTCGGCACCGCTGACCAGTGAGTCGGCCCGCGTCTTCCAGCGCAACCTGTTCTCCGGGACCGACGAGCAGAACCCGGACGCCCAGGGGCGGATCGCGATCACCCCTGAACTCCGGCGTTATGCGGGATTGAACAAGGACTGCGTGGTGATCGGTGCGTTCACCCGCGCCGAGATCTGGGACGCGCAGGCCTGGCAGCGCTACCAGGACGAGCACGAGGAGACCTACGCCAAGGCGCAGGAGGAGGTGCTGCCCGGATTGATCTGACGGGACCGGTAGTGACCCGAAATGACGTGCGCAGTGGGGCGCGAGATCCAACGAGTCGTCGGTGCCCCCACCCGGCGGCCCTGGTGCACCTTCCCCGGTGCCAGGTTCGCCGGGTGGGGGTATCGGCGGCAGACCCGGCTGGGGAGCGGGGATCTGCCGGCGATCAGCGAGTTGTCAGCAGCGGGCGGCGCGGGCGGTGCCGGTCTCGGAGGTGAGCGGTGGGGCAGCACCCGGACGAACGGTGGCCTGACGGTGGGACCGGCGGCGGCCTGGCTGGGGCCAGGCACGTACCCGTGCTCCTGCCCCGCGTCGCCGAGCTCCTCGGTCCCGCGCTGGTCGGGCGCCCCGCGGTGCTGGTGGACGCCACCGTGGGCGTCGGCGGGCACGCGGCCGCGTTGCTGGCCCAGCATCCTGAGCTCACCGTGGTCGGCATCGATCGTGACCAGCAGGCTCTGGAACTGGCCGGGCGACGGCTCGTGGCTTTCGCCGACCGGCTGCACCTGGTGCACGCCGTGTACGACCAGATCGTCGACGTGCTCGTGGAGCTGGGGTTGGGGCGCGTCGACGGCGTGCTGTTCGACCTCGGGGTGTCCTCGTTGCAGCTCGACGCCGACGAGCGCGGCTTCTCCTACTCCCGCGACGCCGACCTCGACATGCGGATGGACCCCACGACCGGGCCCACAGCCGCGGACGTGCTCAACACCTATCCCGTTCCGGAGCTCACCCGCGTGCTGCGCGAGTACGGGGAGGAGCGGTTCGCCGGTCGGATCGCCTCCGCGGTGGCCCGGCGCCGGGCGCGGTCGCCACTCGTGCGGAGCGCAGACCTCGTCGAGGTGCTCTACGAGGCGGTGCCCGCGGCGTCGCGGCGGACCGGCGGGCATCCGGCCAAACGGACGTTCCAGGCGTTGCGCATCGAGGTCAACGCGGAGCTCGACACGTTGCGCACCGCGCTGCCCGCGGCTCTGGACTCGCTCACCGTGGGGGGACGGATCGTCGTCCTTGCCTACCACTCACTCGAGGACCGGATGGTCAAGCGCGAGCTGGCGACCCGCGCGACCTCGAGCACGCCGCTGGACCTGCCCGTCGAGCTGCCAGGACATGGTCCGCAGCTGCAACTCCTCACCCGCGGCGCCGAGGTCGCGACGAAGGAGGAGATCACCGACAACCCGAGGGCCGCTTCGGTGCGGCTCCGTGCAGCGATGAACATCCGTGGCGAAGCAGCATGAGCGTCAGCGAGGAGGGGCCGTGAGCGCACCCGTTACCGAGCGCACCCGTACGACGGCGGCCGGGGTCGGCCGAACTCGGGCCGCGGTGATCCCTGCCCAGCGCGGGTCGACCGTCGTCGCGCCGAAGCCCGATGCAGCCCGGCGTGCGTATGCCAAGCGTGACGAGCGGGTCCGCCGACTGGTCGGGTCCCCTTCGGCCCGCGGCGGCACGGCGACCGGCCGCGCCCAGTTCGTGCTGCTGGTGATGGGTCTGCTCGGCGCCGGCCTGGTGGTGACGCTGTGGCTGTCCACTGCCGCGGCCGCGGACTCCTACCGGCTGCAGGACGCCCGCTCGACGGCTCGCACCTTGAGCGAGCAGAGCGAGCGGCTGCACCGTGAGGTCGCGTCGATGGCGTCACCGCCGGCGCTGGCGGAGCGGGCCACGGAGCTCGGCATGGTGCCGGTGCAGGATCCGGCCCGGCTCGTGGTAGGCCAGGACGGCATCGTGCAGGTGGTGGGGAAACCCAGTGCGGCGGTTGCGCCGACGCCCCCCGCCCCCCCGGTTGCTCCGGTGGCGCCGGTGGCTGGGGGGGATCCGGCTGGCGACCCCGCTCCGGCCGAACCCGTTGCCGCCCCCGCGTCGCCGGATGGCGCGGCAGCGGTCGGCACGGCCTGATGCCAGCGGCCCCGCCCCGATTCCGATCCGCGGGCGCGGCCCGCACGTCTCCGTCCACCCGGTGGTCGTCCGGCGGGCAACCGGGCAGCGCACGCCCGGCCGCGCGGGGCGCTGCCGGGTACGCCGACCGGCTGAGACTGGGTCGGATCGTCCTGGTGGTGGTGCTCGCCGCGGCCGCGCTCAAACTCGTCGCCGTGCAGACCGTGCAGGCCGGCGAGCTGACCGAGGGCTCCTCGCGGCAGCGCACCACCGAGATCACCACGGCGGCCGAGCGTGGCTCGATCCTGGACCGGGCCGGCGCGCCGCTTGCGTTCAGCGTCGACGCGCGTGCCCTGGTCACCAACCCACGACTGATCACCGCGACCCTCGGGGACGATGCTCCGGCCTACGCCGCCGAGATGGCGACCGTGGTGGCGCTCGCGACCGGTCAGGACCGGACCGAGCTGCTCGGTCTCCTGACCAGCGATCGGGGGTACGTCGTCCTCGCCAAGCTCGTCGACCCGGACGTCGCGCGGGGGCTGCGCGAGCGTTTTCCCGAAATTGCCGAGGAGAAGCGGGAATCGCGGCACTACCCGGGAGGCTCTCTCGGCGCGAACGTCGTGGGCGCGGCGTCGTGGAACGCCATGGAGCAGAAGCTGTCCGGACTGATCGGCCTGGAGAGTTCACAGGACGACCTGCTCGCCGGCTCGGACGGGCTCCGTGTCGTGGATACGGCGGAGGGCAGCTCGGCGGTCATCCCGGGCAGCACCCGGTTCGAACGCCCGGCTGTCCCGGGCTCGGACTTGCAGCTCACCCTCGACTCGGACCTGCAGTACACCGTGGAAGAACTGCTCGCCGGCGAGATCGCGCGCACCGCGGCGTCGGGCGGCTCCGCCGTGGTGCTCGACGCGGCCACCGCCGAGGTGCTGGCGATGGCCAACGGTGCCACCTTCGATCCGCGCGACCTCGCCGTCGCCGATGCGGCTCAGCTGGGCAACCCGGCCATTTCCAGCCCGTTCGAGCCCGGCTCGGTCAACAAGATCGTGACGATGGCCGCGGCGCTGGAGTACGGCCTGGCCACCCCGACCGAGGTCCTCGCGGTGCCCGGTGACATCCGGGTGGCTGACCGCACGGTCAGCGACGCCTGGGTGCACGGCCTCGAGAACTACACGTTGACCGGTGTGCTGGCCAAGTCCTCCAACGTCGGTACGATCATGACCGCGCAACGGGTGGGCGAGGACCGGTTCGCGGAGATGCTCGCCCGCTTCGGGCTGGGCGTAACGACCGGGGTGGGTCTGCCGGGCGAGAGTGGGGGCAAGGTGCCGCCGCGCGAGTCGTGGTCGGGCTCCACGTTCGGCAACCTGCCGATCGGCCAGGGCCTGTCGATGACCGTGTTGCAGATGGCCGGGATGTTCCAGGCCGTGGCCAACGATGGCGTGCGGATCCCGCCGCGGGTCATCTCCGCGACCGTCGGGCCCGACGGCGCGCGCACCCCGGCCGCGGCGCCGGAGCCCGTGCGTGTCGTCTCTCCGGAGACGGCCGCGACGCTGCGCACCATGCTCACCGCCGTCACCCAGGACGTCCGCGGTCAGCGGGGGACCGGGCCGCAGGCGGCGGTGCCCGGGTACCTGGTGGCGGGCAAGACCGGTACCGCGCAGCAGGTCGACCCGACCTGCGGGTGTTACTCCTCGTCCACGTACTGGATCACCTTCGCCGGAATGCTCCCGGCACATGACCCGCGTTACGTCATCGGGATCATGCTGGACGCACCGGGTGGCGCGGCGAGCGCGGCGCCGCTGTTCCATGACATCGCGACCTACCTGGCGCAACGTGAGCGGCTGCCGGTGAGTGCCGACGAGCCACCCGTCCAGGTGCTGGTGGCCCACTGAGGCCCGGCGGTCGAGGGCCGAAGCATCAGCACGGTAAGTTGACCGGCACCCGACCCGGGACCGCACACCGTAGGAGGAGACCCCGAGGTGACCACGAACGACGGCCCCGGCGTACCACCCGAACGTTCGCCGGAGACCACGGTCTTCCGCGCGGACTTCCTCGCCGAGGTCGAGCCGCCCACCCAGGACCGGCCGGCTTCCGGCCTCGAGCAGCTGCCACCAGGTTCCGCACTGCTCGAGGTCAAGCGCGGCCCGAACGCCGGATCCCGCTTCCTGCTGGACCGGCCAACCACGAGCGCCGGCCGCCACCCCGACAGCGACATCTTCCTCGACGACGTGACGGTCTCGCGTCGGCATGCGGAGTTCCGGCGCGATGCCGGCGAGTTCGTGGTCGTCGACGTCGGCAGTCTCAACGGCACCTACGTCAATCGGGAACCGGTGGACACAGCGGTGCTCGCCAACGGCGACGAGGTGCAGATCGGTAAGTTCCGGCTCGTATTCCGCACGAAACCGCGCGAGGACAGCCTCGAGTAGTCACCTCTACCCGACGCCCGTCCGGAGGCGGGCGCCGGGCGGGTCGTCCGTGTAGCGTTCGACTAGGTCGGACGCCACGCCGATCCGCACCCGACGGATCGTGCTGGACACCGGATGCAGGACGTGAGAGGAGGAGTGCGCATGAGCGAGATGCGCGTCGTGGGCGTCCGAGTAGAACTGCCCGCGAACCAGCCCATCCTTCTGTTGCGGGAGACGACCGGAGATCGCTACCTGCCGATCTGGATCGGCTCGGTGGAAGCCACCGCCATCGCGTTGGAGCAACAGGGGGTCAAGCCCGCGCGGCCTTTGACCCACGACTTGCTCAAGGACGTCGTCGGTGCCCTTGGACGTCGCCTGGAGCAGGTGCGGATCACCGACCTGCAGGAGGGCACGTTCTACGCCGAGCTGGTGTTCGACGGTGGAATCAAGGTCTCTGCCCGCCCCAGCGACTCCGTGGCCCTCGCGCTGCGCGTCGGGGTGCCGATCCACGCCGACGAGAGCGTGCTCGCCGAGGCCGGCCTCATCATCCCCGACGAGCAGGAGGACGAGGTCGAGAAGTTCCGCGAGTTCCTCGACTCGATCTCTCCGGAGGACTTCCGGGGTGCGCAGCCCTGATCCTTTCGGTGTCGTCGGCTACCGGCACCCGACTTGGTGGCCACGGCGCGGCGCGGCGTATTGACCAGCACCGCATGCCCACCTACCGTCAGAATTGAATGGTTGGTCGCCCCGGTCAGCGGGTATGCACCGCTAGAGCCGGTGGGTCGGCGGGAGGGAGAGCAGTGGACAAGCCTCCGCCCGCTGTAGCTCAGAACCCCCGGTCCAAGAACCCCCGATCTGAAAGCCCGCGGGCTGAGAGCCTCCGGCTGCCCGAGCAGGGTGAGCAGGGTGAGCTGTTCCCCGATCCGCTCGTCGGATCCGGGCTCGACGGGTTGCCCGACCAGCTCGTCGGCTTTCGTGGGCCCACCGCCTGTCAGGTCGTCGGGATCACCTATCGGCAGCTCGACTATTGGGCCCGCACCGGACTCGTGGTGCCGTCGATTCGTGGCGCGGCTGGGTCGGGCAGCCAACGGCTGTACTCGTTCAAGGACATGCTCGTCCTCAAGGTCGTCAAGCGGCTGCTCGACGCAGGTGTCTCGTTGCAGAACATCCGTGTCGCGGTCGAGCATCTTCGCCGGCGCGGCATTCGCGACCTCGCGGGGATCACCCTGTTCAGTGATGGCACCACGGTCTACGAGTGCAGCTCACCGGAGGAGGTCGTCGACCTCCTCCAAGGCGGTCAGGGTGTCTTCGGGATCGCGGTCAGCGGCGCGATGCGCGAGATCAGCGGTGTGATCAAGGACTTCCCCACAGAGCGGGCCGACGGCGGTAGCATCGACGAGACCCCCGAGGACGAGCTGTCCCGACGCAGGACCCGACGCGCGATCAGTTAGTACAGGCACCACATCAGTTCATCGGGCCGGATCACCTCACCAGCGTCGTGATCGTTGGTTGATACCTGTCCTACGCGAGCGCCGTTGGTTGCACCGCGGGGGCGGGAGCGGGCTGTAGGGTGGGCCCGGTAGTCGCCGACCCCGCGCGGGAGAGATCCGGCCGTGCGTCGGGCGCCGAAGGAGCAACTCCTCCCCGGAACCTCTCAGGCATCCCGGACCGCGTAGGTGAGACGCCTCTGGAAAGCGACGGCGGGACCTACCCGCCGTCCACCGACGGGGAAAGCCCTGCGAGCGGGGTGAATCTCTCAGGTGCTCGGTCGCCGGGCGGGGACAGAGGGGGAGGGCAGTCCGATCTGCCCGACGCCCGGAGGCCCGCCGTGAGCACCCCACCCCCGACCACCCCACACTCACCGGTCCAGATGTCACTGGCCGAGCTGGAGCGTGGCGTTCCGTTCGCCGATCGCCACATCGGTCCGTGTGAGTTCGAGCTGGCGACGATGCTGGCGGCGATCGGGGTCGGATCGCTGGAGGAGCTGGCCGATCGCGCGCTTCCCGCCAGCATCCGGGACTGCGAGCCGGTGCCCTGCACGCTGCTGCCTCCCGCGTCGGAGCCCGAGGTGCTCGCCGAGCTGCGCTCGCTGGCCGCCCGCAACACCCCGACCGTCCCGATGATCGGACTGGGTTACTCGGGCACGGTCACCCCGGCGGTGATCCGTCGCAACGTGCTGGAGAACCCGGCCTGGTATACCGCCTACACCCCGTACCAGCCCGAGATCAGCCAAGGTCGGCTCGAGGCGCTGCTGACCTTCCAGACGGTGGTCGCGGACCTGACCGGGCTCCCGGTGGCCGGGGCGTCGCTGCTGGACGAGGCCACCGCGGCGGCCGAGGCGATGACACTGCTGCGCCGGCACGCCCCCCGGCGAGAGGGAGTCACAGCCCCCCGGCGAGAGGGAGTCACCGCCCCCCGGCGAGAGGGAATCACCGCCCCCCGGCGAGAGGGAATCACCGCGAGATCAACGTCGAACCGTTTCATGGTGGACGCAGACACGCTGCCGCAGACGATCGAGGTGCTGCGGACCCGGGCCGAGCCGCTGGGCATCGAGCTGGTGGTGGACAGGCTGGACGGGGGGCTCCCCGACGGTGACATGTTCGGCGTGCTGCTCGCCTACCCTGGCGCATCCGGCGTCGTCCGCGACCTCTCGGCGTTGATCACCGCGGCGCACGAGCGCGATGTCCTCGTCGCGGTCGCCGCCGACCTGCTCGCGCTGACCCTGCTGACCCCGCCCGGTGAGCTTGGCGCCGACGCGGTGGTCGGCACCACGCAGCGCTTCGGGGTGCCGCTTGGCTTCGGCGGTCCGCACGCCGGTTACCTGTCCGTGCAACACAAGCTCGCCCGTCAGCTCCCCGGCCGGCTCGTCGGGCTCTCCCGCGACGTCGACGGCAACCCCGCGCTGCGGCTGGCGCTACAGACCCGTGAACAGCACATCCGTCGCGAGAAGGCCACCAGCAACATCTGCACCGCGCAGGTGCTGCTCGCCGTCGTCGCCGCCTGCTACGCGGTCCACCACGGCCCCGACGGGCTGCGCCGCATCGCCCGGCGCACCCACCGGATGGCCGCGGTGCTGGCCGCGGGGTTGCGAGCCGGGGACGTCGAAGTGGGGCACGGGCAGTTCTTCGACACGGTCCTGACGCGAGTTCCGGGCCGAGCCGACGCCGTGATCCGCGCGGCGCACGCCGCCGGGATCTCGGTGCGCAGGGTGGACGCCGACACGGTTGGGATCGCGTGCTCGGAGCTGACCACCGCCGCGCACGTGCAGGCGGTGTGGGCCGCGTTCGGGATCTCCGGCGACGTCGCCGAGCTCGACGCCGAAACCCCCGACGCCCTGCCGGTCGAGCTGCTGCGGACCTCGGACTACCTGACCCACCCCGTGTTCCACGAGCACCGGTCCGAGACCTCGCTGATGCGCTGGCTGCGCCGCCTCGCCGACGCCGACCTCGCGCTGGACCGCACGATGATTCCGCTCGGGTCTTGCACGATGAAGCTCAACGCCGCCGTGGAGATGGAGCCGATCACCTGGCCCGCGTTCGCCGACCTGCACCCGTTCGCGCCGGCGTCCGACGCCGCGGGCACGCTCGCGCTGATCGCCGACCTCGAACGCTGGCTCGCCGAGCTCACCGGCTATGCGGCGGTCTCGTTGCAGCCCAACGCCGGGAGCCAGGGTGAGCTGTCCGGGTTGCTCGCCATCGCCGCCTACCACCGCTCCCGTGGGCAAACCCGTCGCGAGGTGTGCCTCATCCCGGCGAGTGCGCACGGCACCAACGCGGCGTCCGCGGTGATGGCCGGGATGCGGGTCGTGGTCGTGGCCACCGCCGCGTCCGGCGATGTGGACCTGGCCGACCTGCGCGCAAAGATCGACGAACACCGCGACGCGCTGGCCACGTTGATGATCACCTATCCGTCCACGCTCGGGGTGTACGAAGCAGGGGTCGGCGAGGTGTGCGACGCCGTGCACGCGGCGGGCGGGCAGGTCTACGTCGACGGCGCGAACCTCAACGCGCTGGTCGGGCTGGCACGGCCCGGCGCGTTCGGCGGCGACGTCAGCCATCTCAACCTGCACAAGACCTTCTGCATCCCGCACGGCGGTGGTGGCCCCGGGGTCGGGCCCGTGGCGGTCGCTGAACATCTCGCGCCGTTCCTGCCCGGTCGCGGCACCGTCGGCGCGGTGTCCTCGGCCCCGCACGGCAGCCCCGGTGTGTTGCCGATCTCGTGGGCCTACCTGCGGCTGATGGGCCTGGACGGGTTGCGCCGGGCCACCCTCACCGCGGTCGCCGCGGCGAACTACGTGGCGCGGCGGCTCGGGGAGCACTACCCGGTGCTGTACGCGGGACAGGGCGGTCTCGTGGCTCACGAATGCGTCCTGGATCTCCGGGGCATCACCCGCGAGACCGGCGTGACCGTCGACGACGTGGCCAAGCGGCTCGCCGACTACGGGCTGCACGCCCCGACCATGTCGTTCCCGGTGGCCGGCACGCTGATGGTCGAGCCGACCGAGAGCGAGGACCTCAGAGAGGTCGACCGCTTCGTCGACGCGATGATCGGGATCCGCTCGGAGATCGACCGGGTGGCCGCGGGGGAGTGGCCCGTCGAGGACAACCCCCTGCGCGGCGCACCGCACACCGCGGCGTGTCTGATGGACAAGTGGGACCACCCGTACTCGCGCGAGCTCGCCGCGTACCCGACCGGCGTCACAACGGGCGTGCACGGCCGCAAGGTGTGGCCGCCGGTCCGGCGCGTCGACGGCGCGCACGGTGACCGCAACCTCGTGTGCTCCTGCCCGCCGGTGGCGGCCTACACCTGACATGCGCGACGGGCGCGGTACGCCCTACTCCCCCCATGCACCGCGCCCGTCATCAGAGAGGAGCAGCCGTGTGCGCTCCTGATACATCGGGCTCGATGAGCGCGGCGCAGATCTCGCCGATCCTGGTGCGCAGCGGAGCGGCCCGCGCGGCGAACCCGGCCTGTGCCCGCGCGTACTCCGCGCGACCGGCAGCCGTCTCGACCCGCACCGGCTCGTACCCGAGCGCGGTCAGGTCGTACGGGCTCGCCCGCATGTCCAGCTCGCGTACCTCGACGGCGAGGGCGAAGCAGTCGGCCACCAGCTCCGAGGGTGTGGCGGGGGCGAGCTTGTAGGCCCATTTGTAGAGGTCCATGGTGGCGTGCAGGCAACCCGACTGCTCGTCGGCGACCTGGTCGGCCCGCGCCGGCGTGATCGCGTTGAGCGGGCGCGCGGCGGAGGTGAAGAAGCGATAGGCGTCGTGATGGGTGCAGTGCAGGGGCAGCGACTCGACCACGGCGTCCGTACCGGCCGCGCCGAGCCGCAGCGGCACCTCACCATGGCGGGGTGCCGACGTCCGGTAGACCATCGCCCATTCGTGCATCCCGAAGCACCCCAGCTGTGGCGGGCGCGCCGACGTCGAGGTGAGCAGCGCCGCGACGAATGCCGCCGTCGAGCGGTGGCGGTCGGGCAGGGTGGCGCCGTCGAGCCGCACCGCGGCCCCGTCGCGAACGTATCCGGGCGTCGCGAGATACGCGTCGGCGTCGCCCAGCAGCACCCCCGGACCGGGATGCCACTGCTCGAGCTGCGCGGGGCGCCACGAGTAGTAGGTGAACAGGAAGTCCAGGACGGGATGTGCCTCTCGACGCCGGCGCCGCTCGCGGTGCGGCCCGGTCCAGCGCCGCACCCGTTCCCGGTGCGCCGCCACCCGCGCGCGCCACACCGACTCGTCGAGTTCGATCGGGGTCGGCACGCCCGCGACGATACCGAGCGCTCAGGACCGGAGTGCCGTTCGTTCGAAACCCCGTACGGTGGGAAGGCGTCCGGGCATCTAGGTTCACCGAACATGACGGCCTGTATCGGTGCGGTTCACGACGCGTGGTCGCCGTTCGTCGACTTCGACCGGGCCTCCTGGGCCAAGCTCGGGGAGAACACCCCGCTGCCGCTCACCGCCGACGAGCTCGCCCGGGTGCGCAGCCTCGGCGACGAGGTCAGCCTCGACGAGGTCCGCGAGGTGTACCTGCCGCTGTCGCGCCTGCTCACCCTGCATGTGCAGGAGGGGGGCCGGCTCTACCGCGCCTATCGCACCTTCCTGGGCGCGAACCCGCTGCGGACCCCGTTCGTCATCGGAGTGGCCGGGTCGGTGTCGGTGGGCAAGTCGACCACCGCTCGACTGCTGCGGCTGCTGCTGGCGCGCCGGCCCCAGCACCCCCGGGTGGAGCTCGTCACCACCGACGGGTTCCTGCTGCCCAACGCCGAGCTGGAACGGCGCGGGCTGATGAGCCGCACGGGCTTTCCGGAGTCCTACGATCGGCGCGCGTTGCTCCGGTTCCTCACCGAGGTGAAGGCCGGGAAGTCCGAGGCCGTCACCCCGGTGTACTCGCACCTGACCTACGACATCGTGCCCGGCGATCCGGTGGTGATACGCAGGCCCGACATCCTGCTGCTCGAAGGCCTCAACGTGCTCCAGCCGGCGCCGCCGGGCGGCATCGCCCTGGCGGTCAGCGACTTCATCGACTTCTCCGTCTACGTCGACGCCGCCACCGACGACATCCGCCGCTGGTACGTCGAGCGTTTCCGGCGACTGCGGGAGACCGCCTTTCGCAACCCGGAGTCCTACTTCCGCCGTTACGCCGCCCTCGACGAGGCAGCTGCGGTGCAATGCGCGGAGGGCATCTGGGCGGAGATCAACGGGCCCAACCTGGAGCGCAACATCCGGCCCACCCGCGGGCGCGCCAGCCTGGTGCTGCGCAAGGGCCCGAACCACAGCGTGACCGGGATCCGCCTGCGGAAGGTCTGAGCAGGAGCAACTGGCACCATGTGCCGATGACCGCCGCCCCGCGCGACGCCGCCAAGACCACCGCGCTCATCACCACCCCGCGCAGCGTCGGCCAACCGTGCGTCGAGGCGGACGACGTGCAACAGGGCGAGCTCGCCGCCCGGCTGCGGTTGGCCGTCGGGCGGCTGCACCGCCGGATCCGGATCGACGGGCGCGAGTCCGTCCCACCGCTGCAACTGTCCGCCCTGGTCACCGTCGAGCAGCACGGGCCGCTGCGGCTCTCCGAGCTCGCGCGCCGCGAGGCCGTCACCGCGCCCACGATGAGCCGGGTGCTCACCGCACTCGACGAACACGGGTTCGTGGTACGCACGCCCGATCCCCAGGACGCGCGTGGGGTGCTCATCACGCTGTCCGACGAGGGCGCGGCGCGGCTGGCCGAGGTACGCAGCCATCGCACGGCACTGGTGGCCCGCCGGCTCGCCCGCCTCGACGCCGATCAACGGGCGACGCTGAGTGCCGCGCTCCCGGCCCTGGAGGCCCTGCTCGTCGACGACGACTGAACGCGCAGGAGTACTGATGGCGAATGATGGGCCCGTTCGGTGCTCGATCCTCCGGACAGCGAGCCCGCGTGAGGATCGTGGTGCTGGATGCCGGCGCGCTCATCGCACTCGAGCGCCGCGACACCCGGATGCTCGCCCTCGCCGACCTGCTTCATCGCCACCGGCGAAGCGCTTCGTGCCGGCCGGCGTGGTGGCGCAGGTTTGGCGCGGATCGCCTCGACAGCACGCGGTGATGCGCTTGATCCGCGCCGAGGCGGTGCGCGTGGATCCGCGCTCCGAGGACGTTGCGTTCCGGTTGGGTCGCTCAGCCCGCCGCCTCGCCGTCGACGAGAACCGTGACCTCGTCGTGCAGGAAGCTGAGCAGCCCGGTGATCCGGGACGCCTCCGGCAGGGGGTCCGGGTAGTTCCACGCCGCGTCGACGAGCTCGCGGCCGTCGGGCATCCGCGCGGTCCGATAACTCGACCGGCCCTTGTACGGGCAGCGCATCGACGTGGCGCTGGGCTCCAGCGCCACGCGTACGTCGCCGGGGGAGAGGTACCAGCGGGCGGGGAGCCCGGTCTCGTTCAGCACGGTCGGCCGCCTCGACTCGGCCACGACCATGTCACCGGCGAGCACCTGCACGTGCCGGCTCGTCGGCCGGATGTCCACGCGGGTGTAGGGGTCGGTGAGGTGGGCGAACACCTGCTCGTCCTCGTCGTACCAGGCATCGGCGGCGTCCCAGTACAGC
>JBOHEP010000302.1:0-8010 GCA_050701075.1 Pseudonocardia sp. | reverse complement strand
TCGAGTCGCTCGAGGTGTTCCCCTCGACGCTCCCGGCCCGGCGCGAGTCGGCCTACGCCGGCTGGGTGTCGATCTCCGTGGGGTGCAACAACACCTGCACCTTCTGCATCGTCCCGTCGCTGCGGGGCACCGAGCGCGACCGCAGGCCCGGTGATGTGCTCGCCGAGGTGTCCGCACTCGCCGCCGAGGGCGTGCTCGAGGTGACGTTGCTCGGACAGAACGTCAACTCCTACGGGGTGGAGTTCGGTGACCGCGGGGCGTTCGCGAAGCTGCTGCGGGCGTGTGGTTCGGTGCCCGGCCTGGAGCGGGTCCGGTTCACCTCGCCGCACCCGCGTGACTTCACCCCCGACGTGATCGCGGCGATGGCGCAGACGGCGAACGTGTGCCCGCAGCTGCACATGCCGTTGCAGTCCGGGTCGGATGCGGTGCTTCGCGCGATGCGCCGGTCCTACCGCTCGGCCCGGTACCTCGCGATCCTCGACGAGGTGCGGGCCTGTATCCCGGACGCCGCGATCTCCACCGACATCATCGTCGGGTTCCCCGGGGAGACGGACGCGGACTTCGACGCCACGCTCGACGTCGTGGCGCAGGCGCGGTTCGCCCAGGCCTTCACCTTCCAGTACTCGCCGCGGCCGGGCACACCGGCGGCGACCTTGCCCGATCAGGTGCCGAAGCCGGTCGTGCAGGAGCGCTATGAACGGCTCGTCACCCTGCAGGAGGAGATCTCCTGGTCGTCCAACCGGGCGTTGGAGGGCCGTACCGTCGAGGTGCTGGTGGCCTCCGGTGAGGGTCGCAAGGACGCGGCGACCCACCGGATGAGCGGCCGGGCGCGCGACGGGCGGCTGGTGCACTTCGCGCCGGGGGAGCTGCCGATCCGCCCGGGTGACGTCGTCCAGGTCGTGATCGGCTACGGCGCGCCGCACCACCTCGTCGCCGACGGGCCCGTGCTCGCGCACCGTCGCACCCGCGCGGGCGACGCGCACGAAGCCGAGGCTCAGAGTGGCCCGCCCGCCCGCCCGCGCACCGGACTGGGGTTGCCGGGGTTCGGTGCGCCGGTCACCGCTGCCGCATCTGGGGAGCCGGAATGACCGAGCCGCGGGTGCCCGAGGAGCTGGCGCCGTACGAGGCCGACATGACCGGGGTGGAGCGGCACGTCGAACGCCACATCGATCCTGGAGCCACGGCGATCGGGGTGTCGGTCGGGGTACTGGTGCTGCTCGTCTCGCTGATGCTGCCCTGGACCGGGTCGGCGCAGGGTTGGGAAGTGCTGGCGGGTATCGAGTCGTTCGGCCTGCTCCCGCGCCTGTTCGCGTTCACCGCCGTCGGGTTCGGTGTCTTCGGTTCCGCGCTCGCGCTCGCGACACGCTGGTGGGGGGCGGCCTGGGTGGCGGCCGCGGGATGCGGGTTCTCCGTCGTCGATGGGGTATGGGCGATCTGGTCGCGGCAGATCGGAGTGCCCGACGGCGGCACGGGACCGGGGTTCGGGTTGATCCTGGCTGTGCTCGCGGTGCTGGGGCTGGCGGTGGCGTGGGTGCGGATCGCGCTGCGCCGCTGAGCGGGTGGCTGGGGCACGAGGGGCTGGGGCGCGAGGGGCTGGGGCGCGAGGGGCTGGGGCGCGGGGGGCTGGGGCGCGGGGGGGCTGGGGCACGGGGGCTGGGGCACCGGGGGCTGGGGGCCGAGTGGCTGGATGGGCGCCAGCCCAGGTGATGGTCGCCGGAGCGTCCATGATCACTATTCGGGTGCGTTCTCCAGCCGGATCTGGCCGGAGAACGCACCCAGCCGACGATCATGATGCCCGGACGGCCGCTGCCAGGGCGGCGCGGATCTCGCCGATGACGTAGGCGGGTCGGTTGATCAGGTCGTGCCATGTGAACCGGAGCAGGTCCCATCGCGCCCGGACCAGCGCGTTGCCCTTGTGCCGGTCGGCGCGGAACCGGTCGACGTCCAGGTGCCACGCCCAGCCGTCCACCTCGATGGCCACCATCGTGGCCGGAAAGGCGAAGTCGACCGTCCATCGGCCGAACGGATGTCCGTGCTCCCAGCCTGTCAGCCCGGCCTCCCGTAGCAATGCGATGAGTATCCTCTCTGCGGCCGAGTCCGCGCGATCCGCCGCGGCCGTCAGCAACACGGCCATCTGTGCGCTGCCCTTCATACCCAGGTTCCGGCAGTACGCCAGGTACGCCCGCTCGAACCGGACGTGTTTCTGAAGCGTCCGGTCCAGGAAGACCGAGCCCTGCGGTATCGCGATTGCCGTTTCGAGGGCGGTGAGCGGTTTGTCGGTGAGCCACATGCCGTCGGTGCCCAGTAGGTCGGCGACGGTCAGACCGCGGTGCCGGACGCGGGGTCCCCGGGTACGCCCGCAACCCTGAACGTCGAGGCACGGTCACCTCGATCTCGACGGGGGCTTTTGGCGTCATGCCGTGCCACCATGCCGCCGCGGCTGCGGAGATCACCCCTCGTTCCCCGGCCCAGAGTCCCGCCGCGCGGATCCGCGCACGGTCGGTCAGCAGATGGCCGCCGGCCAGGAACACTCGCGGGGCTACCCGCTCCCATCCGTCGTTGCGCACGCGCCGTCGGGGAGTGCCCTCCGACATCCCGTGCTGGATGGCCTGGGCTGAGGTGATCAATCCGTCCTGGCGGGAGAGCAGTACCAGGACCCCGGCGTTGGCTGCCATTGTCGCAGGATGACCATCGAACGCCGCCGGCGTGGCGGATTGTGGAAAGTCGCCGCCATGATCACCGACCGGGTGCGTTTCCCGACAGGATCCGGCCGACTTCGCGCCAAGACAGTGATCTTCGAACAGTGCAGAGGCGACCGGATCACCGGGGATGGACGGCCGCCTCGGCGGTGGCCAGCCAGTCCCGCCATTGCTCCGCCTGGCTTTCGGCCTGCGCGGCGCGGTGGGCGTCACCGGCAGCTTTGGCCTTCTCGGCCTGGGCCTCGTACTGGGCCACCCGTTCGCGGAACTGTGCCACCCGCGCCTCGGCCTCCGGGTCGGTGCGCCGCCACTGCCGGTCGGCCGCCTCGCGCACCTTCTCCTCGATCGCGCGCATCCGAGCCTCGAGCGGGCGGATGTCGTCGCGCGGGACCTTGCCGATCGCCTCCCACCGCTCCTGGATGTTCCGCAGCGCCGCGCGTGCGGAGCCCGGATCGGCCGCACTGATCTTCTCGGCCTCGACGAGCAGCGCCTTCTTCGCCTCGGCGTTGGCGACGAACTCGGCGTCGCGGTCGGCGAAGATCGCTGCGCGACGGGCGAAGAACGCGTCCTGCGCGGTACGGAAGCGCTGCCAGAGCGCGTCATCGGAGTCCTTCTGGGCGCGACCGGCCGCCTTCCACTCTGTCATCAGGTCGCGGAAGCGGGCCGCTGCGGGGCCCCAGTCGTCGGAGTCGGCCAGTTTCTCCGCCTCGGTGGCCAGCTCCTCCTTGCGGGATCTCGCGCTCGCCCGCTGCCGGTCGAGGTCGGCGAAGTGCGAGCCGCGGCGGCGGTTGAACGCCTCACGGGCCTTCGCGAAGCGCTTCCACAGCAGCTCGTCGGCCTTGCGCTCGATGCCGCGGATCGTGCGCCACTCGTCGAGGATCTCCTTGAACCGGTCCCCTGCCTGCTTCCACTGGGTGGCCTCGGTGGCCAGGGACTCGGCCTCCGCGGCGAGCGCCTCCTTGTGGGCGACGGCAGCGGCGCGCTCCGCGTCCCGAGCCGAGCGCGCCGCGGCGACGGCCTTCTCGGCCTGTGCGACGAGATCGTCCAGCCGCGCCCGAAGGCCGGCGACGTCGCCGACGACGGTGGCCTCGGCCAAGCCGTCCCGGTGGGCCCGGGCGGCGGTGAGAGTCTGCTTCGGGTCGCCCCCGCCCGCCGCGAGCCGGGCGGCGAGCAGTTCGACCTCGGTGAGTAGGTCGTCGAACCGGCGCGCGAAGTGCGCGAGCCCTTCCTCGGGGGCGCCGGCCTGCCAGGACCCGACGGCGCGCTCGCCGTCTGCGGTGCGCAGATAGATGGTGCCCTCGTCGTCGACGCGACCCCACCGGGTCGGAGCCGCCCTCGCCGCCGCCACCGGCGAGGGCTGCGCGAGGGGCGCGGGTACGGCGCTGCGCGACGGTTCGCGGTGCCGGCGCGGCCCGGGGCGGGGGCGTGGCGGGCGGGGGCGTGGCGGCCGGGGGATGCCATCCGTGCGTACGCCGGTGGCGTCGGCCTCCTCGGTCCGACCCGGCTCGACGGTTGCGTCGCCCGCTCCTCCGGTGCCTGTCGGACCATCGGATCGGTGCTCGGATGGGACGGTCTCTGTCGGACCATCGGATCGGTGCTCGGATGGGACGGTCTCCGCCGGACCGCCGGATCGGTGCTCGGCTGCGGTGGTCTCCTCCGGTGCCGACGCAGTCGGGACCGGCGCCTGGTGAGCACTGTCCGCGCTCAGGTCCGCAGACCCGGTCAGCTGGTCGGTGGGTTGCTCCGACACGGTGGTCCTCCTCAGTCGAGCCCACCGTGACGGCGGGCGCTCCGCCCGGAGGCGGAGCCGTGCACAGGGGGCCGACGCCGATCCTCGTGATCGGTGGCCCTCCGGCGATTCAAACAGCTCGGCGACCGGACCGGAACTCCGCTGCAGCCATCGGGCGGTCCGGATCGGCGAGCCGCGTCACCGAAGGGCCGCCGGCGGGCCCCGAGGATCAGCACCGAAGGGCGCTCGTACCGGCCCGGCTGATCAGCGCCGAACGCCGATGGTGGGCCGAGGATCAGCACCGGCGCGATCTCCCCGCCCGGCCGCGGCGGCTACCCTCCCGTGGTGTTGACGATGGTCGCGGTGTTGCCCCAGCCGCCGTTGCTGGTGCCCGAGCTGGCGACCGGCGCCGCGACCGAGACTGCCGCGCTGCGCTCGGCGTGCATGACCGCGGCGTCCCGGCTGGCGGATGCCGCGTCGCAGTGGATCGCGGTGGGTGCTGATCCCGGTGGGCGGCTGACCGTCGGGCCGGGAGCCCGGGGCAGCTTCGTCGGCTTCGGGGTCGATCTCGTCGTCGGTCTCGACACGATCAACCGAAACGGCACGACCCCCGCGGACCCGCTGTTCCCGCTGCCCCTGCTGATCGCCGGGTGGGCGGCCGGCGCGACCGGAGCGGCGGTGCGGGTGCGCGGGGAGCTGGTGGCCCCCGATGCCACGCCCGCTGCCTGCGCCCGGTTGGGCGCCGAGGTGGCCGCCCGGTGTGCGGCTACGCCGGAGCCGGTCGGGCTGCTCGTGCTCGGTGACGGCGCCGCCACCCACACCGAGAAGGCGCCCGGGCACCTGGATGCCCGGGCCGGCCCGTTCGACGCCGCGGTCGCCGCCGCGCTCGCCGACGCCGACCCGGCGGGGCTGGGTGCCCTGGATGCGGGCTTGGCGGCCGAGTTGCTCGCGGTCGGTCGGGCGCCGTGGCAGGTCCTTGCCGGCGCCACCACCGGCAGCGCCTGGCGTGGTGAGCTGTTGCATTCCGACGCTCCGTTCGGCGTGGCATATCACGTCGCGGTCTGGACGCCCGCCTCATGCCACCACCTCTGATCGCGGTCGTGGGTCCGACCGCCACCGGCAAGTCCGACCTGGGCCTGGCGCTCGCCGCGGCGTTGGACGGCGAGGTCGTCAACGCGGACGCGATGGCGCTCTACCGGGGTCTGGACATCGGCACCGCCAAGCCGAGTGCCCGCCGGCGCGCGGGCATCCGGCACCACCTGTTCGACGTGCTCGACGTCACCGAGGCGGGGTCGGTCGCTGCCTATCAGCGGGTGGCCCGGGAGGTCGTCGAGGATCTGCGGGCCGGCGGACGTACGCCGGTGCTGGTGGGTGGGTCGGGACTCTACGTGCAGGCCGTCGTCGACGAGCTGGAGTTCCCCGGCACCGACCCGGCGCTGCGCAACGCACTGGAGGCCGAGCTCGCCGAGCTGGGGTCGGCGGTATTACACACCCGGTTGGCCGCCGTCGACCCCGCCGCGGCCGCGGTGGTGCTGCCGAGCAACGGCCGCCGGATCGTGCGCGCGCTGGAGGTCGTGGCGTTGACCGGGCGGCCGTTCCCGGCCCGGCTGGCCACCGATGGAGTGCCGCGCTACGGCGCGGTGTTGCTCGGCGTTGACCGGCCGGTGGCCGAGCTGGACGAGCGGGTGGCCCGGCGGGTGGCCCGGATGTTCGCGGCCGGGCTCGTCGCCGAGACCCGGGCACTCGCCGCCCGCGGGTTGCGGGAGGGTCGCACGGCGTCGCGGGCATTGGGGTACCAGCAGGTGCTTGCCGCGCTCGACGGACCGGGTGACCTCGCCGCCGCTGCTGTCGAGACCGTGCGCGCCACCCGACGGTTCGTTCGCCGCCAGCGCTCCTGGTTCCGTCGCGACCGCCGCGTGCACTGGCTGGACGGCGGGTCCGACCTGGTCGAACACGCCTGGACGGCGCTGCGCGACCGCGGGGTCGGGCCACCGTAGGCTCGGTGACGTGCAGGTCGACGTGCAGTTCGTCAAGGGCCACGGGACCGAGAACGACTTCGTGCTGCTCCCCGACCCGCACGGGGCGCTGGATCTCACCCCGGCCCGGGTGTCGGCGCTCTGTGACCGTCGCCGTGGCCTGGGCGCTGACGGGGTCCTGCGGGTCGTTCGGTGGTCGGCGCTGCACCGGTCCGGGGCGGAGCCCGGTCCACCCGAACCGGTGCCCGGCGTCGAGTGGTTCATGGACTACCGCAACGCCGACGGCAGCGTCGCGGAGATGTGTGGCAACGGGGTGCGGGTCTTCGCGCGGTACCTCGCCCATGCCGGGTGGCTGCCCGCGGGCCCGGACGGCGAGTTGCTCCTGGGCACCCAGGGCGGGATCCGGCGGGTGCGGTTCGCCGACGGCGACGGCGCGCACGGCGAGGTGGCCGTCGACATGGGGGCGGCAACCGTCGGCGAACCGAGCACCGCCAGCGTCGACGGCCACGCGTTCCCCGGGGTCGCGGTCGACCTCGGCAATCCGCACCTCGCGTGCGTCACCGCCGTGCCGCTGGACGGCCTGGACCTCGCGGTACCCCCCGGCCACGACCCGGCGCTGTTCCCGCACGGGGTGAACGTCGAGTTCGTCTCGCCGATCGACGCGGATGAGGTGGCGATGCGGGTCCACGAGCGCGGCGTGGGGGAGACCCGCTCCTGCGGCACCGGCACCGTTGCGGCCGTGGTGGCGGCGCTGCGTGAGGCCGGGTCGCCCACCGGCACCGTGGGGGTGCGCACGCCCGGCGGACGGCTGCGGGTCACCGTCGATGAGGCCACCACAACGCTGCACGGGCCTGCTGTGCTCGTCGCTCACGGCGCGCTGTCCCGGTCCTGGTGGGCGGGGTTCACCCAGGAGGCGTAACGCTGAGCGTGGGGAAATGTCGGGGTGGGGGTGCAGGATCTGCGGCATGGAGACTTCTGTGCATGAGATCGCTGGGTCCCGGAATCAGCTGTGACCCGGAATCACCAGGACGTGCAGGGCGTTCGTCTGGGAGTATGGCTACCACGATGACTGAATCCCCCGCTCGCGTTGACGCGACCACTCCTACTCTGCCCACCGTGCTGTCCACAGGCGATCTGGATCTGGAGGAACGCTCCTCCCTCCGCCGGATCGTGGGACTGTCCACCGAGCTCACCGATGTCACCGAGGTCGAGTACCGCCGGCTGCGGCTGGAGCGCGTGGTGCTCGTCGGCGTGTGGACCGAGGGCAGCCCCGAGCAGGCCCGGGCATCGATGACCGAGCTGTCCCGGCTCGCCCAGACCGCGGGCTCCCAGGTGCTCGACGGTCTGATGCAGCGGCGCAGCCGCCCCGACCCCGCCACCTTCATCGGCTCGGGCAAGGTCGTCGAGCTGCGCGACGCCGTGCAGGCCGCCGGTGCCGACACCGTGATCTGCGACGGCGAGCTCTCGCCCGGCCAGCTACGCCAGCTGGAGGACAAGCTCAAGGTCAAGGTGATCGACCGCACCGCGCTGATCCTCGACATCTTCGCCCAGCACGCGCGCTCCCGCGACGGCAAGGCGCAGGTCGAGCTGGCCCAGCTGTCCTACC
>JBOHEP010000301.1:0-1366 GCA_050701075.1 Pseudonocardia sp. | reverse complement strand
GCCTGCTTCTCCCTACGGTTCGCGGCATGCGACGGCAGCTGGAGCGAACGCTGTGGGCGGTGGCCTTTGTGGCTGTGCTGTTGGCGCCGGTGTTGCTGGGTCTGCGCACCGGGGGTGGTTCGTCGTTGCTGTCGGAGTTGTCGGTGGGGATGGGCCTGCTGGCGACGTCGATGTTGGTCTGCGCGGTGGTGTTGCCGTCGCGGTTGCGGTCGCTGACCCGCACCTTCGGTATCGACGGGGTGCTGGGGATGCACCGCTTCGCCGGGTTGGTCGTCGCGGTGCTGGTGTTGGTGCACATCGTGTTGGTGGTGGCGGCCAACCCGGCCAACACCGCCCTGTTCGACGTCGTCAACGCGCCCAACAGTGCCCGATCGGGGCTGGGTGCCACCGTGGCCTTGGGTGGATTGATCGGTTTGGCGGTGGCCCGGCGGCGGTTGCGGCATCGCTATGAGGTGTGGCGTTGGGTGCATCTGGCGCTGGCCGCCTCAGTGCTGGTACTCAGCGCAGCCCACGTCTGGTGGCTAGACCACCTGATCCGCGACGCCGCGATGCGGGCCTGGCTGGGAGTACTGGTGGTCGGGGTGATCGGGGTACTGGGCTACCGGTGGATGTGGCGACCGGTCTTTGGCGCCCACAGCGAATTCGTCGTCCGCGAGGTCCGCCCCGAGACCGACACCGTCAGCACCCTGGTCCTGCAACCCCGCCGCGACCGCCACGGACTGGGCCGCAAAACCCTGGCCTTCGCACCGGGCCAGTTCGCCTGGCTACGCCTCAACCCCTCCATCCGAGCCCAGGAACACCCCTTCACCATCGCGTCGAGCGCCTACTGCGGCGCCGGGACGGAATTCACCATCCGCCACCGCGGCGACTTCACCCACACCCTGCGCCAGCTACGCCCAGGCAGCCCGATCTGGGTCGACGGCCCCCACGGCGCCTTCAGCGTCGACCTCACCCCCTCCACCGGCCTGGTCATGATCGCCGGCGGAGTCGGCATCACCCCGATGATGAGCATGCTGCGAACCCTGGCCCACCGCGGAGACCAACGCCCCCACCGACTGATCATGGTCGCCCGCACCGTCGAGGAACTGCTCTTTCGCACCGAACTCGACCACCTCACCCAACACCTCGACCTCACCATCATCGAACTCGTCCGCCAACCACCCCCGAACTGGACCGGCGCCACCGGCACCATCGACGAACAACTCCTCACCACACTGCTCCCCGGCACCTTCCGCCGCAACCAACTCGACTACTTCCTCTGCGGACCACCCACCCTCATCGACGACGTCCTCACCGTCCTCGACACACTCCACATCCCCCACCCCCGCATCCACACCGAACAGTTCGACCTCGTCTGAATCAAAGA
>JBOHEP010000300.1:0-4358 GCA_050701075.1 Pseudonocardia sp. | reverse complement strand
GCGCTGCTGTTCGCCGCGGTGGCACCGGCGGTGGGCGGCTCCCCGGCGGCGGCGCTGGCGGTCTGGCGGCGAGACGCGGCGGCGCACCCGAGCCCCAACGCCGGCCCCGTGGAGGCGGCCGCCGCCGGGGCGTTGGGTGTGACCCTGGGCGGCCGGACGATGTACCCCCACGGCGTGGAGGAACGCCCGGAGCTGGGTGCGGGTCCCCCACCCGGGCCGGCCGACCTGCTGCGGGCGGTGCGCCTGTCGCGGCTGGTCGCCGCCGCAGCGGCCATCCTATCGGCGACGATCGCCACGAGCGCACGCTGACGCATGCGCGGGGATGGCTCAGCGTGCGTTCGTGACGATCACTCGACCGCTCGCCGGTCACGGCCGGTCAGTCGCCGGACAGAGCGCGGCGGAGCTCGGAACGGTCATTCGGCCGTCGCTGCAGCAGCTCCAGGCGCACGAAGTAGACCATCGCGAACAGGGCGATCGCGCCGAAGGTGAGCCACTGCAAGGCGTAGGAGAGGTTGGTGAAGGGGGCGCCGCCGGTGCTGGGCGTGACCGGAATCGGGTCGAGCACGCCGGGCTGACCCGTCGCGAGCTGCAGGTGGCCGGCGACCAGGTCCAAGCCGGTCGAGGCGGCGAGGGTGCGGGAGTCGGCGGCGTACACCTGCCGGTGGCCCTGAGCGGTGAACGCGGGGCGTTCCTCCGGGTCTGCCTGGTCGACGCGCAGCCGGCCGGTGAGGGTGACCGGCCCGGTGGGAGGCGCGGCGAAAACCGGCACCACCCGGCTGTCGGGGGCCGCGACGGACCCGCGGTTCACGGTGATGACGCTACCGCTGTCGTCTCGGAACGGCGTGAGCACCTCGAACGCCGGCCTGCCGTCGACGACCCGCAGCCGGACCAGGGCCTCCGCGTCGGGTAGGTAGGTGCCGGTGACCTCGACCTGGCGCCACTGCACGTCGGGCTCGACGCCCGCACCGGCGGGCACCAGCTCGGCCAGGGGCACCGGGGCGATCCCGGACGACGCCTCGATCGCCTGCCGCTGCGCGTCGCGTTCGGCCTCTCGACCGAACTGCCAGGGGGCGAGCAGGGTGTAGCAGGTCACCACGAAGGCGACCACCACGGCGATGAAGGCCAGCCAGCCTGGACGGAGCAGGAACCGCACGGCACCACAGTAGGCGGCGCGACGATCGTCGACGGGGTCGTGGCCCGTGCTGGTCCAGGTCCGAGATTTGAAGTACCTTCGAACTATGATCACAGAGGCCTCGTTCTCGCTGGTCACCGAGTGGCGCCACACCGCCGAGGTGCCCTTCGGTGACAGCGGAGCACGCCGTCAGCTTCATGATCGGTGATCGGGAACACAGAGCCGCATCCCATGCGGCTCCCCGCACCGGCACGCTGATCTTGGCAGGTCACCGCGGCTCCGGTGGTGCCTTGATCGTCGGATGGGAACACGGAACCGCACTCGGCACGGCTGACGGTTCCCCGACAACGATCAAGCGCCCGGCACCGTCCACCCACCGGACCCCGCACCACATCCATGCCCACCCTCGCCCGACCGAACTCCCGAAGGACTTCCGTGGCGCGGCTGCTCGCCGGGCGGTGAGAGGGTGAGCCGACGGATCGGTGGCGCACTGCTCGTCGCCGGCACGACCTCCGACGCGGGCAAGAGCGCCCTGGTCGCCGGGATCTGCCGGTGGCTGCACCGCGCGGGCGTGTCGGTGGCGCCGTTCAAGGCGCAGAACATGAGCAACAACTCGGTCGTGACTGCTGACGGCGGCGAGATCGGGCGCGCGCAGGCGATGCAGGCCCACGCGTGCGGGCTCGCGCCGAGCGTCGCGTTCAACCCGGTGCTGCTCAAGCCCGGCACCGACCGCAGCTCCCAGGTCGTGGTGCTCGGTCGCGTCGACGGCACCGTCAGCGCCCGGTCCTACCGGGAGCGCACCGGGGTCCTGCTGGAGACCGTGACGGCCACCCTGGCGGAGCTCCGGTCGCGCTACGACATCGTGATCTGCGAGGGTGCCGGCTCGCCTGCCGAGATCAACCTGCGGGCCACCGACATCGCCAACATGGGCCTGGCGCAGGCCGCTGACCTGCCGGTGGTCGTCGTCGGCGACATCGACCGGGGCGGCGTGCTCGCCCACCTGTTCGGCACCGTCGCCGTGCTCGACCCGGCCGACCAGGCCCGCATCGCCGGATTCGTGATCAACAAGTTCCGTGGCGACCGCTCGCTCCTGACGCCGGGGCTGGAGCAGCTGCGCGTGCTCACCGGACGTCCGACGTTCGGTGTGATCCCCTGGGCCGACGGGCTCTGGCTCGACGCCGAGGACTCGCTGTCCGCGGTGGCCGACGGCGTGCTCGGCCGGCCCGCGCCGGCGCACGGTTCGCAGTGGCTGCGCGTCGCGGTCGTGCGGTTCCCGCGGATCTCCAACGCCACCGACGCGGAGGCGCTGGCGGGTGAGCCGGGCGTCGCCGTCCGATATGTCACCGAGCCCTCACGACTGGCCGATGTCGATCTCGTCGTGCTGCCCGGCTCCCGGGCGACCGTGTCCGACCTGGGGTGGCTGCGCCGCACCGGGCTCGCCGACGCCATCGCCGCGCACGCCGGCGCCGGAGGACCGGTGCTCGGGATCTGCGGCGGTTACCAGATGCTCGGGAGCCGGATCGCCGACCCGCGTGGGGTCGAGGTGCCCGGCGGTGCCGACGTACCGGGGTTGGGCCTTGTGGACCTGGAGGTGGAGTTCGACGTCGAGAAGCACCTGGGCAACCCGGTGGGCACCGCGCTCGGCCATCCGGTGCGCGGGTATGAGATCCATCATGGGCGGGTGGTGCGTTCGGGTGACCCCGCACTGATCAACAGGGTCGAGGGTGCTGACGGATCGGTCGCCGGTGCGGTGCTCGGCACCCACTGGCACGGGCTGCTGGAAAGCGATGGGTTCCGCCGCGCTCTCGTGGGCCGGGTCGCGGCGCAGGCCGGTCGGACGGGTTTCCGGGCGGCCCCGGACACGCGATTCGCCGCGGTCCGGGACGCGCAGCTCGACATGCTCGGTGATCTCGTCGAACAGCACCTCGATCTCGCCGCGCTGCGGCACCTGATCGATCACGGCGCGCCGGTGGGGCTGCCGTTCGTTGCCACCGGTCTGGCAGGGTCGGACCCGTGACGACCCCGAGGTACCCCTTCTCCGCCATCGTCGGCCACGACGACCTGCGACTCGCGCTGCTGCTCAACGCCGTTCACCCCGGTGTGGGTGGGGTGCTGGTGCGGGGGGAGAAGGGCACCGCGAAGTCGACGGCCGTGCGAGCGCTCGCCGCGTTGCTGCCGGTCGCGGCGGTGGTGCCGGACTGCCGGTTCAGCTGTGACCCCGACAAGCCCGACCCCCGGTGCCCCGACGGCCCGCACCCCGTCGTGCCGTTCGGCTTCGCGGGGACCGACGGCGAGGCCGTCACGCAGATGCACCCGCGGGTCGAACGCCCGGCCCGGCTGGTCGAGCTGCCCGTCGGGGCCACCGAGGACCGGCTCGTCGGGTCGCTGGACCTGGAGCGGGCGCTGACCGAGGGGGTCCGCGCCTACCAGCCGGGGCTGCTCGCGCAGGCGCACCGCGGCGTGCTCTACGTCGACGAGGTCAACCTGTTGCACGACCATCTCGTCGACCTGTTGCTCGACGCGGCGGCGATGGGCCGCGCGCACGTGGAGCGCGACGGGGTGTCAATCTCCCACGCCGCCACGTTCCTGCTGGTCGGCACCATGAACCCGGAGGAGGGGGAGCTGCGCCCGCAGCTGCTCGACCGGTTCGGCCTGACGGTCGACGTGCGCGCCTCCCGCGACGTCGACACCCGGGTCGAGGTGATGCGTCGCCGGTTGACCTTTGACGCCCAACCGGCCGCTTTCGCCGCGTCGTGGGCCGCCGCGGAGACCCTGACGGCCAGCCGGATCGCCGAAGCCCGGGCCCGGTTTCCATCGGTGCTCCTCGCTGACACCGAGCTGCGCCGGATCGCCGCGGTCTGCGCCGCGTTCGACGTCGACGGTATGCGCGCCGATCTGGTGATCGCCCGGGCCGCGGTCGCGCACGCTGCCTGGCGCGGCACCGCGGCCGTCACCGAGGAAGATGTCCGGGTCGCCGCCAGGCTGGCCCTGCCCCATCGCGGCCGCCGCGACCCGTTCGACGAACCCGGGATGGACGAGCAGTCCCTGGATGACGCGCTCCGCGAGGCCGCCGAGCAGATCGGGCCGCCGGAGGATCCCGGGCCCGACGGCGGTGGCGCACCCGAGGACGACGCGAACGGCGCGGTCGAGCGGGCGAGCGGCAGCTCCGCGCGGCCGGACAGCGCACCCGATCCGGCGCGGCCGGACAGCGCACCCGATCCGGCGC
>JBOHEP010000299.1:0-10628 GCA_050701075.1 Pseudonocardia sp. | reverse complement strand
CGCCCGGGTAGAGCGTGGAGGGGTGCACGTGGCGACCCTCCATCAGGCAGAACATCTCCCGGGTGTAACGGCTGACCTGCAGTGCCTCGCGGTAGAAGTCACCGGTGAACGGGTTGAGCGCCCGCATGATGTCACCGATGGTCTTGTACCCGTGGTCGATGCCGTGTGGGGACTCGGTGCGGTTGGCCAGGTCGAGCACACCGGGGTTGGTCTCCGAGATCATCTTCTCGCAGTAGTCCACCCCGACCAGGTTCTCCTGGAAGATGTTGTGGTCGAACATGTACTCGGCGGCCTCGCCGAGGTTGATGATCCATTCACCGAGGTGCGGCGGAGCCACTCCGTAGGCCATGTTCTGGTTGTAGACCGAACAGGTCGCGTGGTTGTCACCGCAGATGCCGCAGATGCGGCTGGTGATGAAGTGGGCGTCGCGCGGGTCCTTGCCCTTCATGAAGATCGAGTAGCCGCGGAAGATCGACGAGGTCGAGTGACACTCGGCCACGCGCTTCTGAGCAAAGTCAATCTTGGTGTAGATGCCCAGGCTACCGACGATCCGGGTGATCGGGTCCCAGGCCATCTCGACCAGGCCGGTCTTGTCGGTTCCTGTTCCCGAAGGCTTTGCCTGTGTGGTGGTCATGGATTCCCCTTACCAGGCCTTCTTGTATCCGGTGGTCAGCTCACGGCTGTTCTTGCGCCAGTTCGGTTCCTGGTCGAGCTTGCGCTCGGTTATCTTTCGGAGCTTGCGGATGACACCGCCGTACGCCTTGCTGGCCGCCCCGGACACCATGGAGCCGGGCGGAGCGTCCATGAACGGCATGAACTTGTCCGGGAAGCCAGGCATCGTGCATCCGATACAGATGCCACCGACGTTCGGGCAGCCACCCACCCCGTTGATCCAGCCCCGCTTGGGGACGTTGCACTTGACGACCGGGCCCCAGCAGCCCAGCTTCACCAGGCACAGCGGCGAGCCGTACTCGGTGGCGAACTGGCCCTGCTCGTAGTAGCCGCCACGGTCACAACCCTCGTGCACCGTCTCGCCGAACAGCCAGGTCGGACGCCCGGCGTCATCCAGCGGGATCATCGGTGCAACGCCGGTGGCCTGGTAGAGCAGATAGAGGATCGTCTCGGAGAGGTTGTCCGGGTGCACCGGGCAGCCTGGCACGTTGACGATCGGAATGCCGGCGTTGGTCGTGAAGTCCCAGCCCAGGTAGTCCCGGACGCCCATCGCACCGGTCGGGTTGCCCGCCATGGCATGGATACCGCCATAGGTGGCACAGGTGCCGACCGCGAGTACGACGAGAGCCTTCTTGGCCAGTCGGTCCAGCCACTCGCTGGTGGTCATCGGCTGCCCCGTGTCGGGGTTGTTGCCGAAGCCGCACCAGAAGCCCTCTGGCTTGATCTTCTCGTTCGGGATCGATCCTTCGACGACCAGCACGAACGGGTTCAGCTCGCCCCGTTCGGCCCTGAAGAACCACTCGATGAAGTCGTTGTTACCTCCAACGGGGCCGTTGTCGAAGTCGATCAACGGCCAGTGTACGGCGATCTTGGGCAATCCGGGGAGAGCGCCAAGGGCGATCTCCTCGATGCTGGGTTGGGTGGCCGCTGTGAGGGCGACCGAGTCGCCATCGCAGCTCAACCCAGCGTTGATCCACAAAATGTGGACGGTGGGTGCCTCGGTCTCAGTTGTAGCGGTCATCGGCGTCGCCCCTCGTGGCGCACCCAATACGGCGCGCCTGTCTGGCGTGATGGAAGTCTCTGTTGTAACGATCTTTGCCGCTCAGGGTAAGTGCGACATCTCTCTACTGTCAGCGAGCTAGGTGCGCGCAACACTGAGCCTAAACGGGCCTCGCGGATCCAGGATTCGCTGGGTCTGTTGCCAACCGTAGTGTCCTCGGGCGGAGTGGTTGGTTGGTTCGGGTGGTTTCAGCCGGATGGCTCACCGGTCGGGGTCGGCGCCACCACGAGCAGTGCTGATGCTGCGATCAGCGGAACGATCAGCAGAACATCGGAGAGCCACCCCGATGGCCCTCGCGGGAGATCCACTGCCGCTGCGCCGCGTCGGCCGGATGGCCGACGGTTGCTGGGTGGCTAACCGCGAACCTCGGGTCGGCCACTACATTCGGTCGATCACCGCCACTACCGGCGGTGACTCACGGACAGGGGGCAGATCGGCCATGGCTAGCATCGAGGAGGTCCGGGCGGGCATCGCGCTGGCCAACGACAAGGCCTCGGAGAGCATCAGCGCGCTGGAGCAGGCCCACTCCTCGCTCGAGCAGGCCCAGGGCGCGTTGCGGCGCGTCACCGAGGGCAGCGCGCAGGCCGACGTCTCCGAGGCGAACGGGTTGCTCGCGCAGGCCGTCGGCAGCATCGTCGACGTACAGCGGGCCGTCTCGGCGGCCATTCAGGCGTCCGAAGGGGTTGCGAACCGGCTGTGAGCTTCGACCTGCGGCCTTCGACCTGGGAACATTCAGCTTCGTGAACGACTCCCTCGGCGAGGTTCGTGCGGTGTTGGCCGACATCGCCGCCCAGATCGGTAGCGCCTACCAGCACGCCGGGATCGCGCGTGCCCGGCTGAGCGACGCGGTCGCCGTGCTCACCGAGCTGGGTGCGCAGCACTCCGAGCCGTTGGTTCCGTCCGAGCTGCGTCACGCGGACGTGGAGCTTGAGCGGAGCCTGCGGTTCATCATCGGGGGCGCCACCGCGGTGGCCGACATCGACGCCCGGCTGTAGGTCGGCGACATGGTCCGGTCGAACCGGAAGCAGCGGGTCAAGGAGGCTTTCGACGCGTTCCGCGACACCGTGTCCGCGGCGCTCGGTGCGGCCGACCGGTTACGGGACGCCGTCGTGCGCGCCAACGCCGAGACGATGGTCGAGATCTGGTTGCGCGAGGACGGGCTCGACGCCGCTCGGGTCGACCCGCGGATGCGTATCCCCCTGGCGAACCCGAGGTTCGCAGATCTCGTCCACCGGGCGGAGGTCGACCTCACGGCAGCGTTGGAACGGTGGCTGCGGACAGGACCGCGCGCGCTGGCGACGGTGCTGGACGACGCCGCTCCG
Source organism: Pseudonocardia sp. (assembly GCA_050701075.1). Taxonomy (GTDB): domain Bacteria; phylum Actinomycetota; class Actinomycetes; order Mycobacteriales; family Pseudonocardiaceae; genus Pseudonocardia. The sequence continues at coordinate 7,574 of JBOHEP010000299.1, read as the reverse complement.
GATGCGGCGGGGCGAGACCCGGGGGAGTGGCTGGGTCAGATCGGCAAGATCGACGATGCCGGCCCGGTACCAGGCCTGTGGCGAATCGGGTCCGGCCGGGTCGGGCCGGACCCGCGGCAGACATTCGGGGTCGGTGTTCCGCTGCTGGACGAGTCGCACCTGCAGGTGAGCTCGACGCACGAGGGTCGGGCGAGGGCCGAAGCGCTGGTCGAGGCGCTGCTCGTGCGGGTGGTCAGCTACTTCCGGCCGGGACTGGTGCAGCTGCACGTTTGGGACGTCGGCCAGTTCACCGGCGCGCTGCCCGGGCTCTACCCGCTGACCCGCACCGGGTTGCTCACCGTGCACGACCCCGGACGGCTGTCGCAGCTGCTCGAGGAGCTGTCCGACCGGATTCGGCGGGTGCACACCCGGGTTCTCGTCGGCGGTCACCCGTCGCTGCGGGCGCTGGCCGCCACCCTGGGTGGGCGCAGCGAGCCATGGGTCGTGGCGGTGCTCGTCGGCAACCGGTCCGCCCTGCCGGAGGAGGACCATCGTCAGCTCCAGCGGGTGGCCCGCGGGGGGTTGGCCTGCGGTGTGCAGCTCGTGCTGCTCGACGTGCCGATGACGGTGAACGCGCCGGTGGAGACGGTGCACCTGCGCGATGACACTGCTGCCACCAGCTCCATGACCGGGGCCTATGTCACGGTCACGCCTGACCCGCCGCTGGCCCGCGATGATGTCACCCGTGTCTGCCACGACATCTCCGACGAGCACGAGCGCTGGCGCGGCCGGGTCGGCACGTTCCAGGACGTGCTGCCTCCATGCGCCATGTGGGGCCGCTCCCGATCGATCAGCGGGGTGCACGCCCCGATCGGGTTCGCCGACGGGTCGCCGGTCGACGTGGTGCTCGCAGACTCCTCACCGCACGCGCTGGTGGGCGGGCCCAGCGGGTCGGGCAAGACGAACCTGCTGCTCACCATGATCAGCTCAATGGCCGCCCGGTACGACCCGGACGAGCTCGAGTTCTACCTTCTGGACTTCAAAGAGGGTGTGTCGTTCGCGCAGTTCGCCCCCGGGCGCCGGGACACCACCTGGCTGCCGCACGCGCGGCTGATCGGCGTCAACATCAACACCGATCGGGAGTTCGGGCTGGCTCTGCTGCAGTTCCTGGCCGACGAGATGCGCCGCCGCTCCGAGGTGGCGAAGGCCCACGAGGTCACCAAGCTCGAGGAGCTGCGGGCGGTCGACCCAGAGGGCCGCTGGCCGCGGATCGTCGCGGTCATCGACGAGTTCCAGTACCTGTTCGCCGAGCGCGACGGGGTGACCAAGGCGGCCACCGCGCTGCTCGAGGATGTCGCGCGCCGCGGCCGCTCGCAGGGCATTCACCTCGTCCTGGCCAGCCAGGACGTGTCGGGCATCGAGGCGTTCTGGGGTCGTCCGGCGATCTTCGAGCAGTTCGTGCTGCGAATCGCCCTGCCCCGGGCGCGCCGGGTGCTCGCCGACCTCAACGACGCGACTCTCGATCTCCCGCGCTGGCACGCCGTGATCAATCACGAATCGGGGATCAAGTACGGCAACGAGGTGGTGCGCATCCCCGACGCCACCGCGAAGGGCTCGGTCGACGAGGTGCAGCGCGCCCTGCACGAGTCCTACCATGCCGGACGCGCGCAGCCGCGCCTGTTCGACGGCAGCCGGGCGCCGCGGTTCACCGACCTGCTCGTGGGGCTTTGCGCGGGTCCGCCGCGGGCCCTGGTCGGTCAGTGCATCGATGTGGCCGGCAGTGCCGCCACCGTCGCCCTGACCGCCGCGCCGGGTCGCAACCTCGGCGTGCTCGGGTCGTCAGCCAAGGACGCGGTTGCGGTGCTCGGCGCGGCGGCCGGCTCTCTGGCCTGCCAGTTCCCGCCCGGTGCCGTGGACGTGCTCCTCGCCCCGCTGGTGGCCGAGGGCACCGCCCCCGCGGCCCGGCTCGCGCAGGTGTTCGCCACCGCCGGGCATGCCTGCGAGACCGTGCCGCTCAGCGGCTTCCGGGCGCGCGTCGAGGCGCTGGCCGCGGACCTCACGGCCCGGCTCTCCGGTGCCCGTCGGCGGCCCACGTTCCTGGTGCTCTACGGCGCCGACGCCGCCGACCCCGTGTTGGAGCGCCCGGGTGGCGAGGCGTTGCGGCAGCTGCTGCGGTTCGGCCCGGAGACCGCCCTGCACGTGCTCGGCTGGTGGCGCAGCGTCCAGCGGCTCAAGACATTGCTCACGCCGGGCGCGTCCGCCGACGAGCTCGGCTGCTGGGTGGGGCTCGACGTCCAGGGTTCGGAGCTCGGTCTGCTGGCGCCGGGGCTGCTGCCGAGCTGGTCGCCGCGCCCGGGTCGCGGGCTGTTCTTCGACCGCGCCCAGCACGCCCGACCCGAGGTGGTCATCGTGGCGTCCCTGGAGGATCCGTGAGCGCGGCACGGGAGTACAAGGACCTGCTGGCCGGGCTCACGGCGGCGGCGAACGAGCTGCGCGAGCGCGAGCGCGAGCGTGCCATCGCGCTGTCGCGGCGACTGATGGAGCTGGACGAGGCGATGGCATGGGCCGGCGAGCGCGCGGCGCTCACCCGATTCGGCGTGGCCTTGCACTGGGAGGCGGCGCTGGAGGAGTTGTGGGCGGAGTCGTGGATGACCTTGCGACCGCTCCCGGCGCCGGACCTCGACTCCGACCCCACCGACGTGGACACCTACGACACGGCTGTCGCGGAGCGTGCGGCCGAGCTGCACGAGGTGCTCCGCCGACGCCGGTTCGGTCTGCGCCGCGACTGAGGCCCCCCGGGGGTCGGGCGGGTGGCGGGGTCGGGCGGGTGGCGGGGGTCGGGGGGTGGCTATCCGGCCACCCGGCGCATGCGGACGAGCAGCGCGGCCGACGGCGTGACGGTGCCGGTGACGTAGGTGGACAGCCGGGACGGTGAGGTGCCGATCCGGGCGGCGAACTCGGCTCGGGACATGCCCGACGCGGCGACCAGCCGCGCGATCTCGGCGGCGACGGCCTCCCGATCCGCGCGTTCCATCCGGGTGCGTGCAGCGGCTATCGCGCCGGCCATCAGCACGTCGATCCCGTACGCCTGCGTCATGGACAAGGCCTCCTCGACGCTGCGGGCCACCGGGCCCCATGGGTCGGCCCGGATCGCGGCGGCGAGCTGTCGCCAATGGGACAGGCCACCGCGCTCGAGGGCCGTCAGGACGGCCTCGGTCGGCCAGCTCTCCACCGGATCGTCGGGCGTGGCATCGATGTTGCGGAAGTGCAAGGTCACGATGGGCGCTGCGCGGTGAGCATCGCGGCTGCCAGCTCGCGGCAGGCTGCGACGACCGCCGGCCAGTCCCGCCAGGGCCGTGCGAGGTTCTTGTACCGGCCGAGGTTCCGGGTGGTCGACCGGTCCTTGGGGCGGGGGTCGGCGAGCTGTCGGACGAGCTGCGACGCGACCCCGTCGCCGGTGCCGTGCTGGTCGGCGTAGAAGGAGTCGATGTCGGCCAGCGCGGCGGCGGCACGGGCGGTCCCGCAGCGAACCGACAGTGCGGCGACGTCGAGGTAGTCGCGGGTCTGGTTGCGCCGGACGACGAGGAAGGCCTTGACGCGTAGCGTCTCCGCCGGCGTCGGGGCGACGAGCACGTGACCCGACGGCAGGGTCACCCGCGCCACCTCCAGCGGCGTCCGCCGGATCAGTTGCCGGATCCCGGTCTCGATCCCTCCGAGCTCACCCAGGATGATCTTTCCGGGAGTTACCCGGTTGGTCACCCAGCCGTCCTGGGTCTCGACGGCTTCCAGCACGGCGTCGAACCGTTCGGCCAGATCGGCCAGGACGTGGTCATGATCGTAGGAGTCGCGATGCCCGGCGTAGAGCGCGGCCGCGGAGTCTCCGACGAGCACCGCGTCGGGGACGAGCGCCTGCAGGCGGGCGGCTGACTCCAGCACTCGTACGAGCGCGGGGTTCCGCAGGGCGTCAGGGACGTCGGACACGGTCTCTAGCTTATCACATGTGGTATACTCTTCCGAGTCCCGGGACGGGGATGGGGCCGGCCGTCCACTGCCGGGGCGTGAACCGGTGCCGGCCGGGGTAACTGTCGTCCATGGTTGCTTTCGGCTACTCCCTGCTGTGCGAGCAGCGCGGGCCGCGCGAGCTCGTGTCCGACGCCGTGGCCGCCGAGCAGGCGGGCTTCGACTTCGAAGTGATCAGCGACCACTACTTCCCCTGGCTCGACGTCCAGGGCCACGCCCCGAACTGCTGGCCGGTGCTCGGGGCGGTGGCCTCGGCGACCGAGCGCGTCGGCCTGATGACGTACGTGACGTGCCCGACGATGCGCTACCACCCGACGGTCGTCGCGCAGATGGCCGCCACGGTGGCGCTGCTCGCGGGCGAGGCCCGGTTCACCCTCGGGCTGGGTGCGGGAGAGAACCTCAACGAGCATGTCGTCGGCCGTGGTTGGCCGCCGGTCAACGTCCGGCACGTGATGCTGTCGGAGGCGATCGAGATCATCCGCTCGCTGCTGCGGGGTGGGTATGTCAACCTCGACGGCGAGCACTACCGCGTCGACTCCGCAAAGCTCTGGGATCGGCCCGACGATGGCGTACCGATCGCCGTGGCGGTCTCCGGCGCTCAGTCGATCGAGGCGTTCGCGCCGGTTGCCGATGCGATGGTGGCCGTCGAGCCCGAGTCGTCGCTCGTGCTCGGTTTCGACGGCGCCGCGGGGGTGCGACTACCGAAGATCGGGCAGCAACCGCTCTCCTGGGGTCCGGACGCCGACGAGGCGGTGGCTCGTGCGCACGAACAGTTCCGCTGGTTCGCCGGAGGCTGGAAGGTCAACGCCGAGCTGCCCGGCACGGCGGCGTTCGAGGCCGCCACCCGGTTCGTCAAGCCCGACGACGTGGCGGCGGCCATCCCGTGCGGTCCGGATGTCGGGGCGCATGTCGAGGCCGTGCGACCCTTCGCCGACGCCGGTTTCACCCACGTCGCGCTCGTGCAGGTGGGCGGTGTGACGCAGCCGGACTTCATCGACTTCGCAGGGCGGGAGCTGCTGGCGGCGTTGCGTGCGGAGTACGGGAAGGCCGAGGATCCGGCGATCCGGGTACGGAGGGCACAGTGAGGATCGACCGGCGGGGCCCGACGCGGCGGTCACGGCTGAACGGTCGCTTGTTGATCCGTAGCGCGCGACCCTTTCGCCGTGACCACCGCATCGGGCTCCCGAGTGTGCCGTTGCGGTGTCAGCTCTGGCTGAGGGGAACGGCGATGTCGGAGACGTTGCCGGCGAGGTCACCGACGTTCTCGGCCTTGCCGGTCAGCAGGTCGATCCGGTAAAGGCCGTAGGCGTTGTCCACCTGCAGGGTGGCGAACGCCGTCATGGCGCTGGTCACCCCGTTCGTGACCGTGCTGTAGATGTCGAAGCCCGCATCCGGACCTGCGTCGACGCCAAGGTTGCCCGCGGCGGCCAGGCTGCCGGCGTTGGCCGGGGACTGGAGCGACACGCGGTCGGCCGCCGTGTCGATGACGAACAGGGTGGTGGCGGTCGCGGCCTCGGTGTCGTTGTTGGTGTAGGCCGCCCCGGTGACCCCGGTCGCCGCCACGGTGCCGGTGGCAGGCGCCATGGCGGGGTTGGTCAGCGCGCCGTCGGTGGCGGTGGGGGCGTTCGGGTCGGCGAAGGGCTGGCGCAGGTTCTGGCCGGTGTCGCTGACCACCCGCAGCGCGTTCGCGGCCGGGTTGAAGTCGACGCCGAAGCTCGCGCCGTCCAGGGCCACCGTCAGCTGCTTGACCTTCGTGGCAAGGCCGGCGTCGTCGATCGTGTAGACCCCGCCTTCGTCGCCGACGCCGTAGAGCAGGCCGTCCTGCACGCGGTGGTCGATGCCGACCAGGCTCGTGTCGCCTTCGAGTCCCGTGACGTCGCGGTTGTCACGGATGCTGGTGTCGTCGGTGCTGAAGTTGACCAACGTCGTCCCGTCGACCAGACCCACGATGTTCAGGGCCTCGTCGGCGTCGGCGGTGGGGCCGGCGGCGGGGGGGCTTGCCGGGCCGGCGCTGTCGTCGCCTTGCCCGCATGCGCCGAGCATGCTGGCGACGAGCAGGGTGATCAGACCAACTTTGACAGGGGTGCGCATAGAGTTCGTCCTTGGGCTGAGCCGGTGTGGCGCGGGTGCGCCACCGGTGACTACGCCCGGGCTCGTCGCGGCGTTCAGCCCAACCGCGGTTACTCCTCGAGTGGCACGACAGCCCGGAAGCCCGAGGGAACGAACAGTTCCACGATCGGGGTCCCGCTCCGCAGCGTGTCTCCACGTGACAGTGGTAGCCAAGCCACCGCCTGAGCTGCTCAGGAGGGCCGCTGACTCGCTGGGATCTGGATCGGAGGAGATCTAGATGCTCACCGCACACCTCGAACCGACTGTCCGCCCGTGGATCTGGTTGGCGGATCGCCTGTCCTGACCATCGAAGAAGCGGAACGGGCCGCAGCCGCCTGTCGATGCCGTGGTGTGCAACTCGGCCATCTGGAAGACGGACACGCTCGCGACCTTCGCCGGGGTGAAGCGCATACCCGGCCGGGCGGACGATTCGTGTTCAACATCGGCGGGGGCTTCGCCGGCTCACGAACCGCGACGACGACCTCGCCCGCTCTGCGCCGTCCCTCAACGACCTGATCAACGCCATCGCGGTGCACGACTACGGCTAAGTGCACACCCAGAAACTACGTTCGCACGTTCGGGCGTGTCGTGTCTTGCCCGACGCGACCGTGACGTTGTCGGTCAGGCACAGTGGACGACGCATCGTTGCAGGTGGACGCTTCGGGAGGCCGCCAGATCGATCTCATTGATCTTCATGCTCCAGCGGGTCGGGGCATGATCGCCGGTCGGGTGCGAAAACGGCCGGATCCAGTTGGGTTCCGCACCAAACTGGCGATCATGGCTCTGCCGTGAAGGGAAATCGGGACCGTCCTGACCCCTGCCATCGTCATGGATCAGCTGACAGCGGCCGGGTCCACCGTCCTCGAGTCAGCCACCGTCGCCCACCAGGGCACCGTTGAGGAGAAGTGGGCATGGCTGTCCATCCCACTCTTCGCGCACCCTCGGGCCAACTGACCCACTTGCGGCGCATGGAGATCTGACAGAAGGCCTACGACAAGGTGGACAAGACGCGGACCCTTCGCATGGAGTGTTCGCCTACGGCTTCACCCCCTTCGGCGCTCCTCGGCGCGCCGCGCCGGCCCCCTGGACGTTACTGTGATCCGCGGCGACAGGTCGACTTTCGGTGGTGTTCAGCCCGGACCGCACCCGGGTCGCCGTCGTCAGCCGTGACGAGACCGACCGAGACCCTGGAGACGCCTTGACTTTTCCTGCGGAAGTCTTCGTCGCCGGCAAGATTTCTGCTGATGAGGCGGCTCGGTTGTCCGAGGATCTCGGGTTGATGGGATTGGCCGCCGATTTGCGGGAGGTCGAACCTCGACGGTCATTCGGCGACGTCGCGTGGTACATCCTCGCCGCACTGCCCCTTCAGCCATTCCTCGCCAAGCTCGCCGAGGACGCCGCGTCAGACGCCTACGAACGTCTCAAGACGTTGACGGCGCGCATCGTCAGTCGTCGACCACGGTCAT
>JBOHEP010000298.1:0-1426 GCA_050701075.1 Pseudonocardia sp. | reverse complement strand
CTCGCTGTCGTCTCCCGGCGTTCGTCAAACTCGCCACGACCATCAAGAAGTTCAGGCCGCTGATCCTCAACGCCGTCGAGCACGGTCTGTCCAACGCCCGCTCCGAAGCGACGAACACCCACCTGCGGCTCCTGACCCGCCGCTCCTACGGCCTGAGCCCCGAGTCGCTCATCGCCATGGCCGGCCTCACCCGCGGCGGACTCTGCCCACCACTCCCCGGTCGATCATGAAAACCGACCCACAGAAACGTCAGGAGAGCCAGAAACGTCAGGAGAGCCAGATAATGCCGGTTCGTGCATACGGTTTGGAAAACCGCGCGCCTTCCTCATACCGTTCGATTCATGGATGCGCCGTCCGAGACCGGCCACAATCACACCGACCCGATCGCAACGGCGGTCATCGCGTTCGTCGCCGAGCAGGTTGGCGGCCCAGAGAGGCTGCTCGCCATCCATGTGGCCGACGAACGCGCGCGCTGTCGCGGATGCACGACGCCGGGGACCGGAACACCGCAGGCCAGATGGCCGTGTGTCGTGCACTTCTACGCGTCGCAAGCTGCGAACGTGAGAGCTGAGCCAGTGACCGACACCAGTCAGAGACGATCAAGACGAGGACGGCTTGCGCACGATGAGGGGTATGACAACGACTGCTCGGGGTCGAGCACGGTGATCGAGTCGGTGAAGCTGGAGACGGACAAGGGTGGTGTGGAGGTGCTTGTGTCTTACTCGCACACCCGCGCACCGCGCTGAACTGCACAGATGGCTCTCGCGCAGGGGTGCGAGCACGACGTGGTCATCGGTGGCGCGCCGGAAACATGTCGGCCCACAACTGCCGAACGAGCTCGACAGCCGCGGCGTAGCTTCGATACGAGGTCTCGCTCTCAGCGATGAGCCCGTCATAGCGAACTGCTCACCCCTCCGGCAGAGGCGGCAACGCAGCGGGCGGCCGGACCTTATCGCGCTCGGCGAACACGTCGATCACACAAGACGCCACAGTTGCCGGATCCACGAGTTTGTGCTCGATCATCACGACCAGATCAACGAGATCACGGACCCGGCTGTTCTCCCGATCACCATAGTCACGCAGCATCGCATGAAACTTCTCCGCGGCGTGCCGGTGCACATCAACGACCTCAACGACGGGCGCGGGCACCCCGGCAAATTCGAGCAGGTTCGGCAACTCGATTCGATCGGCCCTCTCCAGCTCATACTGCCGGGGAGAGACGTCCAGTTGAACCGTGTCGAACAGCTTTCCGCCCAGTTGGACACCGACCTTGATCCGCCAGGTCGGCGTGCCGCCGCTGTCTGTAGCCAGTTGCTCCGGCGCAGCAGCGGTGAAGAGGAAGCCGTCGGCGTCGAGGTCGATTCCCAGCGCATCCACAACTCGCTCATGCAACTCCCCCGGATCGGCGACAGCGTCACGCAAGCCG
>JBOHEP010000297.1:0-21232 GCA_050701075.1 Pseudonocardia sp. | reverse complement strand
ACCTACCTCGACCTTGTCGCCCGCGAACTCAACAACCGACCACGGCGTATCCTCGGCTACCGAACCCCAGCAGAAGTCTTCACCGACCTCCTGGCCAGCTCAATTGCTTCCACCGGCTGAGACCAAGTGTCCCTTCCTGGGGTTCATGCAGATCTCAACACTCCGCATTCTCCCAGGTCAGGGACACCTTTCCTTGTTCCGACACCCCAAAACCGCATGATCACGAGCCCGCCGTGAATACCCGAGGTCAATGCCCGAAGCGCCTGACCGCAATGTCGACAACACGGTTTGGAATCATGCCACCGGGCACGTCAGATCTATCGATCACTTGTTGAAACATTGCCATATCGCGCCTCGCGGGCAATATCCGAGAGAACTGTGGACCTGCTGAACGAGGCCCAGTCTGATCTGTCTCGTACGGAACTCTACGAAGTACTTTTTGCGCTCGCTCCACAGCCAAAAAATCGTCTTAATGGCGAGGGCCTGCATCGTTACCTTTTGCAAGCGAACATGCCTGAGCGCGATAGCGATTTCGGATTCGCAATGTACCATCAGCTGTATGACTCATCGAGTACCACGGCGCGGCTTGCTCGCTGGGCGGCTGCAGGCCCGTACCCCGCATACGATGCCGAAGTGGTTGAGTTGGCCTCTATTCCACTATGCTGGCTTTTGTCCACTCCGAACCGCTTCATGCGAGACTGGGTAACCAAGGCGCTAGTTCAGTTGCTACGTGGACATCTAGACGTCATGCGCGCAATAGTGGAACGATTCTGGAAAGTTGACGACCCATATGTCGTACAGCGCGTGGTGGTTGTGGCATACGGCTCCTTGGTTCGCAGTTCGCCTGAGCAAGCAGGTCATGCCAAAACGCTTGTTGAACTAGTTCATAGCCTCGTTTTCACCCCACCTGTTCGACCAGACGAACTGTTGCTCGACGCGGGGCGAGGTATTGTCAGATGGGGCATTGCCCACAAGTTGCTGCCAGGCACTGCGCTCAAATCTTCTATACGCCCATACGGACTAAAGACACCAGGCTCTGCGCCGACCGAGGCGACCATTGAAGAAAAATATGGCTGGCACAAGGATCAGCCAGATGACGAAAGCTACTCGTCCATCAATTTCTCCTTGATGACGATGGGTGATTTCGCGCGCTATGTCGTGGAGCCTGGTGTTCATGAGTTCTCCCGCTACCGCATCAGGAAACCATACCCTGAGCGTCAGGGACGCAGACCCCGGTTCGTCAAAAGTGCTTGGCTGAAGTTTGTCGCGTCCCTAAGTGATGAGCAGAAAAAGACACTATCAGACTGGCTGGAAAATCCCGAAGAGCGGGCAATGAGCCCACTCCGGTTCATGATTAGTGGCGAGAAAGACCCATTGACCGAACAACAGCGCAGACTCTGGGACGCTGTGTTTGTATATCCCAAGCCTGTGATCGATGAGTATCCGGCCGATGCCGCGTGTCGTTGGATTTTCCGTCGCACAATCAGCCTCGGCTGGACTCCCAAGCTATTCGGCCGAGAAGATCGGATCATTGGACACGGTCAAGGCAGAGAGGGACATAAGGCCGAGCGGTGGGGCAAGAAGTACCAGTGGATGGCGTACCACGAACTTCTCGCACGCATTGCCGACAACTTCCAAACATCCAGACGATTTGGAAACAACGAACCATACGAAGGGCTGCACCAGATTGTTGGGGATCGAGAGATTGATCCTAGCCTCCCACCGATCGGCTACCGAGCGTTCAATGAGGATGGGGGCAACGGGGCAACCGCTTGGGGTCCATCACTGATTCAACTTGAAGAGTGGCCACCGCGTCCGCTCAATTTTGGAGGCTATCAGGGCGACATCCTACGACTTCTAGCCGATGTAGCATCCGAGCCAACTGTTGCAAGCTCCATGTTTGTCCGCGACAGAAACAAAAACGAATGGGTGGTCCTCGAAAGCTTCGCAATAAAGATCGACCCGCAGGCCGACAAGAGTTGGCGGGGCATCCAAGAACGCAGCACCATCGATACCCTTCTCGTTTCCAAAGATTCCTCTGAGACGTTTCTGACTGCCTTGTCGCGCGAATCGCGGCGCTCCGCTCGGCATCTCTTTGATTCTCATGGCCACACCGCTTGCTGCTATGTGGGTGAAGTTGGCCGCATTGGTTCGGCCTGTCCGCACCGTTATGAAGAACTACGCTCAATCTCTCTAGGAGGTAAGTCCTTTCAGAGCGTTTCGACGGTTGAACAGTACACATGGGGAGGACGCATCCTCGACTGCTCAATCGGTGATTCCGCGACTGCTATCTTGCCCTGGACGTTCTTACAGCAGTCCGCCGAGTTGACGTTTGATATGCGCGGTCCGAGTTGGCTGGACAGTGCCGGTACGCCAATCTTTACCTACTACGAGCAGGCCGGGTCCGGCAGCCATGCACTCTTAGTCAAGAAGTCGTTCCTTCAAGACTTCCTGGCAGAACATAAACTTGAAATAGTCGCGTTGCGCTGGTTTGAAAGAATGGAAATCAAGAACAACTACAACGGAAACAACCCCTACATTGAAGCGAATGCCACTGCTCGATTGTCGTCAGCCCTGACGATACTCCAAGAAGTTGTCGACAGGACGGAACGAGACCTGGGGGCGGAAGACGCCCCAGTGGAATCACCGTCATGAGGCCGGTGTTGCTCTTCGCTTCTCGCCACGGCAGACGGTAGAACGTTTCGAGAAATATCAAGAATCTTTCTATTCACCGCCGTCTCTCCTCCTTACTCTCCCCTTAGGGACGCGATCCGCGTCCGTCCTCAAGGGACTTGGGAGTAAGCCAGGTGGCCACCCGTGTTGCCCTGCTGGGCAGGGATCAAATCGACAAACTGCCCGAGCGCGCCCGCGAAGTCGTGGAGTACCGCAAGAGCGGTCTCAGCCTGAACCACATCCAGGGGTGCCCGCTGGGCTGCGCGTACTGCATCCGGCACACCTACGGCCTGTGGGATCAGCGGGTGCCGCGGGCGCTCATGTCCGACACCCAGGCCGTCGAAGAGCTAGTCACTCATCGCTACTTCCAGCCACACGTCACCCCGGTGCAGGTGTTCAACCGAGCGACGGACCCGTTCTTGCCGGTCGTCCGGCCGCACGCCTTCGCTGTGCTGGAAGACCTGGACGAACGTGGCCTGACGAACCACGTGCTCGTCACCACCAGGCACCAGATGAAGCCGGAAGACATCGAGCGCCTGAACCAGCTTCAGCACATTAAGCTGACGCTGCTGTTCACCTTCTCGGGGATCGACAACAAGGAGGTCGAGCCCTACCCATCTTCGGTGGCCGCCGAGTCCCTGAAGCTCATGAGCAGGCCGGAGCGCCGGAAGTACCGCACCATCCTCTACTGGCGGCCGTTGGTGCCTGGTCTCAACGACTCGGACGAGCACCTGGACGCCGCGTACAACCTGGCCCAGCACGCCGACGCCACGGTGTTCACCGGCCTCTTCTACCGGGGCGAGATCGCGGATTACTACAAGGCCAACGGGTTGCCTGAGCCCTACGAGGACACCGCGCGCCGGAAGATCGTGCCCGAGACGTTGGAAGCTCGCGTCTTGGCCGCCTTCGACAACGCCACGCCGTTGTTCCGCAAGACCTCGTGTGCTGTCGCCTACGCGCATGGTCTGCCGGACTACAACGGGCACTACAGCATCCGCGAGCTGTGCGACATCTGTCCGCTGAGTCAGCTTGAGCTCTGCGCGGGCGCACACACGCGGCCATCACCCGACCGACTTCGGGAGGTTGCCAGCTCCCTGCCCGAGGCTCGTGGTCTGGTGGTCGTGGACATCACCGACCGCGCGGCCGTGGTGTCGGGACTTCCGACCGAGCAGCCGCGCTACTACCTCCAACACGCGCTTGGGTTCCAAGTGCATGACCTGCGACATCCGCACGTCGAACGACAACATGGCCGGGCAAGTATCGGCTGGAAGGACGGCAAGCAAGATGACTGACTGGACTGACCTCACGTACGTGGTCGTGGACGTCGAGGGCAACGGCCAGCAGCCGCCCGACCTGGTGGAGCTGGCCGCCATCCCCATCGTTGGTGGCGTCATCGGGGAGCCGCTGAGCTGGCTGGTCAAGCCGGAGGCGCCGATCAAGTACTTCGCCACCCGCATTCACGGCCTGTCCAGCAAGGATGTTGCCGACTGCCTGTCGTTTGAGGCGGTCAAGGTCGATGTCCTCATGGCGCTCAGCCACCCGGCGATCGTGGCGCACAACGCCCACGTGGATGTTGGCGTTCTTCAGCGCAAGCTCACGGGCTGGGAGCCGCCGGAGGTGTTCGACACGCTCAAACTGGCGCGGCGGTTGGTACCGGGCATGGACGGCTACCGGCTCGGCAGCTTGGTCGAGTCGTTCAACCTGGCAGATGGGCTGCCGGACGGCCTCTCGCCCCACCGCGCGACCTATGACGCGCTGGTCGCCGCGCGGCTGTTCGTGCTGCTGGCCACCAAGGCCGCGACGCTCGAAGAACTGCGCGGCCAGAAACCGGGAGGTGACGAGGATGAACCTCCGTCCCTTTTCTGACCATCAGCGCGGCTTGTTCGTCAGCGTTGACGGGCCGAGCGGCGCGGGCAAGAGCACAATCGTTCACCACCTGGCGCAGCTCCTCGTTGCCGCTGGCGAAGACGTGCACGTGACGGCCGAGCCCAGCGCGGGGCCTATCGGAGCACTCTGCCGCGAGTTGACCGAGACGACCACTGGTCACGCGCTGGCCTGCTTGTACGCAGCCGATCGCTACCACCATCTTGAAGCCGAAGTCCGCCCCAACACCGAGGCCGGCCGGGTGGTGCTGAGTGACCGCTACATCCCCTCGGGCTTGGTGATGCAGCGCTTCGACGGCATCGACCCGTCGTTCCTCTGGCACCTCAACGCCGAGGCTGACCGGCCCGACCTGGCCGTGATCCTGGAAGCCGACCCCGAGGTCATTGCCGAACGGCTCCAGGAGCGCGAGCCGCATAACCGCTTCCAGCTCTCGCCGGGCAGCAGTCACGCCGAAGCCCACTTCTACCGCCAAGCCACCGAGCGGTTGATTCAAGCGGGCTTCGACGTGCTGCGGGTGGACGTGAATCAGCGTCGTCCCGAGAAGTCGGCTGGCGTAATCCGTGACCGGCTACTCACATTCTTCGCTCCGGCGACGGGGTGAGCGGGCATGGTCGAGACGATCACCGACGACCGCGTGAGCGCTGAGATCGACGCCCTTATCCGGCTGGCGACTGTGGTTCTGAACGAGCACACCAACCTTCGCGGCCTATGTGCCGTCTGCGGCTGTGCCTTCCCGTGCGAGCGAGCGGTGCTCGCGAAGTACAACCTCACCCTCTGAGGAGTCACCACCAGTCGGCCAGACCGGCGGAGAACACCATGAAACCCTTGATGTACGGCTACATGCGCGCCCCTGACGAAGTGCCGGATGACGACCTTGACCGCGCGGTCCATGAGATGCAGCACTTCGCCGAGACCGAGGGATTCTGCTATGCGACCACGTTCTTCGAGTACCAGCACGGCTCACGCGCAGCGTTCGATGAGCTGATCGAAGAACTCAAGCGGGCCGAGGCGCGGCATGTGGTCGTGCCATCCCTGGAACACCTGTCGAGTCACCGGCTGCTACGTGGCCACATGGTTGACCGCCTGGAGACCGACGCCCACGCCCACGTGCTGACACCGGGCAGCGCGTAGTGGATCGGCGCGACCTGAGCATGGGCATCGTCCGGCAGCTCCGGGACATCAACAAGGAAGCCGGGGTGTTCGTCGCGGGGGTTCTCAGCGACGACATCAGCCGAGAAGACCAGATCACTTTCGCACTGCGACTCGTGACCTTGGCCGAGCGCATCAAAGACCGGGCCGACAGCACGGCCGGAATGGTCATTGAAGGAGGCGTTTTCGATGACGGTGACAGCGGACGACCTGCGCTCACGGCCGGAACGAGTGAACCGGCCGACCATCCCCGCCCCGCGGCCGATGACTGAGCGGCCCCGTCCCAAGGCGATAGCTGACCTCACCTTGGCCGCGACCTCTACGGCGGCGAACGTCGGCACGATGTTCCTGCACTACACCCTGACGGAGTGGCAGCACGCCGCGCTGGGCGACAGCGGCGAAGCCGTCCTCGCTGAGCTGATCTCGCAGGCCGTGATGCTGACCGGTGTACCCGACCCGTCTCCGCGCTGGACGGAGCTGGCCGACCTCGCCCTCATTCACGTGCGGCTGGTGCTGCTGGACGCTGGCGTCATCGTCGAAGTAGCTGACCGCCACGACCAACCGCCCGCGTGGGCCGAGACCGTGACCGCGCTGTGCGCGCGGTGGAACTCCTACCGGACCAACGTCGGGCGGGTGGTGTGGTGCGAGCTGCGGCAGCGCCCGCCGACGCGCGAACGCAGATTGCCGACCCGCCTTGGACATCAGGACGTGGGCGCCACCTCTGAGTCGGTGTCGATGCCGTGCCACCGGGCGAGTTGTGCGGCAGCCTCGGCGTAGAAGTACAGAGCGCAGGGCCAGCACTCCGCTGGCACGCCGGTCCCGGGAGTGGTGCATCCGCGGCACCGGCCGCTTCCGTCGGCGACGTGTCGCGCGAGCAGCCTCCGGGTGATCCCGGGTTGCCACGCCAGTTCACGCGCCAGATCGTCCACCTCCTGCCCCCTTTGTCTCAGACCTCGCTCTAGCGAGGTATGAGACTTGCACGGTGAGAACGCAAGCGCTCCCGCCTTGCACGGTGAGATTGACAAAGGGTGGATCGGCTGGGCAGGCTGAGCCGACCGACCAGTGAGCGGAGTGCGCTGTGAAGATCACGGGACGGCTGGGGGACTCCTGTCCGAACGGGGACGACTGCCATCGGATTCATGACACCGACGGAGACCAGGTGATCGTGCAAGGGCGACATGGTCGTCGATCACGAACTGCTCGCCACGCTGCGCATACCGGAGCACGAGAGCGCGGTCCTGGTCGACCGCACCCTGATCCATCCGGCTCCGATGGATCTGCCGACCCTCTCCGCCTGGCTCGACGCGAGGCACACCCGGCACCTGATTCGGGTGGAGAACCGCCGGGCGTAGGCCGCCGCCAGCGATGGAGGGGACTTCCCACGCTATCTCGACGGCCAGGACGCGCCGCTCCAAGGAGGCACCTGGCGTGAGCGACTGCGCCGGGAGGCTGCGGCTGGTCAGCGCCGGACGAAGGTCCACATCCTCGACGCGGGCGGTCCATCGGAGTACGAGCGCTACGAGTTCGAATGGGGGTTCGTCAACAACGTCGAGGCGGGTGAGGAGATCCGCATCCTGCCGGGTCGGTCCGACCTGCAGGACGTTCCGGACTTCGGGGTGATCGACAACGAGCACGTGGTGCGCATGACGTACGGCGCGGACGATCGCTCTGTCGGGGCGCAGGCGGTGACCGGTCCGGACGCCGCCGTGTACCGGGCACTGGCGGTGGCCGTATGGTCGGCAGCCGTCTCGTTTACCGCATGGTGGGATGCCCACCCGGAGTTCCACCGACGGGTCACCGCCTGAGAGAGGTCCATGAGTCGCCCCGGTCACACCGATCTCGCGAACGCGCTGCGAGCGCTGGTTGCCGAGAGTGGCCTGCTGCCCGCCGAGGTCGCGCGCAGGTCTGGGATCTCCGAGGCGACGATCTCCCGCTACCTCAACGGCCGCATCCTGCCCCCGCCCGACAAGGTCGGGACGCTTGCCGACGCATTGGGCCTGCGCGACAGCGGCACCGCAGCCGAGGCCGTGCGGCTGGCCGAGGACCTGCGCTCCGGCACGGCATCCCGCGTCGTCGTCCTGCGCTCGGGGACTGCGACCAGGCAGCGTCGCTTCGCCGAGATCGAGTCCGGCGCCCAGCATGTCTCGACCTTCACCTGCACCCTGGTCCCGGGACTCCTGCAGACCGAGCGCTACGCGCGGGCGGTCTTCACCGCGGGCGGCCAGACCGGTGACGTCCTGGAGGCGAACCTGCGGGACCGGCTTTCCGTTCGTCAGCGCCGACTCGCCGATCCCGAGTTGCGCGTCACGCAGGTGATCACCGAGGGGGCGCTGAGCTGGCACGTCGGGTCGCCCGAGCTGATGATCGAGCAACTCGACCATCTCGCGTCCCTGTGCCGCCTCGACACCGCGGGCCGCGTGCGGATCGGCCTCATCCCCTCCTCGCAACCCGCCGACCTGTTCCCGCGCACCGACTTCGACCTTTACGACGACCACTCCGTCATCATCGGCACGGACTTCGGCACCTGCTTCCTCGACCGTCAGCACGACGTCGAGCGGTACGTCCAGCGATTCCGCAGGATCTCCGAGCTTGCCGTCTTCGGCGACGCCGCTGTACGTGACCTGAAGAAGATCGCCGAGCGCTTCCGCGCCATGACGGCCTCCGCGACCTGAGCGCAGGATCACGCCGTTGCCTCCGGTTCCGCGGCGTCCGACCGCCGGTAGTCCTCTGCGATCCGGGACAGGACCTCACGCCCCTCGTCGTCGAACCGCGCCGCCGCCGTCAGCTCGTCGAACAGTTCCGTGTAGATGGCGACGTCGCTGGGTTCGGACAGGATGGCGGTGGCGTTCATCGTCCCGACGATCACGAGCTGCCTGTCGTAGATGGCCCAGCCATGCAGGGGGAAGCGGGTCGCGCGGGCGCCCCACGGGATCACCCCGATCCGGGCGTGCGGCAGCATCGAGCGCTCGATGATGTGGTCGACCTGCGCCGCCATGACCGCGGGCGTCCCCGCCCGCCACCCGAGCGCCCCGGCCGTCACGATCACGGTGAAGCGGCGGCGTGGGTCGTCGAGCAAGCGCTGGCGGTTGAGGCGGGCCACGACCCACCGCTCCAGCGTGTCCTCGTCGAGCCCCCCGGGAGCGGCCAGCTCGCGCATGTACGCCTCGGTCTGCAGCAGGCCGGGGACCACCGCCGGGGTGAAGTCACCGATCACCGTGGCCGTCGCCTCGATGCGGGCGATCCGCTCCTGGAAGTCGGCGGCCTTGTTGCGCACCATGACCACGCGTCGGTTCTCGGCCCGGACGTCCTCCGCCAGCCCGACAAGCCGCAGCCGGGTGTCCTCGTCGGCGCCGTACGCCCTGGTCAGCGCTTCGACGTCGGCGGGCGTCGCGATCGTCTTGCCACGCTCGATGCGCGAGACCTTCGCCTGGGAGAACCCGGCACGCCGTCCTGCCTCGACCCCGGACAGTCCGGCCGCATCCCGCATCGTCAGCAGGGTGGCGGCCAGGTCGCCGAGACCCTGCGGTGCCGTCGTGGCGCCTCCCCGGTCAGGCCACGCGCGCGGTGCGATGGAACTCGGGGTGAGCCTCCCACCACAGCGTGAACGGTGTGGCGAGCTGGTACGCCAGCTCGCCGAGTGCAGCGTATCCGGCAACCCCGTCCGCTCCGACGGCCACCGCTCCCTCGTATCGACCGTCGGACGTGTAGACCATCTGCACGACGTGCTGACCGTCGATGACGTAGAAGTCATTGGCAGTGGCCAGCGGGGCGAGGTGGGGTGAATCGGTGAGATCGAGGATTCGGATGTCCTGGCCGGCCGTGATGTTGTACGCGTATCCCCACTCGAAGGCGTAGCGCAGGTAGTCCGACAGCGGCGTGCGGACCACGTGCACGTTGCGCCAGGCCCGTCCGGACGCGGTGATCGATCGCAGTTGATCCATCCAGGCCTGCTTGCGCGTGGCGTCCGGTTCGGGTTCGCCGTCCACGTACCTCCGGAAGTCGTCGCCGTCGCTGGCCACACCGTAGAAATCGAGCGTCTGCACGCGCAGGAGATCGCGGGTGTGGTGCCCGAACAGATACGACCGCAAGTCGTCGATGGACAGGTCGGCCAGCTCCGGTAGCAGGGTCGGCGGCACGGCCACGGCACCTTCGCGAGCAGGTAGGTCGGCACGTTCCACCCGGTCGCCGACGACGACGAACCAGCCGTCGTCCCGGCGCTCCACGGTGGGGCAGTCGACCCCGTCAGTGCACTCGACGCGACGCAGTCGCATGGCCTACTCCTCCCCGGATGGTCGCCACGACGGGGTGACGGCAAGGCGACGATGGCATGGGACTCCTCCCTTCGTCAATACGAACTTGCATGATGCAGATTGATACTGCATAGTAGTGAGGTGACTTACAGCGGAGCAGGGCGAAGCGTTCTCGACGAGGCGGCGCGGCTTGTCGCCGGTCAGCCGGACGGCATCGTGCGCCTGCACAGCAGGCACCGGCCCCGGATCGACGGGTCGTGTGCGGGGTGTGGGTTCGAGATTCGCACACCGTGGCCCTGTGTCCTGGTAGCGGTGGCCGAGCTCGCCGGAATCACGCCCGCGATCCTCACCCCGTCACCTCCCCCAGCAGCTTCTGGATCTGCGCCTCCAGCTCCTGCAACTCCGCATCGATCTCCGCCAGCGGGCGAGGCGGGGTGTAGACGTAGAAGTGGCGGGTGAAGGGGATCTCGTAGCCGACCTTCGTCTTGTCGTGGTCGATCCAGGCATCCGGGACGTGCGGGATGACCTCGCGTTCGAAGTAGACCTGGATGTCCTCGTCGAGCGGGACGTTCTCGTAGTCGCGCAGGTCGGGGTCGGGGAGCACCGAGTCCTTGGCCGTCTGCACCTCACCCTCGGGGTCGGACACTGCGACCGCGCCCCAGATGCCCTTGACCAGCGACGCCGTGGTCGGCCACAGCACCCCGGCGGTGCGGGCGGCGGCGCACAGGGCGTCCCCGGCCTCCTTCTTCGTCCACCACACCGCGCCGACCGAGCCGCGCAGTGCCGACACCAGCTCGTCCCGGCTTCCCATTTCGCCAGCGATCGAGCGTTCTCCAGCGCGGCGAGGGTGTCGTCAGCGATCTCGAAGCGCTGCTTGAGGGGGCGCTCGACGGTGATGCGGTGGTAGCCGAAGTCGCGGGTGCGGAAGACCTTTACCCGCGCGTGGTCGGGGTGCGCTTCGTCGGCGGCCACCGCGAGCGCGTCGACGTACACCGTCGTGATGTGCTCGATCTGGGCCTCGCTGATCTGCTTGCGCTTGTCACCGAGGCTCTTGCGCATCTTCTCCCACTGGTCGCGGGCGTCGAGCAGGATCACCTTGTCCTTACAGGACGATCAATGTTCCCTTTGATCTTGTCCGGATCGGCGGCCCGCTCAGCGGGAGGCGTGATCGATCCGTGGTGCCTCCGTGATCCAGAACGACGCCACACGTCAGCATTCCTCACCGGCTCGTCGCACCCGGACGAGATGCGGCTATCGATCCCGCCAGACCAGAGGCGAGATCCGGACAGCGACATCGGCGATCCCGATGGCCGTGTCCGTGCGCAGCGCCGCCCGCGACGAGGTGATCCAACCCTCGACGCCCACATTGCCACCCGCCCGGTACTCCACCGCCTGCAGGAGGCACTCCAGCTTGTCCGCGTCCCGCGCGCACCGCGCCTCTGGCGAAGCCTGCGACTCGTACTCGGTCACTGCCTCCCGCACCGTCTTGGCCGCCGCCTCGGGCATCCGCGCTACCTGATCCGCCGTGACCGCCTCCGCATCGATCCGGCCCGACAGATACGGCCGGGCGGTGTGGGGGACGTCGCCGGTGCGGGTCTCCTGCGAGTCATGCCATACCGCAAGCAACGCCGCCCGCGCCGGGTCGGCGCCCTCCTGCGCCGCGATCAGCGAGGCCAACTGCGCCACACGCAGGCTGTGCTCGGCCACCGACTCGGCATCCCGGATCCCCGCATGCGACCAACCGGTCCGCCGAAGCCGCTTGAGCACCCCGAGCTCGAACGCGAATCCGGCGATCCCCGCCAAGTTGTCGTCAGCCTCAGCCACGTGGCCGATCCTGCCTCATGATCCCGCGGGCCGAACCGCGTAACCCACGCACGCCAGCTCCTGCCGCGTCTGGTCCGGCAGCGCCCCCGAGTCGAGCACCTGCTCGACCCGCCCAGCGGCGGCCGCGCGCAGTTCCGGCTGGTCCGCCAGGATCCGCGGGCGCGCCAGAATCAAGGCCCACAACGTGTGCGCGTTGAGCATCAGATGCGGCGTGTCCGCGTCCAACCGGGCCACCAGGTGCTCCAGGAGGCGCACCCCGGGCCATCGACCACGGCCGTGATCGATCATGAAGCCGTCGTCTACACAGGCCCGGTCGATCTCGCCGAACCAGTAGTTGAGGTTCGCGATCTCCTGATGCTCGTCGACCAGGCCGCGCGTGACGAATCGCTCCAGCGGATCGCGGTCGCCGTCCTGCGCGATCGCGACCGCCGAGGATCGCACCGACACCCACGTCGGGACGCTGCCATAATGCTCCACCGCCCGGACCGCGGCTCGCTGCTCACTACGTAGGCACCGGACCGTCTGGTCACGCCGATCGAAGCCAAGCAGGTAGATCGCCTGCCGCCGGAGCACCGCGTCGGACTCGGACCGATACGCATCGGCGACTGCCCGCAGGTGGTCGAAGAACCGATCCCGCTCCTCCGAGCCCAGCACCGGCCGATCCGCCACCGGTCCACGCCGGCTCGTCCGCCGGGACAATCCTGGGCAGTCCGCCGAGGCGCTGGCGCGGTTCGGTGACCTGCACGTCGAAGCGCTGGTACGCCCTCCAGCCGGGACGGCCTGCCGCGCGGACTCACGAGGCGAGCACAAGTCGTACGCTGGGGCCCGACCTAATTGCACCGTACGACTTTCGCCGGGTCGTGTATCCGCAGTCGGTCCCGACGAGTCGCCCCCGGCTGTCGCAGGCGTCCGCGACGGCGAGGTCGACCTCGCGTCGGCAAGGTGCAGCTCTCATCGGCCGAGTCCTCGCCACGAGCGCGGTACGCGGGTACGATAGTAGGAAACTCTGTAGGTGCGGAATGTCGAGGAGACGCGATGGCTCGGACGGTGCTGCGACCGCGAGGTCAGCTGACCTTGCCGCAAGAGGTCCGGGACGCGCTGCGGATAGCGGAAGGCGACGACGTCGAGTTCGTGCTGACCGACGACGGCGTTCTGATGCGGGGGCTCAAGTCGATCCCCGCCGAGCAGGCGTGGTTCTGGACCCAGGAGTGGCAGGCCGGGGAGCAGGAGGCGAGCCGGCAGGCGGACACCGGGGAGGGCACTGTCTTCGCCGACGGCGACTCCTTCCTCGACTCGCTGCGGTAGTGCCCACGTATCAGCGGCTGCCGCGGTTCGACAAGGACTGGGACGAGCTGCCCGAGGGGCAGAGGCAACGCTTTCGACGGGCGGTGGCGGCGTTCGTCGAGGACCTGTCGGCCGGGCGCCCGTTCCGCAAGGGCTTGCGCGTGAAGCGGGTGCAGTCGGCGTCAGGGGTCTGGGAGATGACGTTCGCACCGGACGGTCGCGCCACCTGGAGCTATGGCGCGGAGGTCCACTCGGGCCAACCCCACGTCGTGTGGCGCCGCATCGGCACGCACGACGTCCTCGACCGTCCCTGACGCTCGCGGTCCCTGAGCGGCCGCGGTCTGGTGGACGGGCCGGTGCCCGCGAGCAGGTGCACGAACCAGTCACGGGTGCTTGTGCCAGCGCACCGGTGAAGTCACCGGCGACGACGGTCGAGGCATCCGTCGCACCGCGTTCTCCCGGGAGGTCTGGCGCCCGGCGGTCACCATCGCGGGCGCGCCACACGGCACCGGCTTCCACGACCTGCGCCGCAACTACGCCTCGCAGTATCCGCCACGGCGAGGGAGCAAGCCCTCCGTCCAATGTGGATGAATTGTTCGTGATCGACGAATCTTGTGCCCCTGGCGTGCCCTCGGAGCGATCTTCAACTGAATTTTCGCAGCTCACAGGCTTGGGGCGGACGAGCTGGCCTGTAAGCCGGATCCTGTTCCCGGGCGCCTCGCGACGCACCGTTCGGCGACCATCCATCTAGGCCTACCGTCACCGGCAGGCTCGAGCGGTCTACCCGCAGGCTCGGACGGGCCGTCCTCGAGCGCCTGCGCAGCTGCCCGTCCCGGGGGACGGACAGCCTCTTGACCTTGCTCCGGGTGGGGTTTACCGAGCCACCCCGGTCACCCGGGGTGCTGGTGGTCTCTTACACCACCGTTTCACCCTTACCCCGCGCCCCGGGACAGTGTCCTGGGCCGCGAGGCGGTCTGTTCTCTGTGGCACTGTCCCGCGGGTCACCCCGGGTTGCCGTTGACAACCACCCTGCCCTGTGGAGTCCGGACTTTCCTCGGCGGCGATCCGCGAGGACCACCGACGCGGCCGCCCGGCCAGCTCGTCCGCAGGATCACTGTACGCGCGTGCGGGAAGGGCCGGTGCAGCGCCGCGGGATAGCGTCCCGACCCGTGCTCGACGTGTCGCCGGCCGCGCTGGCGTTCCTCCTCGTCGCCGGGTTGCTCGGCGGGGCGATCAACGCGGTGGCCGGCGGGGGGTCGTTGCTGGTCTTCCCCGCGCTGCTGGCGGTCGGCTTTCCCCCGCTCACGGCCAACGTCACCAACTCCGTCGCGCAGTGGCCGGGATACCTCGGGATCGTCGTCGGTTCCCGCCACGATCTACGGAACCAGCGCAACCGGATCTCGCTGACCTCGCTGATGGGTGTCCTCGGCTCCGCGGTGGGATGTGCACTGCTGCTCGTCCTGCCCGGCACGGTGTTCGACACGGTGGTGCCGGTGATGG
Organism: Pseudonocardia sp.; assembly: GCA_050701075.1. GTDB lineage: Bacteria > Actinomycetota > Actinomycetes > Mycobacteriales > Pseudonocardiaceae > Pseudonocardia. The sequence goes on along the minus strand of JBOHEP010000297.1, from coordinate 6,668 downwards.
TGCTGCTGGCCAGCGCCCTGCTCGCGCTGCAACCGTGGATCAAGCGGTGGATCGCCACCCCCGAGCTCGCTGCCCCCGACCATCGCTGGGCATTGCTGCCCGCGGTGTTCCTCGCCGCGATCTACGGCGGCTACTTCGGGGGCGCGCTCGGCGTCATCATGATCGCCGCACTGTCGCTGTGCTGCAACGATCGACTGGGCCGGCTGAACGCGTTGAAGGGTCTGCTGAGCCTGGTCATCGCCACCGTGACCGTAGTGATCTTCGCGATCGCCGCGCCGGTCAACTGGCTGGCCGTTGGGCTGCTCGCGCCCACCACCCTGATCGGCGGGTTCCTGGGCACCAAGCTCGCCCGCCGACTACCGGAGAACATCCTGCGTTGGGCCGTGGTCCTGCTGGGCGTGTCGGTGGGCATCTACCTCATCGTGGCCGGATGATCAGCTACGAGCGCACGCTCATACAGGTCCGAACCTGCGTCAGCGAGCGTTCGCGGAGATCAGATAGCTGGTGTCGTTCACCAGACGTACCGATGCGCCGCCGTCAAGGTAGAGGTCCACGATCGAGAGGGACGCCAGGTCCAGGTGGAGGCGGTAGAGGATGCTCGGGCCGGCCAGCAGCGCGTCCTGGAGCAACAACTTGATCGGGGTCACGTGGCTGACCAGCACCACCGTCGCCCCGGGGAACTCGGCGAGGACCGCCGTGCGCTCGGCGGCCACCCGCTCCCCCACCACCGTGAAGCTCTCCCCGCCCGGCGGTGCGACATCCGTCGAGCTGAGCCACCGGCCGTGCAGCTCCGGATCCCGCGCCCTGGCCTCGCCGAACGTCAATCCCTCCCAGGCGCCGAAGTCGGTCTCGATGAGGCGGTCGCGCACGTGCATCGGCGCGCCGGTCGCGTCGGCGACGGCGGCCGCGGTCTGCCGGGCGCGGCGCAGCGGGGAGGTGAGCACCGCGGCGATCTCCGGGACGCCTGCCAGCCTTGCGGCGGCCCCGGCGGCCTGCACATGTCCGAGCGCGGTCAGCTCCGGGTCGCCGCGGCCGGAGTAGCGCCGGTGCACCGACAGCTCGGTCTGCCCGTGGCGCAGCAGCAACACCCGGGTGGGGACGCCGATCTGGCCCGTCCAGGACGCCGAGCTCACCTCGCCTGCGCGTCCATCGCCCGGTTGGCCAGCGCGTCGGCGCGGGAGTTGCGGGCCCGCGGGATCCAGCCGAAGCGCACGGACCCGAGCTCGCGCACCAACCCCCGGGCCTGCGCGGCCAGCGGTTTCATCGCCGGGTGCTTCACCTGCCAGCGCCCGGACATCTGCTCGACGACGAGCTTGGAGTCCATTCGCACCTCGACGTCGGTGGCACCCAGCTCCAGAGCCGCGCGCAGCCCGGCGATCAGGCCCTGGTACTCGGCGACGTTGTTGGTGCACATCCCCAGCCCCGCGTGGCGCTCGGCGAGCACCTCCTCGGTGGCGGCGTCGAGCACGACCGCGCCGTAGCCGCCCGGGCCCGGGTTGCCCCGCGACCCACCATCGGCCTCGATGATCACTTTCACAGTCCCGACTCCGAGGTTCGAACCAGGATCACACCGCACTCCTCGCAGCGCACCACCTCGTCGGCGGGTGCGGAGCGCAGCTCGGCGACCGCGGTGCGGTCCAGCTCCAGCCGGCACGCCTGGCAGCGACGCTCCCGCAGCGCGGCCGCCCCCACCCCCTGCTGCTCGCGCCGGCGTTCGTAGGCGGCGAGCAGGTCGCCCGGCAACGTCGCGACGATCTCGTCGCGCGCCCGCCGGCGGCCCGCGTCGGAGGTGTCGATGTCGCCCAACGTGGCGTCACGACGCACGGTGATGTGCGCCAGCGTCTGCTCGGCGGTGGCGAGCACCCCGCGCGCATGGTCCAGGTCGACTCCGAGGGCCTCGCGGCGTTCCATCACCTCGAGCTGCTCGTCCTCGAGCACGCCCTGGCGCCGGGCCAGGATCTCCAACTCGCGTTGCAGGTCAACGGCCTGCTTGGCACTCACCCCGGCCCCCGCGAGAAGCTTCTGGTCGCGCTCGGTGCGGGCCCGGACCCCCTCGACGTCGCGTTCGAGGCGACGGATGTCGCGGTCCAGATCGCCGGCCGCGGTCTCCTTCTCGACGAGCGCGTCCTTGCCCGCCCGCACCGCTGCCTCGGCCTCGGTCAGCTCTGCGTGCTCAGGCAGGGTGCGGCGACGATGAGCGAGCCGGGACAGCTCTGCGTCGACCCCGGCGAGGTCGAGCAGCCGACGCTGGACGGCGGGGTCGGCCTTCATACAGGGTTCCTTCCGGTGGTTCCGATCGACCACGGATCGGTGCGCAGAGCGGAGACGCGGACCTCGACGCTACCGCCCAGCGCGATCCGCACCACCTCGGCCGCCTGCGCGCACCACGGCCATTCCGACGCCCAGTGCGCCACGTCGACGAGCGCCGGGGTCGGCCGGCCGGCAAGCGTGCCGGCAAGGAGGTGCTCCGAGGCCGGGTGGTGGCGCAGATCGGCGGTGACGTAGGCGTCGACGCCGGTGTCGATCGCCGCGCCGAGGGCCGAGTCGCCGGCTCCACCACACACGGCAACACTCGTGATCATCCGGTCGGGGTCACCCGCCGCACGGACCCCCCACGCAGTTTCCGGGAGCGCCGCGGCCACCCGCTCGGTGAACGCGGCGAGCGGCTCGGGAACGGGCAGCGTGCCGATCCGGCCGAGCCCGCGGGTGGTCGGCAGCTCCGCCAGCTCCAGCACGTCGAACGCGGGCTCCTCGTACGGGTGCGCCGCGCGCAGCGCCGCCACGACCGCCGCCCGACGCCCGCGGGGCAGCACCATCTCCAGGCGGGTCTCGGCCACCCGCTCGAGCCTGCCGACCTCCCCGATCGTCGGGTGGGCACCTTCCAGCGGCCGGAACTGCCCGGTGCCCGCCGTCGCGAACGAGCAGTGGCTGTAGTTTCCGATCCGGCCCGCGCCCGCCGCGGCCAGCGCGCCGTGCACAGTGGTGATCGCCGGACCCACAGGCACGAAGACGATCACCTTGTCCAGGGGCTCGCCAGCAGTCCCGACGAGCGGGCCGTGGACGTCCAGCCCGATCGCCGCGGCGAGCGCGTCGGAGACCCCGGGATCGGCGGTGTCGGCGTTGGTGTGGGCGGTGAACAGCGCCGTGCCCGACCGGATGAGCCGGTGCAGCAGAGCCCCCTTCGGGGTGTCGGCGCCGACCCCGTGCACCCCGCGAAGCAGCAGCGGATGGTGGGTGACCAGAAGCTGCGCACCCGTCTCGACGGCCTCGTGAACGGTCTCGGGAACCGGGTCGACGGCGAAGAGCACCGACTCGACGGGCTCGTCGGGATCACCGCAGACCAACCCGACGGCGTCCCATTCCTGGGCCAGCGCCGGAGGGTAGGCGGTGTCCAACGCGACGATCACGTCGCGGAGCAGGGCCTTCATGAAAGCTCCTCGCTGGCACTCGTCGATGGCACTTCGGTCACGAGTGCACCACCTCCAGGGCGGACCTCAGCGCCTCGACGAGCAGCGCCACCTGCGGTGCCGGGCGGACCGCCACCCTGACGTGGTCGGGGCCCAGACCGGGGAACGTATCGCCGCGACGCACCGCCACACCCGCCGCCCGAAGCGCCGCCCGCACCCGTTCCCCCTGTCCGGCGGGCAGCCGCAGCAGCAGGTAGGGCGCTCGGCCGGGTAGCACGGTGACACCGGGCACGGCGGCCAGCGCGGCGGCCTCGGCCGCCCGGAGCGCCACGAGGTGCTCGGCGGCCCGCTGGGCGGCTGCGACTGCCGGGGCTTCGTTGCACGCGATGACGGCCTCCAGTGCGAGTGTGGACACCGGCCACGGCGGCCGCGGCCGGGCGAGCCGAGCGAGCAGGTCGGGCCCCCCGAGTGCGTAGCCGGCGCGCAGGCCCGCCAGCGCCCAGGTCTTGGTGAGGCTGCGGAGCACGAGCAGGCCGGGTACGCCGGTGTCGCAGGCGAGGGACTCCGGCTCTCCGGGGATGGCGTCGGCGAACGCCTCGTCGACCACCAGCACCCGGCCCGGCCGGGTCAGCGCGCGCACCGCCGCCGCCGGGTGCAGCACACCGGTCGGGTTGGTCGGGTTGCCGATCACCACGAGGTCCGCGCCGGTGGGGACCGCGCGGGGATGCACGCGGTGCCCGTCGGCCTCGTCGGTGAGCACCCGGACCACCGGCACTCCCGCATCACGCAGCACGACCTCCGGTTCGGTGAAGCCCGGGTGCACCACCGCGGCCAGGCGCGGGCGCAGCCCCGGGAGCAGCGCGAACCCCTCAGCGCTGCCGGCCAGCACGAGCACCTCGTCGGTCCCGCGGCCGTGCCGGGCCGCGACGGCCGCGCGCGCCCGGCCGTCGTGGGCGGCGCCGGGATAGCGCCCGAGATCGTCGATCGCGGCAACCAGCCGGGCCCGCAGCCAGCCCGGCGGCGCGGCGCCCTGCACGTTCACCGCGAAGTCGTGCAGACCTGGGGCGGCGTCGACGTCGCCGTGGTGGCGCAGGGCCGCCGTGTCGCCGTCAGGGTCCTCCCCGTGGTCCGGACCGCACCAGGGATCCTCCCGAACTGCCGCCATGGAGCGACCATACGGTCCTTGCCACCGATGAGCCGACCGGTGGATGGATCCCCGGCGGTGAGCTGCCCTCGACGACGTGGAACGCGCTCTCACCGGATAGAACGCGCCGCGCCTCCGCGGAACTGCCCACTCCGCCGAGCATGCTGACGCCATGAGCAGCGACGAGCGCCCCGACTGGCGCGACCGGTCCACCTGGCCCGACCCCGCGCAGCACTCCGGCGGGCCGACCCGGTGGACGAACCCGGCGCACGACTACGCGATGGCGCCGGACAGTGCTTCCTCGTGGGCGTCAGGGGGTGCCTGCGAGCGTGCCGCCCGCCGTCGAGCCCACCACCGAGCGGGTCGGGTGGCTGGCGGCGGCCCGGACGGGACCGGACCCGGACGCCGCGTCGACCAGCCGTCCGCAGGCAGCGGCTCGCGCTCACCTCGCACTCACAGGCCCCTATCCGTGCAGGTCAGGGCCTCGGCGCTTGATTCATGATCAGAGGGTCCGGCACATTCTGGGAATCTCGTCCCGCGCGTAGTACAGCTCGTGCCGGGCCCGTGCTGAGCCAGACCTGCGGAGAGTGTCGGGGCCATGTCGTAGGTTCGCGGTCTGTTCACCGATCGATGGGGGCGTGGTGTCACTCACTGCTGAAGCAGGTTCAGGCGGCTACGCCGCGCCGGCTTGGCTGGCGACCGCCGTGGCGACGTTCGGCAGAGACAGCCGTGCATCGCTCGCGACCGGCCAGGGCCAGCCCGAGGACGCGCTGCGGTCGCCGCTGGTCGCGCTGCTGCGCCGGTTCGCAACCGAGCGCGGTCTGAGCGTGGTCCCGGTCGGGGAATCCGCGCTGGAGCAATTGCAGGTCCGCCCCGACTATGCGATCCAGGTCGACGGTGCGGTCTGCGGCTACATCGAGATCAAGAAGCCTGGCCTCGGAGCTGACCCCCCAGCACTGACCGGCAGACACAACATCAAGCAGTGGCAGCGCCTCTCCGATCTGCCGAACCTGATCTACACCGACGGCGAGCAATGGGCTCGCTACTCCCACGGTGAGCGCGACGGCGACGTCCACATCCTGCACGGAACGCTCACTTCCGGGTCCGGCGAGCTGCGGCTGACCGGCCCCGGGTTCGAACAGATGCTCACGACGTTCCTGCGGTGGGCGCCCGCCCCGATCAGGTCGGTCGGCGCGCTCGTGCGGGCTGTCGCACCGCTGTGCAGGCTGCTCCGCGATGAGGTCGTCGACCAGCTCGGCCGCGAACGACTCCGGGTGAGGCAGGGGGCACCGGCCGCCGAGCAACCCTTCATCGGGCTCGCCACGGACTGGCGGGCGCTGCTGTTCCCAGGTGCATCGGATCAGCAGTTCGCCGACGGCTACGCCCAGACCGTGACATTCGCGCTGCTGCTGGCCCGATCCCGCAGTGTCGACTTCTCCAACACCAGCATCCACCGTGTGGGCAACGACCTCGGAGCGTCGAGCGCCCTCATGGGCCGCGCGCTACAACTCCTGACCGACCACGTCAAGGAGTCCTTCCGGGTCACCCTCGACACCCTGTTGCGCGTCGTGAGCGCGGTCGACTGGGGACGGGTCCGCGCTGGCCGACGCGACACCTACCTGTACCTCTACGAGCAGTTCCTGGAGGCGTACGACAACGCCCTCCGGAGGTCGTCGGGTTCCTACTACACCCCGCTCAACGTGGCACAGCAGGCAGACCCTCACCGAGGCGGGGGCACTGCCGGTGAGAACGTCCGACCGCACGCTGTCCGATACTCGCGTCGGACTCGGCTCGTAGCTGAGCCAGCCACTCCAATCGGACAGTAGCCGAGGTGCCCCGCCTCGTCCGGCCGCCCGACCCGAGCCAGGATCAGCCCCAGATCGATCCGTGCGGTCGCCAGCCGCCGGGCCGGGCCGTCGGCGTAGCGGTCGGCCACGACGCGGGCCACCTGCTCCCCGGCCGGGTCGCCGAGCCACGCCAGGGCCGTCGCGGTGTACCCGTCGAGCTTGCGGCCGTCGAACACGAAGTGGTGGTCGCGCGGGCGGTCACCGGTCTGCTTGTCCACCCCGGCCGCCGCCCGGTCAAGCCCGCCGCGGACGGTCGCGCCGTCGCCGAGC
>JBOHEP010000296.1:0-2777 GCA_050701075.1 Pseudonocardia sp. | reverse complement strand
CGGCGCCGACATCGCCGCGGTCGAGACCAAGATCGAGGAGCTGGTCGCCCCTTTCGCCCGGGCGGTCGAGAAGATCGATGAGGTGCCCGGGATCGGGTTGACCGCCGCCCATGTGATCCTCGCCGAGGCGGGTAGCCGGGGCGCATTGCTGCGGCCCCGGCCCCCTCAGAACCGTGCGTGCGCCTCGTCGACGCACACGGCTCAAGCAAGCCGCGAGGGCGTTGCGGGTGCTGGCTTCCTGCGTTTGCGGGTTTGAAGCTCGCGTTGGCAGGAGGCGTGTATCAAGCGGGTTCGGTTCCTGTCCGGCGCGCCGTGCTCGTCCTGGTGGACGAGGTAGTCGGCGGCGATCGCCCGCCGGACCACGCTGAGCCACCAGCGTTCCCATTCCCGGGGGGACTGGGGCGGCTGGTCAGCGGTGAGCAGGTGGTCACGGCAGAGTGGGCAGCGTCCGGCCTGCTTGGTGAGCAGGCGCTGGTTGTGGCTGTCCAACGGGGGTTTGACCCGTCGCCGCCGGGTGGCCCAGTAGTCGATCAGCTCGGGATCATCCGTAGACGCCGAACCGGCGACCAGCTGGTGCCGGACGATAGGGGTCCAGGCGAACTTGATCAGGTGCGGGACGCTTCCGCGTTCGTCTATGCCGGCGCGGTTCCCGAACACCCATCTGTCGTTCCTGAACTTGGTGAACCTGCCGAAGTAGCGGTGGGCGACCCACCTCTTCGGCTTTCCAGAGTGGCTGCGTTTGGCCCACCGCCAGGTGAGCTTCCACAGATAGTTGTCCAGCTTGTTGAAGGCTTTGCTGGACACCACTCCTCGGTAGTAGGCAGCCCAGCCCCTGATGATCGGGGTGAGCGCGGCGATGACCGCCGCCGCGTTCGAGCCGCGCAGTGCGCGCATCTCGTCGGCGAGCCTTTTACGGAGTCGCTTGACGGCCGCTGAGCTTGGTTTGATCAGCAGCTTGCCGTTTCGGTACCGGCGGACGTTGAACCCAAGAAAATCGAACCCCTCGGACAGGTGGACGACCTTGGTCTTGTCCTCGTTGAAGACAAGACCTCTGGGTGCCAGCCATTCGGCGAGCCTGGCCTTGAGCTGCTCGGCCTGCTCTCTGGTGTGAGTGCAGGCGACCAGGTCATCAGCATACCTAACCAAGATCGGGGAGTCCGGTCTTGTGTCCCCGGCATGGCGGCCGGAGGTGTGGTAGCGGACTCCCGCGGCTTCCTCCAGCCCATGGAGCGCCACGTTCATCATCAACGGGCTGATCACCCCGCCTTGGGGAGTTCCCTCCTCGGTCGGGGTGAAGGTCCCGTCCTCGATCACTCCGGCCCGTAGCCAGCCCGCGATCATGTCCCTGGCGGGGAACGATCCGAGCGCGGCGAGCAACCGGGAATGATCAATTCTGTCGAACGCCGCCGATAGATCGGCGTCTACGATCCACACCCGCTTGCTCGTGCCTTTCAGCGTGGTGAACAGCGAGGCGATCGCGTCGGCGCAGCCACGGCCCGGCCGGAACCCATACGATCGGGGTTCGAACCGGGCCTCCCATTCCGGCTCCAGCGCGTGCCGGACCCGTGCCTGGTGGCAGCGGTCCATGAGCGCCGGAATGCCGAGTGGGCGGCGTTTTCCATTGGCTTTCGGTACATACACACGCCGGACCGGTACCGGGTCCCAGGTGGAGATCGTCTGGTGCACCTGCACCGCCATCTCCGCCCTGGCTTCCGAGGACAGCGCCACCTGCCCATCGACCCCGGGGGTCCTGCGTCCAGCATTGCGCTGGGTCACCTGCCGCACGCTCACCAGCGTGTTCGACCATGACCGCAGCATCAACTTCTGCAGGGACCGGACCTGCGCCCAGTCCCGTTCCCGCGTCGCCTTGAAGATCCTCCGCCGCAGCCGCCCTACGTTGCCCTCATGGACCCGCCAGTCGATCGCGTCCCATTCCGGTACGTCCTTCGGTCCGTTCACCGTCACGGTGTCCAACATGCCCTTCAGTTCGGGAGGCTTGATCAGCGTCAGCGTTCAAAGGCTCACCTGCCCACGTCAGCGCCCTTCCGGGCCCAGCCACCAGGACTGGTATCCGGCCAGTTATCCCGCAGCGGCCAACGGAGGCGTCGGCCACACCACCACGGGTTTCCTGTCGTCTTTCGACCACCGGCGTTCGCTTCTTGGGCATCCTGTTCCCGCCGAGGAGTTCCGCTCCCCTTACGGTCGGCCTACCAGGCGACCAGCGCCTGGACCCCGACGGGATTTCCACGTTCCACACATCCGAGTTACGGCCGGATTGGGTGCCCTCTTACCCCGAGGCCAGCGGTGCTCACACGCCCGGTCCGATCCCTCCGGCCGCCGCTCGCCCCCACTTCCAGGGGCCAGGCCCTATCGCCCCGGTCGTCATCCCATCTCCGGAGCTGTCAATTACGAGGCGTCATCAAGGGTTCACTCGCGTTCACCCGCCCGGCCTTCCCCCTCGCCTGTGCTCCCCTGGATGGATCAGGGGCCCTTGGGCTCTTCCCCGGGCTTCGCACCCCAACAGGCAGGACCTGCGGCGCACGCCAGGGCGGGGGACAGGCATCGAGCACTCGCCCGGAGCTACATGACCGACATCGTCGGACCTCCTATCCATGCACACTCACTCAAGATGTGCGACCTCGTGTCGCACGATCGGGCTGGACATGTCCCGGTTCCCCACCGCGGCGCACCTGTGCTCCTGGGCGCGGTTCGCCCCCGGGGTCAAGGAGTCCGCCGGGAAGAAGAAGGGCTCAGGTTCCACCGGGCACGGCAACCCC
>JBOHEP010000295.1:0-15727 GCA_050701075.1 Pseudonocardia sp. | reverse complement strand
ACGCGGCGTGGTGCGCCACGCCGATCGAGCTCGGGCATCCCGGCTGGGCGCTCACCCCGCTGGTCCTGGGGCCGGATCGGGTGCCGGTGGTGACCGAGGGGGATGCCGCGGCGCAGGCCCCGGAGTTGGCGGTGCTGTCGGCGATGGCGCACGGGGCCGATCCGGGCCGGAGCGGGGTGCTTGATGCCCTGATCAGCGCGCTCGGAGCAGTCGATGTGCAGCGCTCCACCTTGTACTCTGACGTCGTGTTCGCCGCGCTGCCCGTGGTGGCGCGCCGCTACCTGGAGGCACTCATGACCAGCCCGACCTATGAGTACCAGAGCGAGTTCGTGCGCCGGTATGTCTTCCAGGGTCGAGCGGAAGGTCGGTTGGAGGGCGAGGCAAAGGGCGAGGCGAAGGGCGAGGCCAGAGCCGTGCTCGCCGTGCTCGACGCGCGCGGTGTCGATGTCCCCGAGGCCGTCCACACCCGCATCACCGAGTGCTCCGATCTCGACCAGCTCGACGCATGGGTGCGCCGGGCGGTCACCGCCGACTCCGTCGAGGACCTCTTCGCCTGACGGCCCGCTCGCCGCCACGTCAGCACCGCGTCTCGCCCTGGGTCACCAGCTCAGCGTGTCGCGAACGACGCAATGGCCCGATCCAGGTCGGCGACGTCCGTGCCGCCGGCCCCGGGTGCGTTCGTGGAGGTGCATGCCCGGGTCGTGCAGGGCGATGTTCATCTGTGGGCGATGTCGATGTGATCCGGTGCGCATCGGCATCAGGTCGGGTCCAGGGCCAGGTGGGTCTCGGCGTCGTAGAAGCGAAGTGTCTCGTCCGCGAAGGTGAGCCAGACGGTCTCGCCGGGCCGCGCCCGGAAGGTCGCAGGGGCCTGCGCCTTGAGCTGCTGGTCGCCCACGGTCGCGGTGAGCAGCACGGCCGAGCCGGTGGGTTCCAGGACCTCGAGCTTCGCCGGTACGGCTCCGTCGGCGTTGTTCGTGTCCACCCCGATGTTCTCCGCGCGGACGCCGAGCAGGACGGCCCGTCCGCCGTATCGGCGCAGCAGCGCGGGCGCGGGCACGTTGGCGTCGGCGAGATGCACCGACTCGCCCGACTCCGCCACCCGCGCCTCGAGGAAGTTCATCGCCGGTGAGCCGAGGAAGCTACCGACGAACCGGTCGGCGGGGCGGTCGTAGACCTCGATCGGGTCGCCGAGCTGAACGATCCGGCCCTTGCGCATGACGGCCACCCGGTCGCCGAGCGACAGTGCCTCGCTCTGGTCGTGCGTCACGTAGACGGTGGTGGTACCCAGGTCCTGGACGATCTTCTTCAGCTCGGCGCGGAACGACAGCCGCAACAGCGCGTCCAGGTTGGACAGCGGCTCGTCCATGAGTAGCACGTCGGCGTCCATCACGACCGCCCTGGCCACGGCCACCCGCTGGCGCTGCCCACCGGACAGCTGTGCGGGGTAGCGGTCGAGGTAGGGGGTCAGCTGGAGGAGGTCGGCCGCCCAGTCGACCTTGCGGGTGATCTCCTCGGTCAGACGGCCGCGCATCCGCAGCCCGAACCCGATGTTCTGGCGCACCTTCCGGTGCGGGAACACGGCGTAGGACTGGAACACCATCGACAGGTTCCGCTGCTGCGCGGGCAGGTAGGTGACATCGCGACCGCCGATCGCGACGGACCCGGAGTCGGGTACGTCCAGGCCGGCGAGCATCCGTAGCAGCGTCGTCTTGCCACAGCCCGACGGACCGAGGAGCACGACGAACTCGCCGTCGGCCACATCCAGGCTCACGTCGTCGGTGGCCCTCTCGGTGCCACCGGGGTAGGTCTTGACCAGGCCGGCCATCCGGATCTCAGCCACGGTCGTCTCCCGTCACGGTGTGCGACGCGGCATTCATCTGATCGTCGACCCCCACATGTTGGTCAGGTAGCGGCGCATCACGGCGATGAACAGCAGGGCCGGGATGACCAGGGCGAAACCGCCTGCGAAGCGGTAGGCGAGTGGTGAGTCGGCGAGTGAGGTGAGCACCTGTGCGGGCAGTGTCCGCCGGGTGAGGGTGAGGATCGAGGCGCCGAGTACCTCGTTCCAGCTCAGCACGAAAGTGAAGATCGACGCCGCGGCGATGCCGGGTAGCGCCATCGGCGCGACGACCTGGCGGAAGGCCTGCGCGGGTGTGCAGCCGAACACCCGCGCCGCCTCCTCGACGTCAACGGGCACGGCGAGGAACACGCTGGCCATGATCAGGATCGTCGTCGGCAGGGCCAGCGCGGTGTGCAGGAGGACCACTGCGTAGGTCGTGTCGTAGAGGCCCGTGATCAGGTAGAGCTGGGCCAGCGGCACCGACAGCACCACGATCGGCAGCGCCCGGGTGAACAGCAGGAACAGCTGGTAGGGCTCCTTGCCGCGGAACGCGAAGCGGGCCAGCGCGTACGCCGCGGGCACACCGATCGCGGTGGACAGCAGCAGCGCGCCGGCGCCGACGAGCAGCGAGTTTCCCACCGATGCGACGATGCCGGTCGACTGGAGGAACGTTCCGATCGTCTCGACGGAGACGTCGGTCGGCACCAGCGGGAGCGGGAACTCGTTCAACGACCGGCGGCTCGAGAACGCGGCCAGCGTGATCAGGTAGAGCGGGACCGCCATGAACGCGGTGATCGCGATGCAGCCGACCTGGACGAGGATCCGCTCGCGCTTGCGCCTGCGCAACGGCGCGCGGTCGACCGGGGGAGCGGCGGCGGTCACGTTGTGGCCGCCCGGCTCTTGTCCCGCAGCACCCGCAGGTACACCAGCGACGTCAGCATCGAGACCCCGAGGATCACCAGCGCCAGCGCGGCGGCGACGTTCGGGTTCTGCAGCTCCCGGTACCAGCGGTAGGTCTCACCGACCAGTACCGGGAAGTTCTGGCCGGTCAGGGCCTGGGCGACGGCGAAGACCTGGATCGCGAGGATCGTGCGCAGGATCAACGCCACCTGCAGGCTCGGCTTCAGCAGCGGCAAGGTGACGTGCCACAGCCGCTGCCACGCGTTCGCGCCGAACACCGCCGCGGCCTCGTCGTAGTCGTTCGGGATGCCCTGGAGCCCGGCCACGACGATCACGAGCACCAGCGACGTCGCGCGCCACAGCTCGGCGACGAGCACGGCGACGAACAGCGACGTCGGGTTGTCGAACGCGAGCCAGGACACGGGTTCGAACCCGAGCCGGTCGAGCAGCGAGTTGAGGTAGCCCCGGTCGGTGAGCACGGCCAGCCAGACCAGCCCCGCGGCGAGGTCGCTCACGGCCAGCGGGATGGCCCAGAGATAGAAGTACAGGTTCTTCAGCCGGGGGTTCGCCCGCAGCAGCAACGCCATGGAGATGGCGAGCACGAACTGCACCGGGATCAGCACGACGATCAGCAACAGCGTGTTGCGCACCGCAGGCCAGAAGTACGGGTCGTCCACCATCCGCCCGACGAACTCTGCGGTGAAGCCGTCCTCGCCGCGGAACGCCTGCAGCACGCCGGCCACCACGGGCCAACCGAACAGCAGCGTCATGAACACGACCGACGGTGCGATGAGCCAGACCACCGGCGGCACCCGCCTGCGCCGCGTCGACGGCCCGGGTGTCGTCGTGGCGGGTTCCCGGTCGAGGACCGTGGCCATCAGCCCACCTCGCAGAACGTGCCGGGAGCGATGGGATCCGGGGCCCAGCACGGCACGGACAGGCCCGCGAGGATCGTCGAGAGCTGGCCGGCCTGGGCGTCGAGCACCGCCCGCACGGGCTCGCCCGCAAGGCAGATCTGCTGGAAGCAGTTTTTGAACACCTGCGTCACCTCCCCCTCCTTCTTCCCGAGCCCGACGGGTGGCAGCGCCGGCAGGGCGTCGGGCGCCCGCTGCTGGGCGCGCACCGCCGCGGCCTCCAGCGCGATCCCCGCGGGCAGGTCGGTCGGCAGCTCGATCTGGATCACCGGGAAGAAGGCGTTCTCGCGCAGGGTCGCGATCTGCATGCCGGCCCCGGCGATGCCGCGGACGGCCTGCTCGGCCTTGGCCCGCTCCACACCGCCGCGGGGGAGCCCCACGCCGGCGACGATCAGCATGTACCCGAGGCCCTTCGGGCCGCGCGGGGAGGGCACCATCAGCCAGTCGTCGGGCCGGTCCGCCGTCGCGCCGATGAGCCGGGCCACGTGGTCCCAGGCGACGAGCACCTCGCCCCGAGCCAGCGGCTCCTGCATGAAGTCGAAGTTCGTCGACGCCGGGGCGGTGGCCGACCACAGGTCCCGCATGTACTCCCATGCTGTCACGGCGTCCTTGGAGCGGAACGTGGTGATCTGGCCACCGGTGAAGCTCGGCAGCAGGAACCCCTGGTAGAAGCGGTGGTGCAGGCCCTTGGGGCCAGCGGGGAAGCCGAACACCGGGCGCCCGTTCGCGTCCCGCGCGGCCTGCGCCCAGCGTAGGTAGCCGGCGTAGTCGAGGTTCGCCGGGTCGACGCCGGGCGGTAGCCACTCCAGTGCCTTCTTGTTCACGGCGATGACGTAGGTGGCCTGCATCCACGGCACGTACTTCGCCGTGGGGCCGCCCAGGCGGGTGAGCTCCAGGACCTGCTCGGAGTAGCCGACGCCCGCCAGGTCGGCGAGCAGGGCGTCGACGTCGTCGAGCTGGTCGGCGAGCGGGGCCAGGTCGCCGTGCAGGCCACCGATCATCCCGACCCGAACCTGGCCCGCCTCGGCCTGGGACTCGATCGTGGAGGTGAACACGCCCGGGTCGACCGGGTTGTACGCCACCGGCACGGCGAGCTCCCGGCGGAGCACCGACTCGAACCGCTGCCGCTCCTCGACCGGTGCGAACTGCGTGGAGAGGAAGCCGACGGTGCCGGCGTCCGCGGCGCCGCTCGTGTCGAACCCGGCGCACGCGCTCAGCAGCGGGGTCGCGAGCGCCGCGCCGAGGAAGGTGCGGCGGGAGACGACGGGCCTGGTGGTGTCCTGCTGTGCTCGCATGGGCTACTCCCGTTGGCGCCGCTGCCGCTCCTGCTCACTATGAGGACAAACCGAAGCTAGTGCCAATCGCAGGTGAACTGCTCGGTTGATCTATGACTGACGCCGAGAGCATCGCGACACCGGTGGGCGGCCCGCCCGTCGTCGACGGGCTGCAACGGTGCCGCGCCGAGTACGACCGTCTGGTCGGCGGAGCTATAGGGGCAGGCGCGGCGACAGACGAGCTACCGCGGATTTCCGCACAGCTCGTCCTGTCCGGATGCCCAGCGTCGATCGACTTGCCGAACCACAGCCGACCGATTCACCAATGACAACCGGCGAGTCGGTGCGACGGCACTCTTGCACCCCGCCCGCTGGTACTCCGCTGGTACGAACGGCACATTCGCACCCGATCTAGCGCTCGGCACCCCGGCACCCCCGGCGCTACGACTGGATCGCGGCGCCCACCCGGCCTTTCACGCGCGAAACCGCTACACAGGTGACCAGCCGGGGCAATCGACCACTACGAGTTCGCCTGAGGCTTACCCGAACCAGCTACGCGGAAATCAGCGCTACCGAGTTCCGCCCGCCGTTCGCGTATCCACTCCTGATGGCGTCCGGGTACGTCGGCGGCGTCGAGGGTTCGCCGGGCCACGTCGACGCGGCCGTGTTCCAGCGCCGCCGCCACCATCGTCTCCAGCACACCTCGGCTCGTCGAGCCGATCTGCTGGGCGGTGGTCTCGAACCGGTCGAGCGCACCGGCCGTCACGACGGCGTGCGCGTGCAGCGTCCGTATCTCGTCGGCATGGTGGGTCATCCGCGCGGCGGTGTAGTCTGCGTGCAGCGCCGCCAAGGTGTCGCCGACGACGTCGAGGTCACGCGCGACGCCGGCCAGGTGAAGCAGCTTCGCCTCCCGGCGGTTCAGGGCGCCGTAGTTGCTCAGCATGGTCGCGATCTCCAGGAAGTCCGGCCAGAACACCGTCGGCGCCACCCCGGTCGAGCGCCAGTCGGTGCCGGCGTAGATCTCCAGTGCCTCACCGATCACGTCGCCGAGCCCGCCGTAGGAGTCGTCGCAGCTCTCGTTCAGGTCCAGGCCGATCGTCAGCATCGCGCGGCGCACCGCCAGTGTCCCCGGTCCGTCGCCGGTCTCCAGCAACCCCGCAGCCTCGGCCAGGTCGTAGGCCAGGTTTCGGGTCGCCCAGCCATCGCCAATCCTGTCCGATCGGTAGTGGCGGTCGAGGCGCAGCAGCGTGACCAGCCGGTCAAAGGGCTGCTGTGGGGAGCTCGGGAACCGGGGCCACCAGCCGCTGCGGGCCCGCTGCTCCAGCCGCAGCGACGGCGGGTTGAGCATCGCCGACGTCATGGAGCTGGGGGTGACCTCCCGTTTGAGTATCTTCGCCCTGGCGCGGGTGATCAACCCCTTGGTCCCGATCGCGTCCGCGACCAGCTCTCCGGCGCTGAGCCCGACCCCGTCCAGACGTTCCCGCAGATCCAGCAGGTGGCTCCATTTGGCCTCGCCGTCGAACCTGCGGATCTTGGTGATGACCGCGTCGAGACCGTCCCAGTCGCCGTCGTGGTCGCGCGTGCACAGCAGCGCGTACCACAGATCCCAGTACGACCACTCGACGCCGCCCTCCGCGTGCCACACCTCGGGTCCGTCCGCGTAAGGGAGCTCGACCGCCGTCACCGTTGTGCGCCGACGGCGAACAGCTGGCGGTTGACCAGCTCGATGTCAAAGGCCGTCGGGTCGAATGCGGAGGTGTGGTCCAGGCCGAGCCACTCCACCATCTCGTCGTGCTCCGCGTCAGCCGGGTCGGCGAGAACCTCCCGGAGGTGCTCGTAGCCCGGCGCGCCGCCGCAGTCCTCAGGTGGGCAGGCGCCCTCGCCGCCGATGCATCGGGGGTAGCGTCCACCCGGCACGGCCACCCCGATCGTCTCGACGACGATCTCGTGCTCCCAGCCGTCGCCGAAGTCATAGGTGTACTGAATCCTGCCGCCGTCGAGATCGCCGAGCCGTACCGAGCGTTCGTCGATGAACCCGAGCTCCGGGTCCGGGTGGCCGTAGGTGCGGGTGCCGTCGGCGAAGCTGTGCAGGTGGTGGTCCTGCCAGCCCATCGCTGTCTGGATCACGTCGTGGAGCTGGTGCAGCGGCATCGCGGCCGGGATCAGCAGCCGTCGCCACACCGGGGGATCGGTGACCTCGGTCAGGGTGACGATGATCTGGTGTACGGGATCGCCGGGTGCGGGCTCTCCCCGCAGGCGACGGGACTCGCTCCGGCCGAGTGCGGTCAGCTCGACCTGGCCCTCGGCCTGCGTCACCGCACCCAGCTGGGTCAGTACCGCGAGCGTGCGCCACACGTCACGGTCGTTGACCTTCCGGGCCGTTGTCAGCTGGATCTCGATGGCGTTATCGAGCAGGTAGCGCGCGGTCACGGCGTCCCACGCGAGCTCGTACAGCTCGTCGAGGCCGACCGAGCCCGCACGGCCGTGCAGCGCCGACAGCAACGCGTCGGCGCCGACTGCGAACTCCGAGCGCATGAACGACTCGCCCCACCCCGTGGGCAGGAACGCGGGGCCGATCCGCCCGAACGCCTCGAACAGGGCCGTCCACAGCTGCGCCGGACGGTCGAGCAGCCGGGAGGCCTTCTTGACCGGCACCAGCCGACCGTGGACGATCCGCACCAGCCGCGCGGCCTTGGCCCACTCCACGATCAGATTCAGTCCCAGTAGCTCCACACTGGACTTGGTCTTGAACACCCGGTCCCCGACCGCGGGATCGAGCTCGTCCGCGGTGCCCAACCGGGCGACGAGGACCCGGGCGTCGCCCAGGGTGACCGCGCCGGTCTGGGTGAGCTTGCGGCCGTCACCGACCCACCTGACGAAGTCGACGACCTGTCCGACCAGCGCGGACTCCGCGGCGGCGGCCACGTCGACCTGTGCGGGTTTCGGCATTCGCGTCCTCCTCTCCCATGGCCTTGCGGGTATGAGATCGCGACGGACCGTACCCGTCGAGGTCGTGGCCCGGTGCGGCGCACTGCTCGGTCAGCACAGGGTGGTCGGTGTCGGGTCGGCTCGGGTCGCCGGCTCGAGTGCGCCCCGGTCGATGCCGGAGGAGAGGAAGCCCGCGATCTGCTCGGTTGACGGAGCCGCCGCGAGCAGGTTGAGCAGGGCGTGGCACCGATTCCGCGCGACGACGACGGGCAGGGCGAGGATGCGGGGCGAGCTGTCGTCGTGCAGGAGCCGACCGCAGAACAGCTGGTGTCGCATGACACAGGTGGAGAACAGCCGGTCGGCGACGTGGACCGGCGCACCGCCGGGTAGGGCGCGCAGCGTGACACCGGCGTCACGCCGGACCTCGACGACCTCGTAGAGCGTGACCGGGACGGCGCGCCAGCGATCGATGAGGTCGCGCTCGTCGGGACGCAGCCACTGGCCGCGAGCCGCGAGGAACCGATCGACCAGGCCGCCGGGGAAGATCGCGAGATCGAGACAGAACATTAGATGTGCGTGATCGGTGGTGTCTCCGGCCAGTCGCCGGACGATCTCGACGCCGGGGGCGCGCTCGCCGTAGTTACCCACCAGCGCGTAGAGGAGTTGGGCTCGGGTGCCCAGCGACGGTACGGCGCCGCGTCGACAGCACATCTTGAACTTGCGACCCGACCCGCACGGGCAGGGGCTGTTGCGCGGGGCGGCGTCCATGTCGGTGGCGGCCAGGACCTCCGCCACGCCGGGTTGCAGCGAGTGGGGGGACCCGGTCCGGCGCAGGTGCCCGTCGGCGGTGAGGTAGTCCCCGCGGGCGGCGGCATAACCGGCGGCGTCGCGCAGGGCAGGCACGAGGTCGGGGCGAAGGTCGAGCACCTGGTCGATCAGGTGCCTTGCCGTCTCGGATTCACCGGCTCCCTCGGCGGCGCGGGCGGCGACGAACGCGGCGGCGGCCCGGGCGTGGATTCCTCGGGCCTGCGACCGCAGCGCCGCGACGAGCGGATCGAGGTCGCCGCCCCGCGCGGTGTGGCATTCCACCTGGCCGGCCACGAAATCCAGCGCCTCGTCGGGAGCCGCCGCCAGCACGTCGAGGAGAAATCCGACCTGTTCCTCGTCCGGCGGCCCCTCCGTGGTGAGCATCCGGGCCATGGTCGCGCCATCCATGAGCACGTCGACCTGGGCCACGGCCGTCCGATCGTTGTCGATCATATGTCCTCCGTTGCTCGGTGCCCGGCGAGGGACGGTCCGTCCTGGTCGACGGGCTGAATCCCGAGTCGCTGATCCAGCCTCGACGGGGAGTGGGCCCCTGCCTGCGACGCAGCGCGGGTAAGTCATCGGTCGACGAGGTCGGATACCTGCTCACGGGTGCCGGTGTGGCCCAGCGGGCAGCGAATCGTAAACGAACGCCGGGCAGGCTCGCGCCGAGGGGACGACAGGCTCGGCGAGGACCGGGCCGCGAGCCACCGGCGCACTCCAGTGCAGCACCGCATGATCCTTCGGGGCTCTGGATCACGCCGTCCGCTTCATGATCGCCGAACCGGAGCACAGAGCCGCATCCCGTGCGGCTCCCCGTACCGACACGCTGATCTTGACAGGGCACCCCAGTTCTGACGTGCTGTGATCATCGGTTGGGAACCCGGTCCGTACGCGGTCTCGGGCAGGGCGACGTCCAGGAAGGTCTGGACTCCGCACGGGACGGGACGTCGGGGTTGCGCTCCGGCTCGAACGGGCCACGGCACCGCGGGTCGATCGCGGCCAGCAGGGAGCTGACCGTGCCGCCTCCGTTGACGTGCGGAGCGGCACGCGACAGTGCCACGTGCTGCCTCGTCGTCGAAGTAGAACTCGGCGTGCAGCGTGGTGCTCGTCTGATCATCGTTGCTTGCCCGTTGTGCCGGTGCGGCGCCGAGTCCTGTGACACCTAGGTGTGGCACGGCGCAGTCGGTAGGTTGCCGCGGCGGTGTCGGTGTCGGCGGCTACCGTCATCCCGGCGGGAGACACCTGCCAGCACTTCGCACGGAGGACCGCATGCGGCTTGTAGTAGTGGAGGGCATCGACCCGGCCGGTATCGCGCGCGCGGTCACAACCGGCACCTACGAGAACGGTGCGCGGTACGCGCAGCAGCGAGCGGTCGTGCACATGGAGTGGGACGGCGCGACGAACATGCTGCAGGCCGTGGTGCGGGGAAAAGCCGGCCATCGGTACACGACCGAGGTTCACTTCACGTCCCGCAACGGTTCGGATCTGGGGTTCGCGTGGGGCGAGTGCAGCTGCCCGGTCGGGTTCGACTGCAAGCACGTCGTCGCTGTGGCGCTCACCGCCACCGGCGCGACGAGTCCCGGGAACGGGACGAGCCCGCCTGTGGCGACCTGGGAGCAGTCCCTGGGATCGCTGCTCGAGCCGGTGCGGCCGGGCTCCGAACCCCACCCCGACGGCGGGGCGCTGGCCATCGAGTTGACCCTGTCCGGTGCTGCGGGTGGTGTATCGCAACACCCCCGGACACCCGGGGTGGGTCCGAAGCTGCTGGCCCGGCTGGTACGGCCGGGCCGAACCGGTTGGGTCGGCGGCGGGATGAGCTGGAGCAAGCTCGATTCGCCCTACAACTTCGGCGACTGCCGCGCCTCCCACCTGCGGTTGCTCCAGGAGCTGCACGCGCTGTACCGATCGCGCACCGGTTCGTCGGGCTACTACTCCTACCGGGACGAGAAGACGATCGATCTGGCCACCTTCGATAGCCGGCAGCTGTGGCCCATCCTGGACGAGGCGGCGGCGATCGGCCTGCAGACGGTGCACGCTCGCAATGGGCTCGGTGCGGTAGAGAGGTACGGCCGGGGCGAACTGTGCCTCGACGTGACAGCCGGGGAGGTCCCGGGCTCGCTCGTCATCGCGCCGGTGCTCCGGGTCGACGGGAACGACGTGGCCGCGGTACCGGTCCGGTTCATCGGTGCCGAGGGCCACGGCGTGGTGTACGTGTCGGGCGCGCAGGCTCGGGGAGAGGACCCCACCGGCTGGCGCATCTGGCTGGCGAGGCTCGCCACGTCCGTGCCGCGGCAATTGCAGGAGATGGCGCTGGGGGATCAGCGTCTGCACGTGCCCGCCGGGGAGCAGGACCGGTTCCGTGACGAGTTCTACCCGCGCATGCGGAGCCGGGCAGCGGTCGTCTCGTCCGACGGGTCGTTCACCCCGCCGACGATCTCGGAGCCCACTCTGGTGCTGCGGGCGTCCTACGGTGCGGGCCACGATCTCGGTGTCAGCTGGGAGTGGGCCTACGAGATAGGCGACTCGCAGGTACGTGTACCGCTGGCGCCCTCCGGCGCCGGCGACGAGTACCGCGACCTCGCCATGGAGCGGGCTGTGCTGGACGGGCTCGACGTCCCGCTCGACCGGTTCGGGCTGCGCGGCGGCGGCCCGGGTCAGGGCCTCGTGCCGCAGGCCGACCTGGGTGGTCTGGACACGATGCGTTTCACCACCGAGGTGCTGCCGCTGCTGGCCGGCATCCCCGGGGTCGCCGTCGAGGTGAGCGGCCAGCCGGCTGCATATCGGGAGGCGGGCGATTCGCTGCGCATCGGTGTCTCGACCGACGAGGTGGCGGGCGAGACGGACTGGTTCGATCTCGGTGTCAGCATCGCCGTCGAGGGGCGCGAGGTCCCCTTCACCGAGGTGTTCGTGGCGCTGGCCGCGGGTGAGTCTGACCTCCTGCTCGCCGACGGCGCCTACTTCTCCCTGCAGAAGCCCGAGCTGCAGGCGTTGCGCAGCCTCATCGAGGAGGCGCGGGCGTTGCAGGACGCCCCCGGGGGTCCGCTGCGGATCAGCCGCTTCCAGGCGGGCCTGTGGGACGAGCTGACCGAGCTGGGTGTGGTCGATCGGCAGGCGAAGGCCTGGCGGCAGCAGGTGGCGGGGTTGCTGTCGGTGGGGGAGATCTCGGAGACGGAGCTGCCGGCGACCCTGTCTGCGCGGCTGCGGCCGTACCAGCGCGACGGGTTCGGCTGGCTGGCGTTCCTGTGGAGGTTCCGGCTCGGCGGCATCCTCGCCGACGACATGGGGCTGGGCAAGACGCTGCAGACCCTTGCACTGATCTGCCACGTCAAACAGGCCGACGCCGCCATGAGCCCGTTCCTCATCGTCGCGCCCACCAGCGTCGTGCCGAACTGGTCGGCGGAGGCGGCGCGCTTCGCTCCCGACCTCAGGGTGGTGTCGATCTCGGACACCATGCGGCGCCGCGGTCAGGAGCTCGACGAGATCATCGCAGGCGCCGACGTGGTGGTCACCTCGTACACGTTGTTCCGGCTTGACTTCGAGGCCTACTCCACGGCGGTCTGGTCCAGTCTGGTCCTGGACGAGGCCCAGTTCACCAAGAACCATCAGTCGAAGGTCCACCAGTGCGCACGACGGTTGCCGGCACCGTTCAAGCTGGCGATCACCGGCACGCCGATGGAGAACAACCTCATGGAGCTGTGGTCATTGCTGTCGATCACCGCCCCGGGGCTGTTCCCGAGCCCGGCACGGTTTCGTGATCACTTCGCGCGACCGATCGAGAAGCAGGCCGATGCCGAGCTGCTGGGCCGGCTGCGGCGGCGGATCAAGCCGTTGGTCAAGCGCCGGACCAAGGCGCAGGTGGCGGCCGACCTGCCCGCGAAGCAGGAGCAGGTCCTTGATGTGGAGCTGGATCCGCGCCACCGCCGGATCTACCAGCGGCACCTGCAGCGGGAGCGGCAGAAGGTCCTGGGCCTGATCGACGACGTGAACCGCAACCGGTTCACGATCCTGCGTTCGATCACGCTACTGCGCCAGCTCAGCCTGCATCCCGGACTCGTCGACGCCGAGCACCGGCACCTGGGCAGCAGCAAGGTCGACGCGTTGTTCGACCAGCTCGGTGAGGTGATCGACGGCGGGCACCGCGCACTGGTCTTCAGCCAGTTCACCGGGTTCCTCGGCTATGTGCGCGAGCGGCTCGACGCCGCAGGAATTGGGTACAGCTATCTTGACGGCAAGACCCGGAACAGGGCCGCGGTCGTGGCGCGGTTCAAGGACGGGACCGTGCCGGTGTTCCTGATCAGCCTCAAGGCGGGCGGGTTCGGGCTGAACCTGACCGAGGCGGACTACTGCTTCCTGCTCGACCCGTGGTGGAACCCGGCGACCGAGGCGCAGGCGGTGGACCGCACGCACCGCATCGGGCAGACCCGCAACGTCATGGTGTACCGCCTCATCGCCAAGGACACCATCGAGGAGAAGGTACTGGCTCTGGCGAGCAGGAAGGCCGAGCTGTTCTCCGGTGTCATGGATGACGGCAACGTCTTCGGCTCCAGCCTCGACGCCGACGATATCCGAGCGCTGCTCGCCTGAGCACTTGTACCCCTTGAGGGGCGCCGTTCCGTTGCGAACAACGTGGGTGCGCTGGCACGAGATCTTGCCCACTCTCAGCACCGAGCCTGAGCGAGAGGCTGCCCGCGAGCTGGCGGTCACTGACCCTCGGCTCGTCCACGCGCTGGGCGATCCTGACAGGTTCGGCTTCGCCCGAACCCTGGCCGGCGCCCACGGCTCCGGTCGAGTGCTCCCGCTCGCAATCTCCGCCAGATGGTGAAATGGATCTTTCATGCCCCGGTCGGAGTAACGCCAGGCTGTGACAGCTCTGGATAGTTGCTGCACGCCCTCGGTGGCGTCCTGGTCCTGGACGTCGACGAGGACCCGCTGCCCGCACCGGGCAAGACCGTCATCCACGAGCTGACCCACGTGTGGGACGCCGCCCACAGCGACTCGACGTGGGAGTACCTCGCGCTGTTCGCCCAGTTCGATCTGCCCGACACGGTGCCCGACGGCACCGAGGAGTGGGGCAAGCTGGGCATTGAGGAGAAGGCTGTGGCGATCGCGCACTGGTACGCCACGTACCAGCTGAACCTGGAGTCGGCGGCCGCGACCGGTGATCCCCTGTTCGACTACGTCAGCGAGCACCTGCGGAAGGGGAACAACTAGAAGCCGATGCGGCGCGGCGCGGCGAGACTTGAGGAGGTCCGCGGTCGCGGGACAGGACATCGTGCGTCTCGGCGAGCGGTTCGGGGTTCGCAACATCTGAGACTGTGGACCTGTCGCACGCGGCGGCGAACCCTCAGGTCGGCCCGTTTCGGGCGCCGTGCCCGGGGTACCGCGCCAGGACGGGAGTACGACATGCATGAAGGAGTTTCCATGCCCCTGCGTCAGCCGCAAGACGAGGCCGTCATCCTCCCCCTCGGACGCCCTAGATGATCTTGTTCGCATCACCCGCTCGCCATGGCACCGGATTTTGGGCCTCTGCCCGGTTCGGACCGTTCACCAGCCTCGACGGGTTCATGACCTGGCAGTGCGCAGGGTGCAGGACCAGCAGAGCATCCCGTCCGTCAGCGCGTTGGTGCTCATGCTGACGACACTGCGGACAGCGCTGCTCGCAACCGTGCTCAGCGCGTGTCTGGCCTGCTCGAGTGCCTCTCAGGGCGGGGCAGGACCGGAGTGCGGGGATGAGCCGGCCGGGTTCGAACACCGCAGCCTCGACGTGGACGGGGTGGGGCTGCACTACGTCATCGGTGGACAGGGCCCGCCGGTGGTCCTGCTGCACGGCTTCCCGGAGACCTGGTGGACCTGGCGGCAGGTGATGCCGCTGCTGGCCCGGACCCATACGGTGATCGCACCGGACCTGCGTGGCATCGGGTGCTCCTCGCTCGCCCCCGAAGGATACGACGCGCAGACCCTGGCGCAGGACGTGCACGGGTTGGTCGGCGTGCTCGGCCTGCGGGAGGTCGCCCTGGTGGGGCACGACACCGGTGGCTGGGTGGCCTACGCCTATGCACGCCAGTACCGCGAGGAGGTCAGCCACTTGGTCATCTCCGGTGCGGCATTGCCCGGCTTCGGGCTCGAGCAGCGGCTGGACTTCCGCGAGCCCGGACAGGGCCTGCCCCACCTGGTGTTCTTCGCCCAGCCGGACCTTGCCGAGCTGCTGATCGCCGGCCGCGAGCGAGAGTACTTCGACCGCTTCATCACCAGTGAGGTGATGCGGCGCTCCGGGGCGGTCGACGTCTACGCCCGGTCCTACGCCCGTCCGGGGCGGCTCTCCGCAGGGATGGGGCAGTACCGCTCGCTGTACGAGAGTGCGCAGGACAACCGCCGCGGCGCCGGGCCCCCGCTGGCCATGCCCACGCTGGCACTGGCCGCAGTGGGGGAGACCCAGCTCAGCGCGGACAGCCTGCGGCAGGTGGCCTCGGACGTCCGCGAGATCGGTGTGCTCGACGCCGGCCACTACGTCCAGGAGGAGCGTCCGGCTGAGTTGGTCCGTGCTCTCGAGGAGTTCCTCGGCTGATCGGCGTTCGCCCAGGCGAGGAGGCCCGTGTCGGACAGCGGCTCCGACCTCGCTGATCACAGCGACCGTTCCGCGTTTCGCAGGGGCTGGAGCCGCGCTGCGCAGGCTGGGTAGTCGCGGATCGCAGGAACCGACTAGCCTTCGGGCATGTATCGGCATCGGATGCTGGCCGGGCCCCTAGACGAGGCGCTCGCCGACACCCCGGTGGTCGTCGTGGCTGGTCCCCGACAAGCAGGCAAGAGCACCCTCGCCGAGCACGTGGTGGCCGATCGGGCGGGGACCTGGCTCACCCTCGACGACGCCACGATTCTCGATACCGCCAGGGTCGATCCCGTAGGATTCGTCAGCGGGCGGAGCGGGCTGGTCGGCATAGACGAGGCCCAGCGAGTGCCCGAGTTGCTGCTGGCCGTCAAGGCGGAGGTCGACCGCGACCGGCGACCGGGTCGTTTCCTGCTCACCGGATCGACCAGGTTGCTCGGTGCGCCGAAGCTCGCGGACT
>JBOHEP010000294.1:0-20356 GCA_050701075.1 Pseudonocardia sp. | reverse complement strand
AGGGCTTCGGCTTCATCTCCGTCGACGGCGGCGGCTCTGACGTCTTCGTGCACTACTCCGAGATCGACGCCGGCGGCTTCCGCAGCCTCGACGAGGGGCAGCGCGTGGAGTTCGAGGTCGGCCAGGGAGCCAAGGGGCCGCAGGCCACCGGGGTGCGCGTCGTATAGATCTTTCGGGATCTGAACCACTCAGCGGGAGCCCGTTCCTCATCGAGGAGGCGGGCTCCCGCCGTGTCCGGCCGGTCGGGCCTGCGCCCGATCGATGGCGTGATAGGTTCGTCCGCGGTTGCAGTCGTGTCTTCCTCGATCGTTGTGAAGCGTCCGTGGAGAGTGACGGTGGGCTTCACGGACGTTCGATGAGTTTTCTCCTTGCGTTCGTGGTCTGCGCAGCCTCCGGTCGGCACAGTGCCCGCCGGGTCCGCTTCACGTGTGGGAGAAACAGCTATGCCGCAGGGCACCGTCAAGTGGTTCAACGCCGAAAAGGGCTTCGGCTTCATCGCGACCGATGACAACGGTCCGGACGTCTTCGTGCATTACTCCGCCATCCAGTCGGACGGCTTCCGGACTCTGGAGGAGAACCAGCGCGTCTCCTTCGAGGCCAGCCAGGGAGCCAAGGGCCCGCAGGCCGACACGGTCCGCCCCATCTGATCGCTCAGACTTTCCCCAGCTCACCGGCCTCAGCGGCCGGACCGGTGCCGGTAGCCTCGACAGGGGCCGCCGGCACCGGCGTCTGCAGGGCCTACATCCGTCCGATCCACTCGGCGGTGAGCTTCAAGCCCTCCTCCACCCCACGTGGCGTGAACCCCAGACTTCGGGCGCCGGCGTCGTCGACGTGGATCGGCGGGAACTTTCCGTCCGTTGTGGCCGACCGGCCCCAGTGGACTCGGGCCATGGTGCGCACCGCCACCCCCACTCCACGGCGGACCGGCAGTTCCACCAGTGCACGGCTCAGATACCCCAGTAGATCCGGTGGTCATCAATATCTGGTCATCGTGACAGCCGCTGATCGACGCAGCGCCCGCGGCGACCGGTGCGACCACCGTTCGGATTAGCCGTCGGCCCCAGGTCGCGAACCGGTCACCTGTTGTTGATCGTCACGACTCTCGTGTCAGCGGTGGTTGCGCCCGCTCATCTCGCGGTCACGCGCAGCCACAGCTCAGACGAACGCGGTCCGTCCCCCAGGCCCCATGCTTGGTGTTGGGAGCTCATAGAGAAGACGCAATCAGGAGGTCGACGATGTCGTGGTGGGACAGCTACCGCGGGGTGTACGGTGCGGAGCTGCGGGCAGCGGCACGGGAGTTCTCCGACCACGGCTGGCCCGTGGCGGGCTGCTCGTCGGCGGGTTTGCTGCTGGCCACCGGAACCACGCTCGACGTCCTGGCGATGCCGGCGGAGCTCGGCCGGCTCGTCTGCGCGCAACTGCGTGATTCCGACTCGATGGCCCCGGTAGCGGCCACCCCGGTCGACATGTGGTGGTTCCCGGTCGTCGCTGATACCGCTCTTCGGACGCTCTTTCACGACAGCCCCGACGTCGTCCTGCACAGTGGTGGGGACGTGGTGCTCGCGCCCCCGTCGGAGCTGCCGGACGGCCCGGTGCACTGGAGGGTGTCCCCGGCACGGACCGGGTGGGCGTTGCCCACCACAGACCTGATCGTTCCCGCCGTCGCCGATGCTGTTCGGTGGCGGGCCGACCGCCTCACCTGGCCGGGTGCCCAGCGGCCCGTTGCTGGGTTGGTGGTCGGTCTGCGGTCCTAGTTCGACCGCGAGCCGGCGCCCGGTTCGCTCCCGTTGTTGCGGTCTGTCACCGTGCCGGGAGCCCGGGGTGCCCGGTGGTGCGGCGCCCGAGGGGGCACGTCTCCCTCGCCGCGCGGCCGCACCATAAGCGTGGCCGGGGTCGGTGGAGAACCATCGACCCCGGCCAGACCAAGCATCCGGATGCGGTGACCTGCCACCCGAAGAACTTCTGCGCCGCCGCACGTTCCCGAACTCAGCGCATCCCCGATCCGGGCGTCGGGTGTCGGTCCGGGCGGGCAGTATGGGTTCGTGCAGACGTCCCAGATCCCTCCGATGGCCCAACCGCCGCAACCGTCTCCGTCCACTGGGTCCTCGAAGCCGTCGAGCCGGCCGAAGGTCGCGGTCGGGCTGGGCATCGGCCGGATGGACGAGGAGGTCCGCGCCCGCGATCTGCGCCGGATGAAGGCGCTGGCCACCGGCCTGCTGCTGGCGGTCACCGTCGTGTTCCTGCTGGCCCGGTGGTGGGAGGTCAACGCCGGACCGATATGGATCGGATACCTGCGCGCAGCTGCCGAGGCCGGGATGGTGGGAGCGTTGGCCGACTGGTTCGCGGTCACGGCGCTGTTCCGCCGGCCGCTGGGCCTGCCCATCCCGCACACCGCGATCATCCCGACCAAGAAGGACCTGCTGGGCGACAGCCTCGGCGACTTCATCGGCGACAACTTCCTCTCCGAAGCCGTCGTGCGCGACAAGCTCGACCGAGCGCAGATCCCGGCCCGCGTCGGCGCCTGGGTAGCCCAGCCCGACAACGCCGACCGGATCACCGCCGAGCTCGCCACGGCGGCCCGCGGAATCGTGACGGTGCTCCGGGACGAGGACGTGCAGGCGGTGATCGAGCAGGTCCTGGTGCGCAAGCTGACGGAGCGGCAGATCGGGCCGCCGCTGGGTACGGTGCTCGAGGGCGTGCTGGCCGACGGCGCGCACCACCGGCTGGTCGACCTGGTCTGCGACCGCGCCTACGACTGGATCGTCGGTAACCACGACACCGTGCTGCGGATCGTGCACGAGCGCGCACCCGGCTGGACACCGCGGTTCCTCGACGGTCTCGTCGCCGACCGGGTCTTCCTCGAGGTGCAGAACTTCGCCTGGGGGGTGAAGGCCGACCCCGAGCACCCGCTGCGCAAGGCGATCGACACCTTCCTGGTGGAGTTCGCCGGCGACCTGCAGCGCGACCCGGAGACCATCGAGCGCGCCGATCGGATCAAGCAGCAGATCATCGAGCACCCCAACGTGCAGCGCTTCATCGGGCAGGCCTGGGGCACGGTGAAGAAGTTGGTGCTCGACGCCGCGGCCGACCCGTCCAGCGAGCTGCGCCGCCGGGTCCGTGACGGGCTCGGCTCGTTCGGCACCCGGATCAGCACCGATGTGGAGCTGCGCGGCAAGATCGACGGATGGCTCGGGGACGCCGCGGCGTACGTGGTGCGGCACTACCGGCGCGAGATCACCACGTTGATCACGGACACCGTGCAGCGCTGGGACGCCGAGGAGACCTCGCGCAAGGTGGAGCTGCAGGTCGGGCGGGATCTCCAGTTCATCCGGATCAACGGCACGGTCGTCGGATCGCTGGCCGGGCTGGTGATCTACACGGTGTCGCTGGTTCTCTTCTAGCCGAACCGGTCGAGAACTGTCGGACCCCCGCCATAGGGTCTGAGCCATGTCTCCGAATGCGGCTGCCGAGTACGCAGTCGAGGCCCAAGGCCTGATCAAGCGGTTCGGGTCCACGCTCGCGCTCGATGGGGTGGATCTGCTCATCCCCACCGGCAGCGTGCTTGGCCTGTTGGGCCCCAACGGCGCCGGCAAGACCACCGCTGTGCGCATCGTCACCACGTTGTTGCGCCCCGACGGCGGCTGGGCGCGGGTGGCCGGCCACAATGTGGTGACGCAGTCGCAGGCTGTCCGGCGTTCGATCGGGCTCTCCGGGCAGTACGCCGCGGTCGACGCGAACCTCACCGGCTACGAGAACCTCTATATGGTGGCGCGGCTCTACGGCATGCACCGCGCGGCCGCCCGGGAGCGGGCCCGCGAGCTGCTCGGCCGGTTCCAGCTCGAGGAGGCAGCCGAGCGCCCGTCCAAGACCTACTCGGGTGGAATGCGCCGCCGGCTCGACCTGGCCGGCGCCCTCGTGGCACGCCCGGCCGTCGTGGTGCTCGACGAGCCCACCACCGGGCTCGACCCGCGCGGGCGGCTCGAGACCTGGGCGATGATCTCCGAGCTGGTCGCCGACGGCGCCTCTGTCCTGCTCACCACGCAGTACCTGGAGGAGGCCGACCAGCTCGCCGACGCAATCGTCGTGATCGACCGGGGGCGGGTCATCGCGGAGGGCACCACCGACGAGCTCAAGGCGCGGGCCGGCGGCGAGCGGCTACAGCTCGTGGTCGCGCAGGCAGAGCAGGTCGATGTCGCGCGGCGTGTGCTCGGCGAGGTCGGGTCCGGCGAGCCAGTGGTCGACGAACATCTGCGCCGGGTCGCGGTTCCGGTGGCCGGTGGTACCAAGGCGTTGGTGGAGGCGTTGCGCCGCTTCGACGCAGAGGGGGTGGAGGTGCTCGACGTCGCGCTGCTGCGGCCCACTCTCGACGACGTGTTCCTGGGCCTCACCGGGCACGCTGCCGAGGAGCCGCCTCCGGATGAGCCGGCCACCGGTCGGAAGGGGAGCAAACGATGAGCGTCCTGAGGCAGGCCGTGCGCGACGGCGGGGTGATCACTTGGCGCAACATCGTGGGCCTCAGGCGTGTGCCCGACGCGCTGGTGGCGCTGAGCGTGCAACCGATCATGTTCGTGCTGCTGTTCGCGTATGTGTTCGGCGGCAGCCTCGGTGGCGAGGTATACCGCGAGTACCTCATCCCGGGCATCTTCGTGCAGACCGTCGCGTTCAACGTCTTCTTCACCACCATCGGCATGGCGAACGACCTGCAGAAGGGCATCCTCGATCGGTTCCGGTCGCTGCCCATGTCGCGGCTCGCGGTGGTGCTCGGCCGTACCACCGCTGACCTCGGCGTCAGCGCGATAACCCTGGTGATCATGGCGCTCACCGGGCTGTTGGTTGGCTGGCGCATCCGGGGCAGTGTGCTCGATGCGGTGGCCGGGTTCGGGCTGTTGCTCCTGTTCTCCTTCGCGATGTCGTGGATCGGGGTGTTCATCGGACTCACCGCGCGCAGCGTCGAGGTCGCGCAGAGCGCGGGGTTGATCTGGCTGTTCCCCCTGACGTTCGTCTCCAGTGCGTTCGCCTCGGTCCAGGGATTCCCGGGATGGCTGCGACCGGTGGGGGAGTGGAACCCGATCACGGCGGTCATCCACGCCAACCGCGGGCTGTTCGGCAACCCCACATCGCTGCCAGGGCTGGGGGTGGCGACCGGGTGGCAGGCCGAGCACGCCGTGCTCTACGCGGTGCTGTCCTCGGTGGCGATCATCGCGGTGTTCCTGCCGCTCGCCCTGGCGCGCTACCGCCGGGTCGCGTCGCGGTGAGCGTGCGGTCCCGGCGCCGGCGCCGGGATTCGCGGTGAATGTCAGCTCCCAGCGGCCGCGCCGAGCGCCAGGCCCAGCCCGGCCCGTGTTGTCGCAGGTAGAGGCCATGGTCAACATGGAGGGGCGGTCTAGTGAGCGGTAGTCGTCGGTTCGATCTCGAGCGTCACGCGTGACCGATGCCACCACCTGCGCAAGCAGAGCGCTTGCTCCAGCTAGCGCAGGCGGGTAACGTCGGCCCTGTTGGAGGAGGAAGCGAGATGGGCAAGCCCGAGCGGCCGACCGAACGGGTCGGACACGTAGTCGAGCAGGCCACCGCCGTCGTGGGTCAGGCCGTCGACGACATCGGCAGCTACATCCGCAGCCAGCGTGAAGCCGCACAGGTCTCGCTGCGCCAGTTGGCGCGCACCGCCGGTGTGAGCAACCCGTACCTCAGCCAGGTCGAACGTGGGCTGCGCAAGCCGTCGGCAGAGATTCTTTCCCAGATCGCGCGGGGTTTGCGTATCTCGGCCGAGGCGCTGTACGTGAAGGCCGGGATTCTCGAGGAGCGCCCGGCCGGCGCCGTCACCGACGCCGTGTTCGCCGATCTGACCCTGACGGAGCGCCAGAAGCAGGTACTCCTCGACGTCTACCAGTCCTTCCGCAGGGAGAACGGCCGTCCGGCCGTCCCCACCACCGAATCTTCGTCAACCACCGAGGAATGATCATCATGGCCGTGCCGCCGCCCACCGCTGCGGAAGCCCGCAAGGCCCGTGAGCAGGCTGCCAGGAGCGCCGCAGAGCGCGCCAGGGTCGCCCGCACCCCGTTGCTGGCCGTCCTGGGCGCCGGTGACTTCGCCGTCACCACCGTGGTCAACGCCGTCACCACGGTCCGCGCTCGTGCCGCCGAGCGAGCCGACGCCACCTCCCAGCGCGTCTCCGGGTTTCCCCGCAAGCTCACCCCCGACGAGCTCCGCAAGGCAGCCGACGACCTCAGGAGCCAGGCCGGGCAGACCTATGTCGACCTGACCGAACGGGGGGAGAAGGCCTGGGGCCGGATCCGTAAGCAGCCGCAGGTCAAGCGGGCTCTCAGCACCATCGAGGGCTACACCGAGAAGCTCGACGCGCGGATCGATGACCTCGTCGATGATGCCCGTGACGCCGCTGAGCAGACACTGTCCACCCTCACTCGGCAGACCCGGTCCACCGGTGAGAAGTTCGCCCGCGTCACCCGCAAGGCCGCGAACCGGACCGCTCCGGAGAGCGCGGCCAGGTCCGCGGGGCGCAGGCCCACCGGCAGCCGGACCGATAAGTCGGACACCACCTCGTCCGACAGCTGAGCGCTCGTGGGTCGGCAACGTCCCGCCTGCCGCGCAGAACCCGCTGTCCCCGAGGCCTCCCGCGCCTCGGGGTCGCATTCTGTGGGCGGCCCCGGGGATGCGCCCACATCATGTCCGCCCGTACGCTGGTGTGGTGGTGAGTCTGCTGTTCGCCCTCGACACCTACATCCTGAGAGGGTTGTGGCTGGCGGCGATCCCCGTCGGGGGCTACGCCTTCGTCCATGCCCTCAGGCAACGCGCCGACGCGTTCACCGCCGCCGACAAGCTCACCAAGCCCGCTTGGCTGGGCATCACCGGTGCTTCCGCCGTGCTGTTGCTGATCCTCTACAATAGTCTGGGTGGCGGAATCCTCTCCCTGTTCTGGCTGGCCAGCCTGATCGCGGCGCTTGTCTACATCGTCGATGTCAAGCCCGCCGTGATCGGCGTGCAGGGCGGCGGTCAGCGCTGGTGACGCTGCCCGAGTGGACGGTTCTCGGCACTCTGCGCGCGGTTCCGGCGCTCGACCGTCCTGACCTGCTGGGCGAGACCGTCGCGGCCGCGCTGAAGGCGCTCGATGCGGCCGAAGCCGAGCTGATCGGGGTGGCCGAGATCAACCCGGGGCTCGCTGACACCGCCGTGTTCTGCGCGGCGTACGCCTCGCCGCTCGAGTCCTCCGCCAACTGTGTTGTCGTTGCCGGACGCCGCGGCGACGAGGTCCGGTACGCGGCCTGCCTGGTGCTGGCCAGCACCCGCGCCGACGTCAACGGCCTGGTTCGCAGGCGGCTCAACGCGCGCAAGGCCTCGTTCGCGCCGATCGACGAGGCCGTGGCGCTGACCGCCATGGAGTACGGCGGGATCACCCCGGTCGGCCTGCCCGAGGGCTGGCCATTGCTGGTCGACGCCGCCGTGGCCACGGCACCCGCCGTGGTGGTGGGCAGCGGGGTGCGCCACTCGAAGCTCGCCCTGCCCGGCGCGCTCGTGGCTGTGCTGCCCGGTGCCGAGGTCGTCGACGGCCTCGGTCGCGGCACGTCCTGACCTCGCGCTGTTCGCTGGGAGCGGACACGGGCCCGGAACATTGGCAACGGTGTAAGTGTTGGAACAAGCATGACAGAGATGCTGAAGCTGCCGGTGCTTCCGCTCGCCGACTCGGTGGTGCTGCCCGGCATGGTGGTTCCCGTCCGGCTGGACCAGCCGGAGATCCAGGCGGCCGTCGACGCGGCCAACAGCGTCGATCGCCGGGTGTTGGTTGTCCCTCGACCCGATGGTAAGTA
Source organism: Pseudonocardia sp. (assembly GCA_050701075.1). Lineage (GTDB taxonomy): Bacteria > Actinomycetota > Actinomycetes > Mycobacteriales > Pseudonocardiaceae > Pseudonocardia. The sequence goes on along the minus strand of JBOHEP010000294.1, from coordinate 12,536 downwards.
CCCGAGCGTCGGCACGGTCGCCGTCCTGGAGCAGGTCGGCAGGCTCCCCAATGGGGAGAAGGCGGCCGTTGTTCGCGGCGAGGGTCGGGCGCGGATCGGCTCGGGTGTGACCGGGCCGGGCTCGGCGTTGTGGGTGGAGGTCACGCCGATCGACGATGGGCCGTCGACCGAGCACGCGCGCGAGCTGGCCAAGGAGTACAAGGCGCTGGTCGTGTCGATCCTCCAGCAGCGCGGTGCGTGGCAGGTGATCGACTCGGTGCAGCAGATCAGTGACCCGGGTCAGCTCGCCGACACCGCAGGCTGGGCCTCCTACCTGGATCTCGAGCACAAGTCCCAGCTGCTCGTCGAGACCGACGTGGTGAAGCGGCTGGAGCTGCTCATCGGATGGACCCGCGAGCACCTGGCCGAGCAGGAGGTCAGCGAGAAGATCGGCAAGGACGTCCGCGAGGGCATGGAGAAGACGCAGCGGGAGTTCCTGCTGCGCCAGCAGCTCGCGGCGATCCGCAAGGAGCTGGGCGAGGACGAGCCGGAGGGGACCGATGACTACCGCACCCGGGTGGAGAGCGCCGAGCTGCCCGAGCACGTCCGCAAGGCGGCGCTGACCGAGGTCGGCAAGCTGGAGCGCGCGTCGGACCAGAGCCCGGAAGGCGGTTGGATCCGCACCTGGCTCGACACGATCCTCGACATCCCCTGGTCGACCCGCACCGATGACTCTGACGACCTGGTCGCCGCGCGGGCGATCCTCGACGCCGACCACGCCGGGCTCGACGACGTCAAGGAGCGGCTGGTCGAGTTCCTGGCCGTCCGGTCCCGGCGCAACCGCCGGGGGCTCGGCACCGTCGGCGGACGCGGCTCGGGCGCGGTGCTCTCGCTCGTTGGCCCGCCCGGCGTCGGTAAGACCTCTCTTGGCGAGTCCGTCGCGCGGGCGATGGGGCGCAATTTCGTTCGGGTGGCGCTGGGTGGCGTGCGCGACGAGGCGGAGATTCGCGGACACCGGCGCACCTACGTCGGTGCGTTGCCCGGCCGGATGGTCCGGGCCATTCGCGAGGCCGGGTCGATGAACCCGGTCGTGCTGCTCGATGAGATCGATAAACTGGGAAGCGACTTCCGCGGCGACCCGTCGTCGGCGCTGCTCGAGGTGCTCGACCCGGCGCAGAACCACACGTTCCGTGACCACTACCTCGAGGTCGACCTCGACCTGTCCGACGTGCTGTTCCTCGCCACTGCCAACGTCGCCGAAGCCATCCCCGGCCCGCTCGCGGACCGCATGGAGATGGTGACCCTCGACGGCTACACCGAGGCCGAGAAGGTCGCCATCGCCCGCGACCACCTGCTGCCCCGGCAGATCGAGAAGGCCGGGCTGGACCCGTCCGACCTCGAGTTCACCGAGGTCGCGCTGGGCATGATCGCCACTGAGTACACTCACGAGGCGGGGGTGCGACAGCTCGAACGGGGTCTCGCCAAGGTGCTGCGCAAGGTCGCCGTCGCGCTGGACTCCGGTCCCCGTGATTCGGGCACCCGAGCGCCGGTGCACATCGACGCCGACGCGCTGGTCGGGTTCCTCGGCAGGCCGCGGTTCACCCCCGAGTCCGCCGAGCGCACCTCGGTGCCGGGTGTGGCTACGGGCCTCGCCGTCACAGGGGCGGGCGGTGACGTCCTCTTCATCGAGGCCACGGCGATGGACGGGGAGGCGGGGCTGACCTTGACCGGGCAACTCGGTGACGTGATGAAGGAGTCCGTGTCGATCGCGCTGTCCTACCTGCGGTCGAAGGGACAGGCCGGCGACCTCGCGTCGCGCAAGCTGCACGTGCACGTCCCGGCGGGCGCAGTGCCCAAGGACGGGCCTTCGGCCGGAATCACCATGGTGACGGCACTCGCCTCGCTCGCCTCCGGGCGGCCGGTGCGGTCGACGATCGGGATGACCGGTGAGGTCACCTTGCAGGGCAAGGTGCTTCCGATCGGTGGGGTCAAGCAGAAGCTGCTGGCCGCGCACCGGGCAGGGCTGACCGACGTGATCATCCCGAAGCGCAACGAGCCCGACCTGGACGACCTGCCGGAGTCGGTTCGTGGGGAGCTGCGGGTGCACCCGGTGGCCGATGTGGCCGACGTGCTGGAGCTGGCGTTGGAACCGGCGCAGGTGACGGCCGCCGCCTGACTGAGGTCGTTGAACGGGTGGGCGCGCCGCCATGTGGCGCGACCACCCGTTTGCGCGTCCAAGGCCGTTAACGTTGCTTCTCATGTCAGCGAGAGGGTTGCGGGGGAATGTGTACGAGCGGAGCGTGTTGCCAAGGGGGCACCCACTGTCGTCCGCGGAGGCGTCATGACAACCGTCCTGCCCGAACCCGACACTGACTTCGGAGCCCGCGTGGCCCGGCGGCTGCGCGACGAGCGCCTCGCCTGGCTCACGATCGTCGACGCGGCCGGCATGCCGCAGCCCACGCCCGTCTGGTTCCTGTGGGACGACGCGAGCGGATCCGCCCTGGTCTATAGCCACGGCGAGGCGAAGCGGCTGGAACACGTTCGAGCGCGCCCCCGGGTCGCCCTGCACCTCGACGGCGACGGCCGGGGAGGCGACATCATCGTGCTGACCGGGGTGGTCGAGCACGCGCCGGACGAGCCGCAGGTGAACCGCAACCCGGACTACCTCGCCAAGTACGGCGAGCAGATCACCGCCGGGTGGCAGACGGCGGAGAACTTCGCGTCGATCTACTCGGTGCCGCTGCGCATCCACGTCCGCCGGGCCCGCGGTCACTGATCAGCGGAACACCACCGTCTTGTTGCCCTGCACCAGCACCCGGTCCTCCAGGTGCCAGCGCAGCCCCCGGGCCAGCACGAGCCGCTCGATGTCGCGCCCGCGGCGCACCATGTCGGCGGCGGTGTCGCCGTGGTCGACCCGGATGACGTCCTGCTCGATGATCGGCCCGGCGTCCAGGTCCTGTGTCACGTAGTGGCAGGTGGCGCCGATGAGCTTCACCCCGCGCGCGTATGCCTGGTGGTAGGGCCGCGCGCCGATGAACGACGGCAGGAAGCTGTGGTGGATGTTGATCGCCCGGCCGCGCCACGCGGCGCACAGCTCGGCCGGGAGGATCTGCATGAAGCGGGCCAGTACGATCGCGTCCGGGTCGTGCTGGTCGACCAGCCCGCGTAGCTCGTCGAACGCCTTCTCCCGGGCCACCTGTCGCGCGCCGTTGCCGGGCAGGGGGAAGTCCACGTGATGGAACGGCACACCGTGCGCGCTGACGATGTCACCGAGCGCATCGTGGTTGCCGATCACGGCGTCGAGCTGCACCGGGAGCTCGCGGGCGGCGACCCGGCCCAGCAGGTCGTGCAGGCAGTGTGCCTCGGTGGTGACCAGGAGTACCGCCCGCTTGAGGACAGCGGTGTCGGTGACCGTCCAGCTCGTGTTGCTGCCGAGCTCGGTGGCCACCGTGGCGAACCGGGTCCGTAGCTCGTCGGCGTCGAAGGGCAGGGTGTCGGCGCGCACGACCTGGCGGGTGAAGAACCAGCCCGTGCCCGGATCGGAGTGATAACCGGCCTCGACGATCCAGCCACCGGCGTCGGCAAGGAAGCCGGCGATCCGGGCGACGATTCCGGTGGTGTCCGGACAGCTGAAGGTGATGACGAAGCGACGGTCGGAGTTCACGCCTGGATCGTGCCAGCCCGCCCCGCCGGACGCCCTGAGGCCCGGCGGTCGAGGGCGGAAGCGTCGGCGCTGAGGCCCGGCGGTCGAGGGCCGAAGCGTCGGCGCTGAGGCCCGGCGGTCGAGGGCGGAAGCATCGCCCACCGTGAGCTCAGCGCCCGCGACCGAGCCAGCCCAGGGTGAATGCCGTCTCGGCGGCGAGCAGTTTCTTGACCTGTTCGGCGATGGTGGCCTCGATCCGTCCACCGATCAGCGGCACGTTCACCGTCACGTCGGCGTGCACGTCGAGCTCGCTGCCGCCACCGTCCAGGTCGACAAGACGCAGGCTTCCGGCGGCCGAGGCGGGGGTACCGCGGACGTCCACCGAAACATTACCGGCGTACCGGCCGACGTCCTCGCGCACGAGCGTCTCGGTACGCTCGATGACGATGTCGCCGGCCATCAGTGCCGTGACCAACGGCGGCAGGTCGGCGGAAGAGAGCCCGTGGCGCAGCTGGTATCGGGCGCCGTCCGGATCCGCCCGGTGCTCCAGCAGCTCCGCGCGCGATCCGCCGAGACGGACGAGCCGGGCGCGCAGGTAGTCGAGGTCGACCATCGTCGCGTAGATCTCATCGGCCGAGTACTGCGACGTGGAGTGGTAGTCGAGGGAGCGCGGCATCCGGGGAGGCTACCGTTGGCGGCTGTGCCACTTCCTGCCCTGGCCGGTGATCTCGCCGCGCACACCACCCTGCGCCTCGGTGGGTCCGCCGGTCGGTTGGTCGAAGCCGGCAGTGCTGACGCCGTGGTGGCTGTGGTCCGGGCGGCCGACGCCGCGGGCGAGCCGGTTCTGTTGCTCGGCGGCGGGTCGAACGTCGTGATCGCAGACAAGGGTGTACCTGGCACCGTCGTGCTGCTGGCGAGCGCCGGACGCGACGTGCACCGGCGTCCTGACGGCTCCGTGCTGCTCACGGTGGAGGCCGGCGAGGACTGGGACGACGTGGTGGCCGCGACGGTGACCGATGGGCTCGGTGGGCTCGAGTGTCTGTCCGGAATCCCCGGACGGACCGGGGCCACGCCGGTGCAGAACGTCGGCGCCTACGGGGTGGAGATCGCCGACGTCCTCGTCGACGTCGACCTCTATGACCGCCGGACCGGTACCGTCCGCACGCACGTGCCGGCGGCGCAGCTCGGCCTCGGCTACCGCACGAGCAGGCTCAAGGGCCGCACCGACGCGATCGTGCTGCGGGTGCGGATGGCCCTGTCCGGCGACGGCGCCAGCGCCCCGATCCGTTACCCGGAGCTGGCCCGCACACTGGGCGTCGAGCCTGGGGCGCGGGTTCCGGTCGCCCAGGCTCGCGCGGCCGTGCTCGGGCTTCGCCGTGGGAAGGGCATGGTGCTCGAGGCCACCGACCACGACACGTGGAGCGTCGGGTCGTTCTTCACCAACCCGGTGCTGGCAGAGGTGACCGCGCCTGAAGGGGTACCGCGCTGGCCTGCCGGTCCCGGCCGGGTCAAGCTACCGGCGGCCGGGCTGATCGAGCGCGCGGGTTTTCGGCGGGGGCACCCGGGACCGGGCGGGCGCGTGGCGTTGTCCGACAAGCACGTCCTCGCGCTCACCAACCGCGGCGACGGCACCACCGCGGACCTGTTGGAGCTCGCCCGGGAGGTGCGCGACGGGGTGCGCGAGCGGCTCGGGGTGGAGCTGGTGCCCGAGCCGGTGCTCGTCGGCTGCCGGCTGTGACCGGCGGTCAGACCTCCCGGTGCACCCGCATCGCCGAGGCCTGGGCGCGTGGCTTGAGCACGATCTGGTCGAGGTTGACGTGCGACGGCCGGGTGGCCGCGAAGGCGATCACGTCGGCCACGTCCTCGGCCGTGAGCGGCGTCAAACCCTGGTAGACGTTGTCCGCCTTCTCCTCGTCGCCGCCGAAGCGGACCAGCGAGAACTCCGTCTCCACCATGCCGGGCAGGATCTCGGTCAGCCGGACCGGCTGCCCGAGCAGCTCGCCGCGCAGGGTGCGGTGCAGCATGGCCTGCGCGTGCTTGGCCCCGGTGTACCCGGCGCCGTTGTCGTAGGCCTCCAGGGCCGCGATCGAGGTGATCGTGACGATGTGGCCGTCGCCGGAGTCCAGCAGTGCCGGTAGCAGGGCCTTGGTCACCCGTAGTGTGCCGATGACATTGGTCTCGTACATCCAGCGCCAGGCGTTTTCGTCCGCGGCGGCGACGGGCTCCAGGCCCTTCGCGCCGCCTGCGTTGTTCACCAGCAGGCGGCAGTTCGGGACGGCGGCGGCGAACGCGGTGACCGATTCGGCGTCGGTGACGTCCAGACGCACGGCGGTGCCGTCGATCTCGGCGGCGATCTCCGCGCAGCGGTCCACCCGGCGGGCACCCAGCACGACGTGGAATCCGCACTTCGCCAGCGCGCGGGCGGTGGCGGCGCCGATGCCCGAGCTGGCACCGGTGACGACGGCGGTGGGGCGGTCAGCAGTCATGGGCCCGAGGGTAGGTCGCTACTCGATGCCCGACTGGGCGGTGCGACTACCGCGCTGGGCGGCGGCTCGTTGCCAGGAGAAGATGCCGTAGCCGATGCCACCGAGCACGGCGCCGGCCACACAGGTGGTGAACACGACGTCAAGGGGGCGTCCGGCGAGCAGGTACAGCGCGAGCAGGCCCAGCGCCCCGGCGAGCCACAGCACCGTGCCGACCGCCACCACGGTGCTCATCCGGCTGAGCCGGGGCGGCAGGGGCGGGGGATCAAGCATGGCGGCATCGTACAAGTAAATCGTACTTAGTTGTAGTAAGCTAAATTAACTGTGACCGCCGTCCTCGAATCCGCCACCGACCCGGACGAGCGCACCAGTGTTTTCGCTTCGCTCCGGGTGCCGAACTACCGGCTCTTCGCCGGGGGGCAGGTCGTGTCGCTGGTCGGCACCTGGATGCAGCGGGTCGCGCAGGACTGGCTGGTGCTCGACCTCTCCGGCGGCAGCGCCACCGCACTCGGGATCGCCGCGGCGCTCCAGTTCTCCCCGACCCTCGTGCTCTCGCTGTGGGGTGGCGTGCTGGCGGATCGGGTCGACAAGCGTCGCATGCTCATCGCGCTCCAGGCCGGGATGGGAATGTGCGCACTGGTGCTCGGCCTCGCCGGCGTCACCGGGGTCGTCGCCCTCTGGTACGTGTATGTGCTGTGTGCGTTGCTGGGGTGCTTCTCCGCACTCGATTTGCCGGTGCGCCAGGCGTTCGTCGCAGAACTGGTGGGGCCGGACCAGCTCGGCAACGCGGTCGCCCTGAACTCGTTGACCTTCAACCTGGCGAGGATCGTCGGTCCGTCGGTCGCCGGCCTGCTCATTCTCGCGATCGGGACCGGCTGGGTCTTTCTCGTCAACGCGGCGAGCTTCATCGCGGTTCTCGCCGGGCTGGCCCTCATGAACCCGAGGCGACTGCGCCGGTCGGCCCCCGTTCCTCGACGCCCCGGCCAGCTGCGGGACGGCCTGCGCTATGTACGTGGCCGGCCCGATCTGGTGGCCGTGCTCACGCTCGTGTTCCTCGCGTCGACCTTCGGGATCAACTTCTACCTCACGCTGGCACTGCTGGCGCGCAACGTCTTCGGGCGCGGGCCGGATGCCTACGGGCTGCTCACGACGTTGCTCGCGGTGGGATCGGTGATCGGTTCGGTGTTCGCGGCGAAGCGTGTTGGCCGGCCCCGACTGCGGCTCGTGGTCGGGTCGGCCCTCGTGTTCGGGGTGCTCGTCGTGGTGGCCGGGCTGATGCCGACGCTGGCCCTGACCGGCATGGTGCTGGTGCCGGTCGGGCTGGCCGCGTTGACGTTCACGACCTCGGCGAACGCCACCGTGCAGCTGTCGGTGGACCCGAGCATGCGCGGGCGGGTCATGGGGCTCTACCTCCTCGCGTTCCTCGGCGGCGCACCGGTGGGGGCGCCATTGCTCGGGATGCTGGCCGAAGGGTTCGGTGGGCGTGCCCCGCTCGTGCTCGGCGGGCTGGTCACGGTGGTGTCGGTGGCGGTGGTCGGTCTGGTGCTCGCGCGTCGGCCGCGCCGGCCGGTCGACGATTGAGACAAGCGCGTTCTGTAGTCGACCTTGCGGCAACGTTACAGGGTAGGCTAACCTCATGGCTGTCGCTTCGTGGTGGGAGCGGCGGCGTGAGTTCGGGAGACGTGTCAGGGTCCCGGCCGGCTGGCCGGGACCCCGATGCGACCGGGTATCGGGCCACGGTCAACGGGGGGCGTCTCCGCCGCGTACTGCGCAGCAAGGCCGACGAAGTCCGGTGGCGTCGCGTGCGGGTCTTCGCCGTCGAGGTGCACGGCCAGCGCGTCGAGCATGACGTGCCAACCGCGCCGTAGTCGGCAGCGGTGTCCACACGGTAGCGGTCTCCACACGAAGCGGCCGGGCGACAGCACCACCATCGAACCACCGCCATCGCGATGGATCTCCCACCGGACGGTCGACGGTGGCTCGCCCGGCCAAAGCCAGGTGTGCACGAGGACGCGGGGCGGGTCAACGACGAGCACCTCGCCTTCCGCGGCGCCCTCCTCGTCGACATCGGTGCGGGGATCCGGGTGACGGAAGGTGCCGAGCGCTTGATCGATGTTGAGGAACCATCAGCCGCGCTGAGCGCAGTTCCGGGTTCCTAACCGATGGTCACGGCACCAGCGGAGCCGCGGTGCCCTGCCAAGATCAGTGTCTCGATACGGAGAGCCGCACGGGACGCGGCTCTGTGTTCCCATTTGACGATCATGAAGCTGGCGGCGTGATCCAGACTCCGATGAACGTATGTGTGCTGCACCAGGGCCGCGAGCGCCACCGGGTGTAGCGCAGGCGAGCGCCGATCGTCTCCAGTGACCGAGCCGGCCGGCGCCGCGGATGCGATGGTGTACGAGTTCGTTGCCCGCGACGGATCGGCCGGACCGGCCTCGGCGATGTGTCCTGCGCGGCCGTCGGCCGGTACTCATCATCGATCCTCCGGCGCGCCAGTGCCGGGCATGTCCCCTCGCCGTGTCGGTTCGCGGAACTCGCCGTGTCGGATTGCGGAACTCGCCGTGTCGGATTGCGGGACTCGCTGCGGTGGAGGACCGCTGCGGGCACTGCGGGCTTGACATCAACTTGGGTTCAGCTTTTACCGTCCTGTTCATGGGATATGACGGCGGGATGACGGTTCCCACCATCGCCATCACCAACGGCCCCGCGGCGGCGGCGCTGTCCTGGACCACGGCCGGTGGCGGCGGCCCCGGCTTCCGAAACCGGCGTCATAGTGCTGGCTGCCATCGGGTTCGTCGGGCTCATCGCCCTGCTCGTGCCCGCCCGGCCGGAACCGGCCACCGACCAGCACCTCCACCGCACTGAGAGGTCAACCCATGTCTGCAGATCGTCTCCACCTCGTCGTGATCCTCGGCAGCGTCCGCGAGGGCCGGTTCGGGCCCGTCGTGGCCGACTGGTTCGTCGGCTACGCGAAGCAGCGCGCCGATCTCACCGTCGATGTCGTCGACCTCGCCGACACCCCGCTCCCTGCCGCCGAACGGATGGGTGCTGCCGACGCGTTCGTCGTGATCACCCCCGAGTACAACCACAGCTATCCGGGGCCGCTGAAGCTGGCGATCGACAGCATCGGTGAACCGTGGCGGGCCAAGCCGGTCGGGTTCGTCAGCTACGGCGGGATGTCCGGCGGGCTGCGCGCGGTGGAGCCGCTGCGTGTCGTGTTCGCCGAGCTGCATGCGGTGACCGTCCGGAACACGGTGAGCTTCCACTCCGCGTGGGAGCGCTTCGACGAGCGGGGACGGCCCCGCGAGGCTGACGCGGTCAACGCCGCGGCGGATGCGCTGCTCGACCAGCTGGCCTGGTGGGCGCAGGCGCTGCGGGCCGCCCGGGCTGCTACGCCCTACGTCGCCTGAAACCTCTGTCACCGGTCCCCGACCAGGGCGGCGCAGGCCCACCAGCCACAACACCGTTGCTCCCGCAGCCAGCTTGAGCAACAGCGGGGCATCGGAGAGGCGACCAGGCCACCGCAGTACGTCGGCAGCCGACTCCAGCACATTCCACAGCGCGGACACCAGCCCAGCCTGATCGGCCGGACCGGCCGTGTCTGCCCCGCCTGCACCCCGGGCAGGGTAGGGTTTTCCCGACCCTGCCCTGGCCGGTTGGCGGGCTGGTGTCGGCGCTACCCCGATCCCTACCGTGGCGCTGTGACCGAGAACAGCGCTGTGACCGAGAACAGGGCGGCGACCGAGAACAGGGCGGCGGACGTCGGGCCGGTGATGGACGGACGACCCGCGACCGCCGGGCCCGGACCGACCCTGCCCCCGTGGCAGGCCAACCCCGTCCGGGCACTGGTCGCCGCACGCACCTGGCTCGCCACCATCCACCTGATCGTCGGGCCGATCCCGGCCACCGTGGGGTTCTCGCTGGTGGTGACCGGTCTCTCGACCGGCGTCGGGCTCATCCCACTCGCCCTGACCGGTGTCCTCGTGCTGCTCGGCACCGTCGGCGTCGCCCGTGCGTACGCCGCCGTGGAACGCCGCCGCTACGCGTTGCTGCTCGACGAGCACATCCCCGCGCCCGTCCCGCTGCCGCCCGAAGGCTCGTTGCCGCAGAAGGCACGGCTGATCCTGACCAGTGCACTGACCTGGCGGCAGCTGGGCTACTGCCTGTTCCAGCTACCGTTGGCGATCGTGTTCGCGGTGCTGGCCATGATCGTGTGGGCGGTGCCGGTCGGGTTCCTGGCGATGTCGTTCCTGCCCGGGGTCGACACCCCGTTGCAGGTGGTCGGCCCGCTCGCCGGACTGTTGTTGCTGTCGGTCGCGCCCTCCGCGATCCGCCTGCTGGCCGGTGCTGACACCGCTGTGGCCAGGGCGATGCTCGGCCCGCGGTCCACCGAGAAGCTCGCCGGCCGGGTGCGGGTGCTCGAGGACAGCCGGGCGCGCGTCGTCGACGCCGCGGAGGCCGAGCGCCGGCGAATCGAACGTGACCTGCACGACGGTGCCCAGCAGCGGCTCGTCTCCCTCGCCATGACGCTCGGCCGGGCGCAGGCCCGCTATGACACCGATCCGGACGGCGCGCGCGACCTGCTGGCGCAGGGACAGGCGGAGGCGAAGCTGGCGATCCAGGAGCTGCGTGATCTGACCCGCGGCATCCACCCACCGGTACTCACCGACCGCGGCCTCGACGCGGCGCTGTCCGGCCTCGCGCAGCGCTGCCCGGTACCGGTCACCGTCGAGGTCGACGTCGATCCGCGCCCGAGCGCCACCATCGAGTCGATCGCCTACTTCGTGGTTTCCGAGGCACTGACGAACGTGGCCAAGCACTCCCGGGCCCGGTGTGCGTCGGTGGCCGTGCGACGGCACCGGGACGAGACGTACGGAGACATGCTGTACCTGGTGATCCTCGACGACGGCGTGGGCGGCGCGTCCGCCGACCGCGGCACCGGCTTGGCCGGGCTGGCCGACCGGATCACCGGCGTCGACGGCCGGTTGATCGTGGACAGCCCCGCCGGAGGTCCGACCGTGCTCTCCGTGGAGCTCCCGTGCGCGTCGTGATCGCCGAGGACTCGGTGCTCCTGCGGGAGGGGCTGACCCGGCTGCTCGAGGAGGCGGAGATCACCGTCGCCGCCGCCGTCGCCGACGGTGAGGGGTTGTTGCGGGCGGTGGCCGAGCACCGACCCGACCTGTGTGTCGTCGATGTGCGCATGCCACCGACCCACACCGACGAGGGGCTTCGGGCCGCGCTCGTGGTCCGCAACCGCTGGCCGGCGGTGGCGGTGCTGGTGCTCTCGCAGTACGTGGAGGAGCGCTACGCCACCGAACTCCTGGCCGCCAACAGCTCGGGCGTGGGCTACCTGCTCAAGGAACGGGTGGCTGACGTCACGGAGTTCGTCGACGCGCTGCACCGGGTCGCCGGCGGCGGCACGGCGCTGGACCCGGAGGTGGTCTCCCAGCTGTTCGCCCGCTCCCGACGGGCCGACCCGCTCGGCGCGCTGTCGCCACGCGAGGTGGAGGTCCTCGAGCTCATGGCCGAGGGCCGGTCCAACGGGGGCATCGCCGCCGCACTGGTCGTCAGCGCGGGGGCCGTCGAGAAGCACGTCGGCAACATCTTCACCAAGCTCGACCTACCGCAGGACGAGGGCGACAACCGCCGGGTACTGGCCGTCCTGCGCCACCTGAGGGGATGATCATGATTATGACGGAGCTCGATCACGAACCGGCGAAGCCGCCGCTTTCGCCGGGGCGCCAGATCGCGCTGGTGCTCGGCGGGCTGATCGCAGCGGCGGTGATCGTGTGTGGCGGATTCGGGATCTACAACCTGCTCACCCCCGTGACCACCAAACAGGACCAGATCCGGTTGCCGATCGAGCAGGCGAAGCTGAGCCTCGACGTCGGCAGCGGCGACGTCACCTTGCGCCGCGGCACGGGCACCGAGGTCGTGGTGAATCGGACGATGCGCTACCGCACCGCTGAGCCGCGCGTCGTGGAACGCTCCGGCGCCGACGGCATCCGGATCGAGGCCGACTGCATCGGGGTGTTCAACTGGACCTGTGAGGCGTCCTACGACATCACGCTGCCCGATGGCTTCGACCTCGATCTGGCAGCCAGCTCCGGCTCGCTGACCGTGCGCGACCTCGCGGTGCAGAGGCTGCGACACGACGCCTCCAGCGGCGATGTCGAGCTGGTCGGCACGACCGGCCCGGTCGACCTGCGAGTCAGCTCGGGCACGATCACCGCGGACCAACTGACCAGCGACGACGTCTACGTCGAGGCATCCTCCGGCGATGTCGATCTGGACTTCGCGACGGCGCCGCGCAAGGTCGTCGCCGACGTCAGCTCGGGCCGGATCGAGATCGGCCTGCCGGACGGGAAGTACAACGTGGACGTCGACGTGGACTCCGGCGAGCAGCGGGTGGACGTTCCCGTGGACAC
>JBOHEP010000293.1:0-7125 GCA_050701075.1 Pseudonocardia sp. | reverse complement strand
CAGTCGACCTTCGAGCGAGGCGACGTAGTCCTTGACGATCTGGCTTTTGTGGAAGGAGACGTTGTCGAGTATCAAGAAGACGGGCCGCGGGGCATCGTGCATGAGTTTTTTCAGGAACTCCACGAAGGCTTCCACTCGTAGAAGGTCGACTTGCTCAACCTCAACGCCACCATTATTGACGTCTTGGGCAGGTCCGCTTCCAGCATTCGCACAAACTGTGCCCGAATCTCGGGGAGCTCCCGACGCGGAAGACGACGCTGCTTCATGTCTGATATCGTAGCAAGAAAACGTCGAGTCCGCTAGTCCAGTTTCTGGTTAGTACTGGCGTATCAGGGAGTCGGCTATGACGTCCCTTGGTTCCTCGGTTCAGTGCGCATGAGGAACGACTTCATTGGCTGCGGTGGAATAAAGTCGGAACCGGATATAGTGGCAAGATAAGAATGCTCCAATTTGTCTGCGACCGACTCGAATGCGTCTATGGAACCAACTGCCAGCACGGCTGCCCGGAATGATACTTTCGGCAGTATCCGGATGAGCGACTGGGTTACCGCCGTGGGAAGATTGGCGATGACGACGTCGACTGCCAGCGAACCCTCTCGAAGAAGTCGGACGCCGTCGCCATTTATTACTGTTGCGTGCGGAACGTTGCGCCGCAACTCCTCGATAAGCCGAGAGTCGAGTTCCACGACCGTGAGACTGCCGCATGGCGGCAACGAGCGAGCAACTGTGCCCACTCCGGCTCCTAGCTCAATAACACGGTCTGTGCTTCTAATGGCGGCAGCTTCGGATATTATGGCGAGCTTGTCCGGAGCCACGAGAAAGTACTGCTCTTGCTGCGGATCGGCAAGGGCTCGGTAGTCATCATCGGACACGGTCGTTACCATACATCCGAGTCGCCTATGGTATCCAGTAGTTGAGTGCCAAGCTCCCTCAATCCAGTCGGTATGATGTCTTGAGCGTCGGGAATTAACGCCGCACGAATGATGTTTACGGTACGTCGAGACGAGACCTGTAGGGCAAGCGGTGCTAGATCTCGCAATGTCTCCTCGGCCATGTCCCAGGTCATACACCGTGTCTGAGCCTGAAAAAGGTATGCACGGTGCAGGTATTGGCTGCGAGTCTCGCCGGTGGGTGTGGCCTCGACCGACTGCTCGAAGGCGTCCAGTGCTCCTCGCAGATCTCCGAGGTCTGATCGGCACATGGCGTGGTGCCATGACAATTCGCGTTCGTCGATCCACCAGGTCCAGTTCGGATCGCTGCTGGCGAGTCCGTCCGAGTGGAGCCGTCGAGCCTCGTCGATCAGCTTCACGGCCGCTCCATCGCCACCCTGAGCCAATGCGCGGGCTTTCCGGATGAGGAACAAGCTACGTAAGCGCGACGAGAGCTTGTAGGGCCCGGTCAGTACGGATTCGGCGATATCAAGGGCTTCCGCCGGTCGTCCAAGGAAGCCCGCTTGCATGCTTGAGTTTTGAAGCGTCAACAGTTCGATCGCCTTGTCTCCGACCATCCGCGTGAAATACAGCGACTCCTGGTTCATGCGGCGGACCAGGTCCTGCCGATCGGCATCGTAAGCGAGCCATCCGGTGACCTCGGCCAGCTCGCCAGCGGCGGCGATGAGATCGGCTCGGATCGACGGTTCATAGAGGCCTTCGCCAAGTTGGCGGTGCACCGACTTGAAGAATCGAGTCGCCAACGGTGCCAGGTCAGTGCCTCCGAACTGATTATCGAGGGCGACGACCTGTTTGATGTACTCCCTTATGCTGGCAATCGCATCTGCTTCCAGTCGGGTCGAGGTGTTGATGACCACGGGAAGTTGCGGTGAATACTGATCGGTAGGGGTTGGGCCGGTCGGCTTTGCATCGACGACCAGACCAAGCGCGAGCTCCGATGCCCCGTACAACAATACGTACTCGTGCCTGATATTGGAGCCAGGGTAAGCCAGTCCGTGCTCATGCCTCCGGATCATTTCCGTCGTCAATTGCAGGCGCTCTGCCACCTGCTCCTGTGTCAAGCCACGTTGTCGTCGATACTCGACGAGTTTGGGCACAAAATGTGGGCGCTTAGGTCGAGCCATAGCGGTCCTTCTCCTGCTCGCGATGGTGGCGCCTGTCCGACCCGGGCCGAAGACGTCGATCCGGTAGGGGTTTCAGTAGGGGCCGGCCGCTGAAAGTTTGGGTTTCGGTTCCTGGTCCGCTGGCCGCAGAGATGATGTCCTTGTCAAGTGCTACCCACGGGGAATGCACAACCTGAGATCCGTGAAGGAGCGCAGCCAGCGAGCGCCGTCGAGTGGGAGGCGTCGTAAGAGATGAGTTACTGCTGGGGACTTGTCCATGGCTATTTCGACAAAGCAGCGGGCACGCGACGGGTAGACGCGGTCGAGGACGTTCGGTCGGCGCGGGTGAGTTCTGACTCTGCGTCGACCGGATCATCGATCGAGTCACCGGTGGCGTTTCTTGAACCGCTGTGGCTGATGTTGAGCGCGCCCGAGTTGCTGGGTGTCTCGTGCGTAAGGGCGGACGCCTTCGCGCTGAATGATTGGACGTCGGGTTGGCACGAGTCGGTGCTGCGCCGTCGGCGGGCCGCGTCATCGGTGGACATTCCGACGGCGGCGTGGCCAAGATCGGTGCCAATGGTAGGGGGCTGTGACGGGGTGTGTCACTTCCTGGATGTCGATGCCTTCGGCCAGCAATGTGCGGCCAGTAGCGACCGATTTCGAGCGTTGTGTGGACGGGTGGTGTTGGGGACATCCTTGATGACCCCGGCCGGTCCGCCGTGCTGCGACGCGTGTCGGGTTGAGGCACGTCGGCGCGAGTCCGCGAATCAGGCATTGGCGGCGCGGACCAAGCGTCGAATACGAAAGTCGAAGCGTCGCGCTCGTCTGAACTGGTTGCTCGGCGGAACGGGAGCCGGTCATGACCGAGCAGCGGGCGAGCAGCGGTGGACAGGAGTGCTGCGGGAACGGGCAGATCCAGTGCTTTGAGCAGCTCTTGAGTTCGCTGCAGCCCGGACGGCGAACCCGGCACACGGACGATGGCAGGACGGCCCACGTTGCGGCTGCCACCTCGTTCATGATCTCGAACCATGCCTCGGAGCAGTACAGCGACAGAGCCTGCACCCCTCGTCGGCCGACCGTGCTATGGCCGTTCCCCAGGTAGGACCCGAGCAGGTAGGCACACCGGCGTTCGTTGACCGTCTCACCGGTGCAGCGTGAACAGGGAACCCGCGATCCTCCAGGCGTGCGTCGGTCGCCGCGACACCAGTGCCCGACAGTACTTTCGGGAAGATTGGTCAGGCAGGCGATCTCGCGCGGAGTCGAGCCTGCGGCGAAGAGCCCGAGAACCTTGCTCACAGTGCGCTGCGGATGCACGCTACACATGATGTCTGTGACCACCGACAGTTTCCGGTGCCGAGAGCGGGACTCGAACCCGCATGTCCGCGAGGACAGACGCTTTTGAGGCGCCCGCGTATGCCTATTCCGCCATCCCGGCTGGGTGTGGTCCGACCCTAGCAGCTGCCCGCGGACAACCGAGATCACACTGGGCCTACCAGTGGATCCCGATAGCCTCGTCTCCTCTGCTCCGTCCGCCCGCTGAAGGAGATGCCCGGTGACCCAGCAGGAAGCCGTCGGTCTGCGCGTCCTGGTCGTCGAGGACGAGGCCCTCATCCGCCTCGACCTCACCGAGATGCTGACCGAGGAGGGATACGTCGTCGCGGGTGAGGCGGGCGATGGCGAGGCGGCGGTGACGATGGCCCGCGAGCTGCGTCCCGACCTGGTGATCATGGACATCAAGATGCCGAAGGTCGACGGCATCACCGCGGCGGCGATGATCGTGGACGAGCGGATCGCGCCGGTGGTCATGCTCACCGCGTTCAGCCAGCGCGAGCTCATCGGGCAGGCCCGGGACGCCGGTGCGATGGCGTACCTGGTCAAGCCGTTCGCCCGGCACGAGCTGGTGCCCGCGATCGAGTTGGCCGTGTCCCGGTTCGCCGAGCTGCGGGCCCTCGAGGACGAGGTGGCGACCCTCACCGACCGGCTGGAGACCCGCAAGGTCGTCGACCGGGCGAAGGGCCTGCTGATGACGCGGCGGCAGATGAGCGAGCCGGAGGCGTTCCGCTGGATCCAGCGCACCGCGATGGATCGCCGTACCACGATGAAGGTTGTGGCCGAGGCCGTCGTCGGGGGCCTGGCCACCTCGGCCTGAGCGAGTCGGGACGGCCGCGAGATCGACCCGTGGTCGCTCTGGGTGAGCGTCTCGGTACTGTTCGCGCGTTCGGGTTGCGGTCTGGTAAAGAGGCGCACCATCGTGGTGACGCGAAGCGGAACGGTCGCCTAACGTCCGCCACGCTCTCGACAGCGGTGAGGGGTGTCGGCGGTCTCCGGGACCTGTCGTGGACGACTAGGGCAGGACGACTAGGGCAGTACGGAAGGAATCAGAATGAGTCGGAAGCGGACGGTCGTCGCGACTGCCGTGTTGCTCGCCGGGGTGCTGGTCCTTGCGGCCTGCGGCAATGGTGGTACGACCAGCTCGGAGACCGGGCCCCCGGCGGCTGCACCTGAGCCGACGCAAGCACAGTTCACTCCGCCGGCGGACCCCGAACTGCCGGCCGGGAACGGCCAGGGCAGGTGCACGGGCAACCCGTCGATCGCCTACGTCGGCACCATCGCCGGAGGCAACGCCGCGCTCGGAATCGCCATCAAGCAGGCGGTCCAGCTGGCCGTCGAGCAGCACAACCAGGCCAACGCGGGATGCCAGGTGACGTACAAGGAGTTCGACTCCGGCGGCACCCCGGCCACCGCGGCCGGGCCGACCGTCGCGGCGATCAACGACCCGTCGATCCTCGGCGTCGTCGGCCTTCCGTTCTCCGGTGAGTCCGAGGCCGTCGGCCCGTCGCTCAGCGGAGCCGGCCTGGTCGCGGTCACGCCGTCCGCGACACGACCCGACCTGTCGACGAAGGGCTTCACGCACTTCTTCCGCGGGTTGGGCAACGACGCGGTGCAGGGACCCGCCGCCGCGACGTTCATCAGTGATCAGCTCGGCGCGTCGACGGTCTGCGTGATCCGTGACGACAGCGCCTATGGCCAGGGTCTGGCCGACGAGGTGAAGAAGGCGCTCGGCGCCAGGGCGAGCTGTGAGGACGAGGTCAAGACGGGGCAGCGCGAGTTCTCCGCGACCATCGGCACGATCGAGTCGGCGGCGCCGGACGCGATCTTCTACTCGGGCTACTTCGATGAGGCCGCACCGTTCACCCAGCAGCTGCGGGACGCGGGCGTCGAGGCCAGGCTCGTCGTGCCGGACGGTGTCAAGGACCCGACCTACATCCAGAACGCCGGCGCGGACTCCACCGAGGGTGTCTACATGACCTGCCCCTGCCTGCCCGGTGAGGTGTTCCCTGATTTCGCCGCTGCTTACCAGGCCAGGTGGAACGACACCCCACAGACCTACTCGGCCGAGGCGTACGACGTGACCACGGTCCTGCTGCGCGGACTGGACCAGGGCATCTCGGACCGGGCCGGCCTGTTGAACCACGTGAAGAACTACAGCGGCCAGGGCCTCACCAAGGCCATCAAGTGGGACGAGACCGGTGAGCTCACCGATACACCGGTCTGGACCTATGTGGTCAAGGGCGGGCAGATCACCCGGTTGGCGCCCGTACAGTAGCCGCGGATCCGACAGGACTGCTGACGGTTTCAGGTGCGGTCATGGGCAGGATGCCCATGACCGCGCCCGGCTACGTGAGGGGACGGGCAAGGGTCTGTGCTCCCTGATGTGACGGTGCTCCTCGATGTGGTGGCTGTGCTGGCGCGGGACGACGGCGGTCTCGTCGACTTCAACTTCGGCCTACTGATCGACCGCTTCTGGGACAACACCGTCGACGGGTTGTCCTACGGCGCGATCTACGCTCTGGTCGCGATCGGGTACACACTGGTCTACGGCGTGCTCCGGCTGATCAACTTCGCGCATTCCGAGATCTTCGTCATCGGTGTCTTCGCCGCGTACTTCACCCTGCTGGGGCTCGGGTTCGTTCCGGGTCAGCCGGTCCAGCTCGGGTTGTTCGCGGTGATCGGCAGCCTGCTGCTCGCGGGTCTGGTCGCGATGCTGGCGTCCGGGGCCTCCGCGGTCCTGCTCGAACGGATCGCCTACCGACCGTTGCGCAGGCGCGGTGCACCGTCCCTGGTCTTCCTGATCACCGCGATCGGCGCCTCGTTCGCCATCCAGCAGGCCTTCCTGATCTGGCGCGGCGGCAACTCGGAGCCCTCCATCCGCCTGCTGCGGCCCCAGGAGCAGTTCCAGATCTTCGGCGCAGGCGTGAGCAACATCCAGATCATCACGGTCGTGGCCGCCGTCGGGCTCATGGTCGTGGCCGACACGTTCGTCAATCGAACCCGGCTCGGTCGGGGAGTTCGCGCCGTGTCCCAGGACCCGGACACGGCCACCTTGATGGGGGTCAACCGGGAGCGGGTGTTCATGTTGACGTTCCTGCTCGGTGGTGTGCTGGCCGGCGCCGCGGCGCTGTTCTACCTGATGACGATCCCCGGTGGCGCGGTCTACAACGGCGGGTTCCTGCTCGGGATCAAGGCGTTCACCGCAGCCGTCCTCGGCGGGATCGGCAACCTGCGCGGTGCGCTCCTCGGCGGGCTGCTGCTGGGTGTCGCGGAGAACTACGGCCAGTCCTTCTTCGGGGGGGAGTGGCGAGACGTGGTGGCGTTCGTACTGCTCATCGGCATCCTGATGTTCCGGCCGACCGGGATCCTCGGCGAGAAGCTCGGGAGGGCGCGGGTATGACCCCGACGAGGCAGCCGGCCGATCAGGCCGCGGTCCCGTTCGGCCGGTGGCTGCGTGACTGGTGGGGTTCGCTCGAACGGTGGCAGCAATGGGCGGTCATCATCCCGGCGCTGGTGTTGATCTACCTGTTGCCGGTGCTGAACCCGCCGTTCATCACCACGGAGCCGGGCACCGACTTCCAGATCTCACTGTTCAACGCGGCCCGCATCGCTCTGATCGCGATCGGGCTCAACGTGGTGGTCGGCCAGGCCGGTCTGCTCGATCTCGGCTACGTGGGCTTCTTCGCCGTCGGCGCATACACGACAGCGGTGTTCTCCAGCGCGGGTTCCTTCCTCGACAC
>JBOHEP010000292.1:0-8204 GCA_050701075.1 Pseudonocardia sp. | reverse complement strand
TCGCCCTGGGGGCGGGGCGTCCGGGGTGGCACATCGAGTGCGCCGCGATCGCGCTGAACCGGCTGGGCCCGCAGATCGACCTCAACGGCGGCGGCTCCGACCTGATCTTCCCGCACCACGAGTGCGGTGCGGCCCATGTCGAGGCGTTCACCGGAGTTCACCCGTTCTCCCGCCACTACTCGCACACCGCCATGATCGGGCTCGACGGGGAGAAGATGTCGAAGTCGCGGGGCAACCTCGTCTTCGTCTCCAAGCTGCGCGCCGAGCAGGTCGACCCGAACGCGATCCGGCTGGCCCTGTTCGCCGGGCACTACCGGACCGACCGGGCCTGGACGGGCTGCTTGCTCGCCCAGGCGCAGGCCCGTTTGGCGCGCTGGCGGGAGGCCGCCGCGTTGGCCGCCGCGCCGCCCGCGGATGACCTGGTGACGCGGCTGCGGGTGCACCTCGCCGACGATCTCGACACCCCCCGGGCGTTGGCCGCCGTCGACGCGTGGGCCACCGACGCGCTCGCCCGGCGCGGCCGCGACACGGGCGCCCCGGCGCTGGTCCGCACCGCGCTGAACGCGCTGCTCGGGGTAGCCCTGTAGCTCGCCGGCACCGTCGCCCCCGGGCACGCTGATCTGGTTGCATGAGCACACCCGCAGCTCGAGTCCGGCTTCGCCGGGCTGGCACCGGGGGATCGCTGGTTGCCTGTGCGCGGACCGCTGGGCGCAGGCGCACGCGGCCGGCGCCGCGCCGCCGGTGGTGCTGGATCAGTTGCCCGGGCCCCCTGTGCCGCGCCGGCGCAGGTAACGCTCGAAGTCGGCCGCGATCTCGTCGCCGCTGGCCTCCGAGAGCGACTCGACATCGTCGGAGTCCGCCTCGGCCTGCTCCTCGAGCTGGCGGACGTACTCGCGCACCTCGTCGTCGGCCTCGGCCATCTCCGAGACGGTGCGCTCCCACTCCTCGGCCTGTTCGGGCAGCCCGCCGAGGGGCACCTCGACGTCGAGTACCTCCTCGATACGGTGCAGCAGGGCCACCGCGGCCTTGGGCACCTTGGCCTGGGAGACGTAGTGCGGCACGGCTGCCCAGAACGAGATCGCCGGGACCCCCGCCTCCACACAGGCGTTCTGGAACACCCCCACGATCCCCGTGGGGCCCTGGTAGCTCGACGGCTCGACGCGCAGCTCCCCGGCCGAGGACGCGTCGTAGGAGATGCCGCTGACCGGGGTGGGCCGGGTGTGCGGGGTGTCGGTCAGCAGCGCCCCGAGGGTGATGACCTTCGTCACACCGAGCTCCTCGACGTAGCCCAGCAGCTCGGCGCAGAACGTGCGCCACCGAAGGTTGGGCTCGATGCCGTTGACCAGGACGACGTGGTGGTCGATGCCGGGGGGCCGGCACACCGACAGCCGCGTGGTCTGCCACTCGATCTTGCGGGTGACGCCGTCGGCCTGGCGCACGTGCGGGCGGGTGACCTGGAAGTCGTAGTACTCCTCCGGGTCCATGGCGGCCAGCGGCGTGGCGTCCCAGCTCAGCTCGAGATGCTCCAGAGCCATGCTGGCGGCTTCACCGGCGTCGTTCCACCCCTCGAACGCGGCGATCATCACCGGGTCGACCAAAGTCGGCAGGCCGGGCTCCGCCCCGGGTCGCGGCTCGCGATCGGTCATCGGTCCAGCCTACGGGCGGGCCACGACGGAAGATGTACGCATCCCCCGCCACGACTAACCTGGGATCGTGCCGTCCGACACCGACACCGGTCCCTCCCGCGCTTTCGACACCACCTTGATGGCCACCCTCACCGAGCGGGTGGTCATCGCCGACGGAGCGATGGGCACGATGCTCCAGTCCGTCGACCTGACACTCGACGACTTCGCCGGGCTCGAAGGCTGCAACGAGATCCTCAACGACACCCGGCCCGATGTCGTACGCCACATCCACCGGGCCTATCTCGAGGCCGGCGCGGACATCACCATGACCAACACGTTCGGGGCGAACCTGCCCAACCTCGCGGAGTACGACATCGCGCACCGGATCCGGGAGCTGGCCGAGAAGGGCGCGGTCCTCGCCCGGGAGGTCGCCGACGAGTTCACCACACGGGAGCGCCCGCGTTACGTGCTCGGCTCGGTCGGGCCGGGCACCAAGCTGCCCACTCTGGGCCACGAGAGCTTCGCCCGGCTGCGCGACGCCTACGTCGAGTGCGGCGCCGGGCTGCTCGCCGGCGGTTCGGACGCGCTGGTCGTCGAGACCTGCCAGGACCTGCTCCAGGTGAAGGCCGCGGTGCTCGGGATGCAGCGCGCCATGGTCGCCGAGGGCCGGCGCGTCCCGGTCATCACACAGGTCACCGTCGAGACCACCGGGACGATGCTGCTGGGCAGCGAGGTCGGGGCAGCGCTCACCGCCCTGGAGCCGCTGGGCATCGATCTCATCGGGTTGAACTGCGCCACCGGTCCGGCGGAGATGAGCGAGCACCTGCGCACGCTGGCCAAGCAGTCCCGCATCCCGCTGTCGGTGATGCCCAACGCGGGCCTGCCTCAGCTCGGCCCGCGGGGTGCGGAGTACCCGCTCACCCCCGACGAGCTGGCCGAGGCGCTGGCGATGTTCGTCCGCGACTACGGCCTGCGGCTGGTCGGCGGTTGCTGTGGGACGACGCCGGCGCACATCCGCGCGGTGGTCGAGGCGATGCGGCGGGTCACGCCGGCCCGCCGCACCCCGCGGCCCGAGCCGGGCGTCAGCTCGTTGTATGCGGCGGTGCCGTTCCGGCAGGACACCAGCGTGCTGATGGTCGGCGAGCGCACCAACGCCAACGGGTCCAAGAAGTTCCGCGACGCGATGCTGGTGCAGGACTGGGAGGCCTGTGTCGGGATCGCGCGCGAGCAGACCCGCGAAGGCGCGCACCTCATCGACCTGTGCGTCGACTACGTGGGCCGCGACGGTGTCGCCGACATGGCGGAGCTGGCCGGGCGGCTGGCCACGGCGTCCACGCTGCCGGTGATGCTCGACTCCACCGAGCCCGAGGTGCTCCGGGCCGGGCTCGAGCGCCTCGGCGGGCGCTCGATCGTCAACTCGGTCAACTACGAGGACGGCGACGGCCCCGGGTCGCGCTTCCAGCGGGCGATGGAGCTGGTGCGCGAGCACGGCTGCGCGGTCGTCGCGTTGTGCATCGACGAGGAGGGACAGGCCCGCACCGCGGACTGGAAGGTCCGGGTGGCCGACCGGCTGATCCGCGACCTGACGACGAACCACGGCATGCATACCGGCGACATCGTGGTCGACACCCTGACCTTCCCGATCACCACCGGGCAGGAGGAGGTGCGCCGCGACGCGCTGGAGACGATCGAGGCGATCCGGGCGCTCAAGCGCCGCCACCCCGACGTGCAGACCACCCTGGGTGTCTCGAACGTGTCCTTCGGGCTCAACGCCGCCGCGCGCCAGGTGCTCAACTCGGTGTTCCTGCACGAGTGCGTCAACGCCGGGCTGGACACCGCGATCGTCAGCGCCGCCAAGATCCTGCCGATGGCCAAGATCCCCGACGAGCAGCGGTCCGTGGCGCTCGATCTGGTCTATGACCGCCGCCGCGCCGGGTACGACCCGCTCAACCGCTTCATGGAGCTCTTCGAGGGCGTCACGGCCTCCTCCGCGCGGGCCGGCCGGGCCGAGGAGCTGGCGGGGCTGCCCCTGTTCGAGCGCCTGGAGCGCCGGATCGTGGACGGGGAACGCGGCGGGCTCGAATCCGATCTCGACGAGGCACTGGAGTCCCGGCCCGCCCTGGAGATCATCAACGACACCCTGCTGTCCGGCATGAAGACCGTCGGCGAGCTGTTCGGCGCCGGGTTGATGCAGCTGCCGTTCGTGCTGGCGAGCGCTGAGGTGATGAAGACGGCGGTGGCCCATCTCGAGCCGCACATGGAAAAGTCCGATTCCGGTGGAAGGGGCACCATCGTGCTCGCCACGGTCAAGGGCGACGTCCACGACATCGGCAAGAACCTGGTCGACATCATCCTCACCAACAACGGCTACAGCGTGGTCAACCTCGGCATCAAGCAGCCGATCAGCACGATCCTGTCGGCCGTCGAGGAGCACCGCGCCGACGCCGTTGGTATGTCCGGACTGCTCGTCAAGTCGACGGTGATCATGAAGGAGAACCTCCAGGAGATGAACTCCCGGGGGATCGCGCAGCGGCTGCCCGTACTGCTCGGTGGCGCCGCGCTCACCCGGTCCTACGTGGAGAACGACCTGTCCGACGTCTACGAGGGTCGGGTCTCCTACGCCCGGGACGCTTTCGAGGGCCTGCGCCTGATGGACGCGACGATGGCACGGGTGCGCGGCGGGCAGGGCGAGCTCGCCGTCGATCCGGCAGAGGAGGCCGCGCGCGCCGAGCGCAAGGCCCGCCACGAACGTTCCCAGCGGGTCGCGGCCAAGCGGAGGGCGGCCGAGGCTGCGCTGGCCGGGCCGATGCCGGCCCGATCCGACGTCACGGTCGACAACCCGCTCCCGGTGCCACCGTTCTGGGGCACCCGGGTGGTGCGCGGGGTCGCGTTGGCCGACTACTCGGGCATGATCGACCAGCGCGCGCTGTTCCTGGGCCAGTGGGGCCTGCGGGGCTCGAAGGGGGGCTCGGGCCCGTCGTATGAGGAGCTGGTGGACACCGAGGGCCGCCCGCGCATGCGCTACTGGCTGGAGCGCCTGTCCACGGAGGGTGTTCTCGCGCACGCCGCCGTCGTCTACGGCTACTTCCCCGCTGTGTCCGACGGCGACAGCCTAGTCGTGCTGGACCAGCCGAGCGCTGATGCCGGAGAGCGGTTCCGGTTCCGGTTCCCCCGCCAGCGCCGCGACCGCCACCTTTGCCTGGCCGACTTCTGGCGTCCGCGTGAGCTGGCGGCGCGACGCGGCGAGGTGGACGTCCTGCCGCTGCACCTGGTGACGATGGGGCAGGCGATCGCCGACTATGCGGGCGAGCTCTTCGCCAAGGACGCCTACCGCGACTACCTCGAGGTCCACGGCCTGAGCGTTCAGCTGACCGAGGCGCTCGCCGAGTACTGGCACCGTCGGATCCGTGAGGAGCTGACGTTCCCCGCAGGTGGCGCCGTCGCCGCGGAGGATCCGACCGACGTGACGGAGTTCTTCAAGCTCGGCTACCGGGGGGCCCGGTACTCCCTCGGCTACGGGGCCTGTCCCAACCTCGACGACCGCAGGAAGATCGTCGAGCTGCTGGAGCCCGCCCGCATCGGCGTGGAGCTGTCCGAAGAGCTCCAACTGCACCCCGAGCAGTCAACCGATGCCCTGGTGGCCCACCACCCGGAAGCGAAGTACTTCAATGCCGGCTGACGATCGCACCCCGACCCCGCCTGGGGGGCCGGCCGCGGTGCTGTGGGACATGGACGGGACGCTGGTCGACTCGGAGAAGGTGTGGAGCGTTTCGCTGGGTGATACCGCGCGCTGGCTTGGTGGGGAGTTGAGCGCAGGCGCTCGCGAGGCCGTCGTCGGGTCGAACATGGCCAACACGCTCGTGATCCTCTTCGAGGATCTGGAGCTGCCGCCCGACCCGCCGCGGATCGCCGAGGCGCGGCGGTGGTTGGTCGCCCGCACCGGTGAGCTGTTCGCCGCGGGTCTGGAGTGGCGCCCCGGTGCACTCGACGCGCTGCACACCGTGCGGGCCATGGGCCTGCCAACGGCGCTGGTCACGAACACGGGGCGGGTCCTCACCGAGACGGTGCTCGACGCCATCGGTCGCGAGCACTTCACCGTCACCGTCTGCGGGGACGAGGTGCCCCGCGGCAAGCCCGACCCCGATCCGTACCTCCGGGCGGCCGAGCTGCTGGGCGTCCCGATCGCGGAGTGCGTCGCGATCGAGGACTCACCCATCGGCGCACTGGCCGCCGAACGTGCGGGCGCCACGGTGCTGGTGGTGCCCTGCGAGGTCCGGGTGCCACCGGGGCCGCGACGGGTGCAGCGGCGTTCGCTGGTCGGGCTCACCGCCAGTCAGCTCGTGGACGCCCACACCTGGGTCCGGGCTTGCAGGGCGGCGTGAGAACAGCTCGCAAGGTGACGTTCGGACAGCCATCCAACGCATCTCCGGGTCCGGCGGCAGCAACGACCCGCGCGCCGGTGCGTTGGCACATCCGAGTCGGATGACACTGACGTAGGAGAGGAGACGCCGACATGAAGACTTTCGACGAACTGTTCGCCGAGCTGACCGACAAGGCCCGCACCCGGCCGACGGGCTCCGGCACGGTGGCGGCACTCGACGCCGGGGTCCACGCGCAGGGTAAGAAGGTGATCGAGGAGGCCGGTGAAGTGTGGCTCGCCGCTGAACATGAGGCCGACGACGCGTTGGCCGAGGAGATCTCGCAGCTGCTCTACCGGCTGCAGGTCCTCATGATCGGCCGCGGACTCAACCTGGAAGATGTCTACAAGTTCCTGTAAGTATCCACCAGCACGGCACTTTCGAGGGGAAAGTCATGCTCCGCGTCGCCCTCCCCAACAAGGGGACCCTGGCCGAGCCCGCTGCGATGATGATGCGGGAGGCCGGCTACCGGCAGCGCTCGGATTCTCGCGATCTCAGCATGCTCGACGAGGAGAATCGGGTCGAGTTCTTCTACCTGCGGCCCAAGGACATCGCCACCTATGTCGGCTCGGGCGACCTGAACCTCGGGATCACCGGCGCGGACCTGATGGACGAGTCCGGGAGTCAGGTTCAGGAGATCCTCAAGCTCGGTTTCGGCGCGTCGAAGTTCCGGTACGCCACCAGGGAGGACAACAACTGGAAGCTCGAAGACCTCGAGGGCAAGACGATCGCCACCTCGTATCCGCGGCTGGTCCGCTCGCACCTGGCCCGCAACCGGATCCGGGCCGAGATCATCAAGCTCGACGGCGCGGTGGAGATCTCGGTCCACCTCGGTCTCGCCGATGCCATCGCCGACGTGGTCTCGTCCGGACGCACCCTGCGCCAGCACCACCTCAAGGTCATCGGCGACCCGATTGCCGAGTCGCAGGCAGCCCTCATCCAGCGCGAGCCGCGGCCCGACCGGGTGGAGCCCCCGGAGACCACCGCCGCCAAGAGGGTGTTCACCGAGCGGCTTCGCGGGGTCGTCTACGCCCGCCAGTACCTGATGCTCGACTACGACTGCCCGGAGATCGTGCTCGACGGAGCCAAGGGGATCACTCCCGGGCTCCAGGCGCCCACGATCTCCCCGCTGTCGGAGAACGGGTGGGTCGCGGTCCGGTCGATGGTGCTGCGCAGCCAGGTCAACGGCGTGATGGACAGCCTCGCCGCGCTCGGCGCGCGGGCCATCCTCACCTCGGAGATCCGTTCCTGCCGTGCGGTCGACGGGCGCAACGTGGGTGTCGAGCGGACCTGAGCCCCGTGGGTGAGGTGCGTGTGGTCGACGTCCCGCGACGGGTCTCCCGTGGGCTGCCCGGCACAAACGTCCACGCTGGTAAGTTCGTGAGTCGCTATCCCGTCCTCCCGGCTCGTGAAGGTGATCTCGTCGTGTCGAACAGCGGCTCGTCCGCGATCCCGTACGCACCGGATCCCGGCGCCGGGGACCCTGATGGCGGGCTCGAGCACGAGCGCGCGTACGTCGCGATGCTCTACGTGCACCTCGACGCCCGGCGGGCCGACACCGCCAGAAGACTGCACGGGGTGCTGCACGACGAGACGGTCGGCACCCCACAGGCTCTCACCGAGCGTGACGCCGCGGCGGCCATGTACACCGACCGGCTGGCGGCGCTGCGGGCCGCAGAGCACGGGCTCGCGTTCGGCCGGCTCGACGCCGAGGACGGCGAACGACGTTACGTGGGCCGGATGGGCCTGCTCGACGAGGAACGCGACTACGAGCCGCTGCTCATGGACTGGCGGGCCCCCGCGGCCCGGCCGTTCTACACCGCCACCGCCGCCTCACCGGAGGGGATGCGCCGCCGCCGGCACCTGCGCACCCGCCGACGCGAGGTCGTCGCCCTTGACGACGAGGTGCTCGATCTCAACGCCGCGACCACGGAGAACACCAGGTCCGGCCTGACCGGCGAGGCTGCGCTCATGTCAGCGGTCACCCAGGCCCGCACGGGCCGGATGGGCGACATCGTCGCGACGATCCAGGCGGAGCAGGACGCGATCATCCGCTCCAAGCCCTCCGGGGTCCTGGTCGTGCAGGGCGGTCCGGGTACCGGCAAGACCGCGGTCGCGCTGCACCGCGCCGCCTACCTGCTCTACACCCACCGTGACCGGC
>JBOHEP010000291.1:0-46214 GCA_050701075.1 Pseudonocardia sp. | reverse complement strand
GCTCGACGAGGCCCTGGAGGTCCAGATCCTGGCCGCCGACTCCAAGGCGCGGCTGGAGGACATCTACCTGCCCTACAAGCCCAAGCGCCGGACGAAGGCGACGATCGCCCGCGAGGCCGGGCTGGAGCCGCTCGCCGACACCCTGCTGGCCGATCCGTCGCAGGACCCGCAGGCCGTCGCCACCGGGTACTGCAACGAACAGGTCGCCGACGCCGCCGCCGCGTTGGAGGGCGCCCGGGCGATCCTCGTCGAGCGGTTCGGCGAGGACGCCGACCTGATCGGCGGGCTCCGCGAGCGGATGTGGACCCGGGGGCGGCTCGTCTCGACCGTGCGCCCAGGAAAGGAGGCCGGTGACGCTGTCGGGTCCAAGTTCAGCGACTACTTCGACTTCTCCGAACCGTTCACCAAGCTGCCCTCGCACCGGATCCTCGCGGTGTTCCGCGGCGAGTCCGAGGAGATCCTCGACATCAGGCTGGAGCCCGGAGACGATACGGCCGAACCCGCAGGCGGAGCGCGAACCGGCACAGCGCCCACCGACTACGAACGCGCCATCGCCGCCGCGTTCGGGATCGCCGACCGCGGCCGCCCGGCCGACGCCTGGCTCGCCGGCGTCGTCCGCTGGGCCTGGCGCACCCGCATCCTGCTGCACCTGGGGATCGACATCCGGGTCCGGTTGCGCACGGTGGCGGAGGAGGCCGCGATCGGGGTGTTCGCGTCGAATCTGCGCGACCTGCTGCTCGCCGCGCCCGCCGGCGGCCGCGCCACCATGGGCCTTGACCCAGGGCTGCGCACCGGGGTGAAGGTCGCCGTCGTCGACGCGACGGGCAAGGTCGTCGCCATCGACACGATCTACCCGCACGAGCCGCGCCGCGACTGGAACGGGGCGCTGGCGAGCCTGACCCGGCTCGCTGCCGCACACGACGTCGACTTGATCGCGATCGGTAACGGCACCGCGTCGCGGGAGACCGACAAGCTGGCCGGCGAGCTCGTCACGGCGAACCCGGGTCTGAAGATGACCAAGGTGATGGTCAGCGAGGCCGGGGCGTCGGTGTACTCGGCGTCGGCGTACGCCTCGGCCGAGCTGCCGGAGCTGGATGTCTCGCTGCGCGGCGCGGTATCGATCGCGCGGCGCCTCCAGGACCCGCTCGCCGAGCTTGTGAAGATCGACCCGAAGGCGATCGGAGTGGGCCAGTACCAGCACGACCTCGCCGAGTCGGCCCTGGCCCGCTCGCTCGACACCGTGGTCGAGGACTGTGTGAACGCCGTCGGGGTGGACGTCAACACCGCGTCGGCGCCGCTGCTGCGCCGGGTCTCCGGGATCACCGAGGGGCTCGCGACGCAGATCGTTGCCCACCGCGACACCCACGGCCCGTTCCGCACCCGTCGAAAGCTGGCCGACGTGCCCCGGCTGGGGCCCAAGGCGTTCGAGCAGTGCGCGGGCTTCCTGCGCATCCGCGGTGGCGACGATCCACTCGACGTCTCCGGGGTGCACCCGGAGTCCTACCCGGTGGTGCGCAAGATCGTGGGCCGAGCCGGTGGCGACCTCGCGACGCTGCTGGGCAACGCACCCGCGCTGCGCAAGCTCAAGCCGGCCGAGTTCGTCGACGAGCGCTTCGGGCTGCCCACCGTCACCGACATCCTCACCGAGCTGGAGAAGCCCGGCCGCGACCCACGCCCGGCGTTTCGCACCGCGACGTTCGCCGAGGGCGTTCACAAGATCGCCGACCTGAGACCGGGGATGGTGCTCGAAGGTGTGGTCACCAACGTCGCGGCGTTCGGTGCGTTCGTCGACGTCGGGGTGCATCAGGACGGTCTCGTGCACGTCTCGGCGATGTCGACGCAGTTCGTGAGCGACCCGCGTGACGTCGTCAGGTCCGGTGAGGTGGTGCGGGTCAAGGTGCTGGAGATCGACGAGGCGCGCAAGCGGATCTCGCTCACCCTGCGGCTCGAGGACGAGGTCGGGGGCGATCAGAAGGTGCGCGGCGGTCGCGACCGTGCAGGTGGACAGCGTGGTGGCGGGGACCAGCGTGGTGGCGGGGATCAGCGTGGTGGCGGGGATCAGCGTGGTGGCGGGGACCAGCGTGGTGGCGGGGACCAGCGTGGTGGCGGTGGTCCGCGTGGGGGTGAGCGTCGCAGGGGGCCCAACGCCGACGGCACGAAACCGCGGGGTGGCGGTTCCAAAGGCTCCAGCGGCTCCGGTGGGGGCGCGATGGCGGACGCGCTGCGCCGCGCCGGGTTCGACTCGGAGGGCGGACGCCGCCCGAAGTGATCACCGCGAGCTGTGCGTGGATGTTGGTCGAGAAGCGAGAACGCCCATCTGACGAGGGCGTCGTCGATCAGCTGCCGAGGAGCTGCCCGTTGAGTCCTCGTTGAGTGCCCGATCAGCGCCTTCGGGCACGCTCGGTGGGGCAATGGGGAGCCCCGGCGGGGGCGGGATCGAGTGGAGCGGGGAAACCCGATGGATCGCATTCCGATTTGTGTATGCGCACACGACCCGGTGTCGCACGCGGGGGTGGTCAGCCAGTTGCGCCCACGGCCGGAGGTCGAGATCGTCGACCGCGACGACGACCGCACCCGCGTGGCGATCGTCGCCGCCGATGCGGTGGACGCGGAAACGCTGACGCTGCTGCAGCAGCCTGCGGCGCGCCGGGTGTCCGGCCGTCCTGGTGGTCACAGCCGTGGACGACGCCGGGCTGGCCGCCGCTGTGGAGGCGGGCGTCGCCGGTCTCGTCCGCCGGGTCGAGGCGACACCCGAGCGGCTGGCGCATGCGGTCGGGGCTGTGGCGCGCGGCGAGGGAACGGTTCGCCGGACCTGCTGGGACGCCTGCTCGCGCAGGTCGGGCGGGTGCAGCAGCAGTTCTTGGCGCCTCGCGGGCTCAACCTGACCGGGCTGTCGACCCGGGAGGCCGACATCCTGCGGCTGCTCGCCGACGGGCTCGACACGAACGAGATCGCGGTCTCGCTGTCCTGCTCCGAGCGCACGGTGAAGAACGTGCTGCATGACGTGACCAATCCGCCCGACTTCCGCGGTGGAGCCCGTTACCCCCGGCCGGACGGCTCGACCGGCCCGGTGCAGCGGTGCGAACCCGCACCTGGGACTATCATGACGATGTGGTGCGTTGACACCATCATCAGAGACCGCATCGGCCAGGTAGTAGTCGTGCCGCAGGCCCCGCGGGCTCGTCCTGCGGGGGTGCCATTCGTGCTCCCGAACGCCTGCGACGGAAGACGATCTTGATTCTGAACGAGCACGAGTTCGACCTGCCCATGTTCACCGATCTCCCACTCCGCCTCGAGCTGCAACGCGTCGTCGCCGAGCTCGGCTACGAGCGGCCTAGCCCGATCCAGGCCGAGGCCATCGGCCCCCTGGTGGAGGGCCGGGACCTGCTCGGTCAGGCCGCCACCGGCACCGGCAAGACGGCGGCCTTCGCGCTGCCCATGCTCGAGCGCCTCGCCGAGCAGCGCCCCATCCCGCGGGAACCCAACCGGGCCCCGTTCGGCCTGGTCCTCACTCCCACCCGGGAGCTCGCGCTGCAGGTCTCCGAGGCGATCACCACCTATGGCCGGGGCCTCGGCGCCCGCGTGCTCACCGTCTACGGCGGCGCGCCCGTCGGCCCGCAGTGGAAGGCCCTGCAGCACGGCGTCGACATCGTCGTGGCCACCCCGGGCCGTGCGATCGACCTGATGAACCGCGGTGCTCTACGTCTGGACGAGCTCGAGACCGTGGTGCTCGACGAGGCCGACGAGATGCTCGACATGGGCTTCGTCGAGGACATCGAGCTCCTCCTCGACGCCACCCCCGACACCCGCCAGGCGGTGCTGTTCTCCGCCACGATCCCGCGCCGGATCGAGACCCTGGCCCAGAAGTACCTGCGCGAGCCGGTCACCGTTCGGATGGGTCGCGAGGTCGTGCCCGAGGGCGAGGCGCCCAAGGTGCGCCAGACGGCCTATCTCGTGCCGCGCACCCACACCACCGCGGCGCTGGGTCGGGTGCTGGAGGCCGAGCGTCCCGCCGCGGCGATCGTCTTCTGTCGCACCCGACTCGACGTCGACGCCGTCACCGAGACGCTCACCGCGCGTGGCCTGCGCGCCGAGGCGCTGCACGGCGGCATGGACCAGGAGCACCGCACCCGGGTGGTGGAGCGGCTGCGCAGCGGCCGCACCGAGCTGCTCGTCGCAACGGATGTGGCCGCTCGTGGCCTTGACATCGACCTGCTCAGCCACGTCGTCAACCACGACGTGCCCCAGTCGCCCGAGGCCTACGTGCACCGCATCGGCCGGGTCGGCCGGGCCGGGCGAGAGGGTGTCGCGATCACCCTGGTACCGCCGTCGAAGGTGCACGCGCTGCGCGCCGTCGAGCGGCTCACCGGGCAGGCGGTCGAGATCGCGCCCGTGCCCACCGCGGCCGACCTGCGGGCCGCCCGGCTGGAACGCACCCGCTTCGCGCTGCGGAAGCAGCTCGTCGCCGACCTCGTCGACCTCGCCGACGATGACGCCGACGGCGTTCAGGCGATGATCACCGGGCTCGCCGGCGAGTTCGATCCCGTGGCCGTGGCCGCCGCCGCGGTCCGGATGGCGCAGGAGCTCACCGGCAGCCCGGACGACGGCGAGGACATCCCGGTGGTCAGCGCACCGCGATCCGGCGGCGCCCGGGAGCTCCGGGATCGCGAGTCACGTGGTCGCGGTGGTGCCGCCGGCAGCCGCCCGCCGAAGGTCGGCACCACCAGGCTTTTCGTGAACGCCGGGCGCGCCAGCGGAGTGCGCCCGCAGGACATCGTCGGGGCGCTGGCCAACGAGGGTCGGCTCACCGGCCGGGACATCGGGGCGATCCAGATCCACGAGCGGCACGCGCTCGTCGAGATCCCCGAGCACGCCGCGGACGAGGTGCTCCGTGCGTTGCGCGGCTCCACCACGCTAAAGGGGCGGCGCGCCAACGTCCGCCGCGACCGGGACTTCGCCGGGTCCGGTTCGGGTCGGGGTCGCCGCGACTGAGGTCGGTGTCCCCGGGCTGCGGCTTGGGGTCGCTGTTCCGGGGCTGCGGCTTGGGGTCGCTGTTCCGGGGCTGAGGCTTGGGGTCGGTGTTCCGGGGCTGTGGCTTGGCGGTGTTCCGGGGCTGTGGCTTGGGGTCGCTGTTCCGGGGCGAGGCTTGGGGTCGCTGTTCCGGGGCTGCGGCTTGGCGGTGTTGTCCCCGGGGATCGCGGCGTGAGGGCGAGCTGGAGTTGCGACTGACGCAAGCCCGATGCCACATCTCGGCATCGGGTGTCGTGCAGGTGACCGGCGGCGTGGCCGCCGACCATGATCGGCGGCTGGGAACCCGGAACCGCACGGTGCGCGGTTTCCTGTCCCCGTTCAGCGATCATCGATCTGGCGACGGTCGTGCGCAAGCCAGTGATCGACATTCGGGAACGCGCAGCAGCGCAGAGCGCGGCCGGCTGTTCCGAACCGTCGATCATGTACGCCGGTCGATCCGACCCGACCATGTGCGCCGGTCGACCCGACCCGACCGACCCGACCATGTGCGCCGGTCGACCCGACCCGATCATGTACGCCGGTCGACCCGACCCGACCATGTACGCCGGTCGACCCGACCCGACCATGTGCGCCGGTCGACCCGACCCGATCATGTACGCCGGTCACAAGGTTCGGGTACCGGTTGCGCCGTCCCGCGTTCGCCGGCACGCCGATCGTCGCATTCCGGCATACTGGAGCCAGGCTGTGGCAGGAGTGCCGGGGCGGCCACCGTCGGCCGTCGGTACCACTGCTTCGGCTGATGTCCGGCTGATCGAACCCGTCATGGCGAGCAGGTCCGGCAGGGGCGCGCCACCTCACTTTCTAGAGGAGTGTGGCCATGTCGCGGTTTGGTTCCGCTGTCCGGCACTATCTCCTTGATCGCATCCTCAACGGTCGGCGAAACCGGCGGTCCTACGGCCGGGCGGATCAGCCGTTGTACGCCCCCCGCCCCCGCCCCCGCCCCCGCCGCCGGTTCGGCTTCTGGGGCCCCGTCCCCTACTACTCGACCCGCCCCCGCCGAGGACGCGAGGTCTCCGTCGGCGGCTGCGGCTGCTGTCTGCCCATTCCGCTCCTCGTGGTGCTGGGCACGGTCGGGGTGCTCCGCGCGCTGTGGAAGCGGCTGCACTGACCGCTGAGCGAAATGATCGCCAGGTCGCAGTCGAGCAGCTCGGGAGCCGGGGGAGCGGTGCCCGCAGCCGCGGGATGGCCAGGTGGGCGCCGCACGTCGCACGGCGGGCGGCGTCCCTTCATGGCCACTGTTGAACCTTCATGGCCGCCGTTGAACCCGGACCGGCCGGCGGACGAAGACATGGTTACCACCGTGAGAGGAGCGGCTATGCCCGCGGAGACCGGATTCGCCAGCCATGGCACACGCTGCGCCGCGTGGCACCTGCCGGCGGAGAGCGATGCGCTCGCCGGTCCACGGGGTCGGCCCTGCGTGGTCATGGGTCACGGCTTCGGTGCCACTCGCGATGCCGGGCTGCTGCCGTTCGCCGAGCGGTTCGCCGTCGCCGGGGCGGACGTGCTCGTCTTCGACTATCGCGGCTACGGTACGAGTGACGGCACCCCGCGGCAGAACGTCGCCCATCTCCGGCATCGCCAGGATTACCACGCGGCAATCGAGCACGCGCGCGAACTACCCGGCATCGACCGCGACCGGATCGTGCTGTGGGGTAGCTCGTACTCCGGCGGGCACGTCGTTGCGGTGGCGGCGGCCGACAGCCAGGTCGCGGCCGTCATCTCGCAGGGCGCGGCCATGGACGGGCTCACGGCCCTGCTGGAGATAGGCAGATATGCCGGCGTGGGGCAACTGCTCAAACTCACCGCACACGGCCTGTTCGACGTCGTCGGCTCGCTGTTGGGTCGACCACCGCACCTCATCCCGGTGGTCGGGCCACCCGGCTCCCTGGCCGCGATCACGGCCGAGGGCGCCGAGTCCGGTTATCGAATGATCATGGGTCCGACGTTCCGTAACGAGATGTGCGCCCGAGGGGCGTTGATCATCCCGCTCAACCGGCCGGTCACGGCGGCGGCGAGGCTGCGGTGCCCGATCTTCCTGGTGGTCGCCGAGGACGACAACATCTGCCCGCCCACGGCGGTACGCGCGGTCGCCGCGAAGGCCGGGGCGGGCGCGGAGGTGCTGTCGCTGCCGTCCGGACACTTCGACATCTATTCCGGTGAGATGTTTGACGTCTCGGCAGACGCTCAGGTTGCGTTTCTGCAGCGTACGCTGCGTGTCGACACGACGATCGGTTAACACTCACATCCGCTCAGCGCTCACTCGCCTGATAACGTGACCGCGTGGACCTCGCCTCGTTGATCGCCAGCTTCAGTCGCGACCCACCCGGTCCATCAACCCGGCGTGTCGCGACCTGATCGGCTTAAAGCAAGGCCATTGGGCCGTAGTCCGGTCAAACGGACAGGCTCTGGTACTTGGGGAAAAGCGCCAGGAACTGCGGTGGGACCAGGAACGGATGGATTTCGACGTTCTTCCACACCTTATTGATTACGTACGGCTCGTTGGCCAGCCACTCGTCGATCTCGTCCGATGACTCGAAATCGACGACCAGAACGCCACCCGCCATCTTGCCGGCTCCGTCGAGGATGGCGCCGCCGAACAGGAACGAACCGTCTTGCATCATCTTCTCGCCGCTCGCCATGTGCGCACCACGTACGCTCATGCGACGCTCGAGAACGCCTGGTTCGGTACCGTCGTGGGCGATGACAACGTAGAGCATGTCCTACTCCCTCCTGCGGGACTCAGGTTTCCCGCAGTTCGATGGACTTCAGTCGGCGGCGCGCCGGGCCCAGACCGAGGATGTGATTGGGGTGTAGACCATGGTGTCCGAAGGCCGCTCGAGCAGGTCGAAGACCGCCTCGACCTCCTTCTGGCCCATCAGCCCGGCACGCACGATCATGGGAGCCAGCTTGGCGAGGCTGAGGGTCACGGACTTGGCCTCCCGGCTGCCCGCTTGGACGGCCGTGAGCTGGCAGTCGGTACCGACGACCCGCAGGCCGGTGCGGCGCACCGCGGGCAGGAGCTTCATCCCGTAGCCGGGGTCGGCGCCGCCGAAGTAGAAGAACGTCTCCAGAGCGCTGGCGGCTCGCGTGACCAGCGGCGATGGTGGGTCTACCCGCTGGATGCTGCGGATGTCGGCCTCCTCAACCAGCAGGTAGCCCCCCGGCTTCAACGCGCGACCGAACTGGCCGAGTACGCGCTCGCGGTCGTCGAGGTGCATCAGGAGGATCTTGCAGTGGATCAGGTCGTAGGTGTTCTCCGCCAGCGGAGTCTTCGTGATGTCCTGTTTGCGGATCTCCAGGTTGGGAGCGGCCAGATCCCCCATGTACGCCGGCTCGATGTCGATGGCGTGGACCTGACCGAAATGGCCCACTCGATTGGACAGCCAGCGCGCGATCGAACCGGCGCCGGCTCCCACCTCTGCGCAGACCCAGCCCTCGGAGACGCCGATCTCGGTGAGGTACCGGATCGTGGCCGGGTCGGTGAGCGCGGCGACGGTCTCGAGTCGCAACCGTTCCGTCGCGATGTCCTGGTCGGTGATTGTCACGTCTTGCAGCCCCCTGCCATGATCCTGGTGATGTGACTTCGCCCGGTCTCAGGTGCTCGTGTCGAAGAGCTTGGGCACCTTCATGGCCAGCATCATGTCTCCGCTGACCTTCAGCTTGCCCGACATGAATGCGCGCATCGCATCCTGTCGCCCTTCCGCGATCGCCATCCACGTCGCGCTCGACGTCGTGAAGGTCGTGTCAGGTTTCGTGACGCCGCCAGGAACCAGCGTGCCGTGGCCGTCGCGGATCTCGAAGGCCCACACCCCGGGCTCGGCGTCGGTGATGTTCCACTGCAGAGTACGATTCATACCGACGGCCTGGTCGCTCTTGAATCGCGTTGAAAGGTGCTCGAACAGCTCATTAACGGTCATTGTCATCGGTGTCCTCCATTGGGTCCGGAAGGAAGGGTTGTTCACCGTCCCTCTTCCGCAATGGTGCCCGGAGCGACTTTCGTCGCTATTACCGGTCGCGGAAGTCAGGCACTGCGCGCCGCTGTCTGGCCGGGGTCGTCGAAGTACTTATGATTGGCGATGAGCGAACCGGCCAACTCGGGTGGCAGCTCGTCGGCCGGATAGATCGCCTCGACGGGACAAGTGGGTTCACACGCCCCGCAGTCGATGCATTCGGCCGGGTTGATGTACAGCTGCTCGGTGGCCGGGAAGATCGTGTCCCGGGGGCCGGGATGGATGGCGTCCACCGGGCAGGCGCCCCAGCAGGCCGCGTCCTTGCTCTCTGCGCACAGGTTGGTGATGACGTAGGTCATCGGACGGGCTCCTCGTGGTCGCGGGGTATGCGGTCAGCCAACGGCGCCGGCGAGCGACGGCTGCCGCTCGAGCTCGGCCGGGGTGTCCGCGGCGGCGGGGTCCGCGACCGGGACGTCGGCGGCGGGGGCGCCCTGCTCGGCGCGGGCCAT
Organism: Pseudonocardia sp.; assembly: GCA_050701075.1. Taxonomy (GTDB): domain Bacteria; phylum Actinomycetota; class Actinomycetes; order Mycobacteriales; family Pseudonocardiaceae; genus Pseudonocardia. The sequence goes on along the minus strand of JBOHEP010000291.1, from coordinate 36,724 downwards.
GATCGCCGACAGGTTCTCGGGGGAGAAGAACTCCTCCCAGGGCACGGTGTTCTGGATGACGCCGAAGAAGTGGTTGATGGCATCCTGGTTGCCGCGCATCGCGGCGAGGACGTCCTGGAACGCGGGCTCGAACGGTTCCATCGCGGCGTGGTCCACGATGAAGTCGTAGAGCGGCTTCAGGGCCTGGTTGCGGCGGTATTCGTACTGGCGTAGCGCTGAGTCCAGCGGCATCCGCCCGCTGAAGCCCGCGTCGACGGCCAGCGCCAGCAGGTCCGCGTCGCGGAAGCCGTCCGTGATGCCCTGTGCCGTGATCGGGTCCTTGTGCACGCCCGCGTCACCGACGAGCGCCCACCCAGGGCCGTGCGGCCGCCGGAAGAAGTTCTCCCGCATGCCGGCGCCCATGAAGCGGTGGGCCAGTCGACCCGAACGCAGGCGTTCGCCGAGGTCCGGCGCGATCCCGGTGACGGTGTCGAGGTACTTCGCGTGGATATCGGTCTTGAAGTCGGCGAAGTCGCGCTCGGGACGCTCCACGAACACCGCGGCCTGGTTGTCGTGGGTCGGGAACGCGATCACCGTGCTGCCCGGTCGGGTGTAGAACTCCAGGCCGCGCAGCTCGACGTCGTCCCAGTAGGTGTAGTAGCCGAAGGCCTTGGGCGGGGCGACGTGGTACTTCGTCGCCCCCACGGTCTTGGCCACGAGGGAGTGCAGACCGTCGGCGCCGATGACGATGCGTGCGTGCTCGGTCACGGTAAGCCCGCTCGCGCCCCTGCCAGAGATCCCCACGACCCGGCCGTTCTCGATGAGCACCTCCTGGACGGTGAAGCCCTCGCGGACGTCCGCTCCGGCGGCGACGGCCGCGTCAACGAGGATCTTGTCCAACACCGTCCGCTTCGGCGCGTAGATCGCTGCGAACCCCTCCGCGTCGGCGTACGGGAACCCGGTGAGCTGGAAGCGTCCGTAGCGCTCGAACTCGACGTCGAGCTCGATGTGGGTGACCGCGGGGCATCCCGAGGCCTGGATCTGCCCGAGCAGCCCCCACTTCTTGAGTTGGGCGCTGCCCTGCACCGTGATCATGTGGGTGGACACGGTGTCGCTCGGGAACGTCGCCCGATCCAGCAGGAGGACCCGGTATCCCTTGCGGGCGAGGAGCATGGCGGTGGGCGCACCGGACACCCGCGCCCCGATGATGATGGCGTCGTACACGTCTGTCTCCTTCTCAGGTTCCCCTGGGATCGGGGCCCGGCTACTGAGCTGGGCCGCGCGGAGCGGCACTCCGCTGGACGAGCGTCTGTTCGATGCGTCGGCACCAGGTCGTGTAAGCTGGCTCGACGCTCACCGCCGGTAGGCCCTCGGCGGCTTCGGTCACGGCTGCTGCGGCGTCCTCGGCCGGGACGCCGCAGTAGACCTCGCAGGCGAGGTGGGTGTGCGGGACGAGGTTGCCTGCCATCTGTCTGCCCCACGCGGCCGTCGCGGCCCCGCGGGCCAGCTGGGGTCGGAACTCCTGGGCGTGGTCGAGCACGGCCCCCAGCCCGGCCGCGTCGGTCCCTCCCCCGTAGGCGGACGCGAGACCGACGCCGCACCACAGCCCGGCGCGCCGGGCGGGGACGAACCCGCCGATCTGCGCCGCGATCCGCTCGACGACGGCACCGCCGGAGAACCACAGTGCCCGACCGATGCCCTGGTCGAAGTACGGCCGCGCGACGGCGGACAGGTGATCCGGCGACGCGTGCCGGTCGACGTAGCGCCTGCGACGGAAGAACGCCTCGTGGAAGCCGTAGCCGTCGGCGGTTACCCAGCCGAGTAGCGGATCGAGCCTGCTGAGCCTCGCCTCCGGGGACTGGCGCAGCCGCGCGTAGGCCAGCCCGACGCCCACGTAGGTGGGGTAGATGTGGCGCGCACCGGGGCCGTCGACGAGCTCCGCGACGCGGTTGCGGTGCGGCGCGAGCACGTCGAGGGCGGCCAGGCCCATGCCTGCCCCCTCGTAGGCGATGCCGGTGAGGCTCGGCTCGACGTCGTCGAGCCGCCGCCGCAGCATGTCGATGTGCGACTCCTCCAGCGCGGCGTGGTAGCCCCCGACCAGCGAGACCGCGACGGGGGCGAAGCGTTCCCACGCCTCCGGGGCGAAACCCGGCCGGGAGAACACCGACTTCGGCGACGGCACGCCGAACGCCCTGCGGCGGAGCTGACCCAGGACGGTCATGCGCCTACCTCCACGGGAAGTCGGGCCGGGTCCGCGACCCAGGCCGCGCGCAGCGCCGTGCGCCACTGCTGGTAGGCCGACCCGGTCGGCCGGTCGCGCAGGCCCGTGCTGAGGCGCACGGCCGTGGCGGCGAGGTCGGACGCCTCGCGCGCCCACACGACGTCGCTGGCCAGGTCGGTATGCGGGGCGGGGAGGCCCGACTGCTCCCGGAAGACCGAGGCGATGGCCACCCCGACGGCGACGTCGGCCCGGTGCGGCCCGGCGGCGGCCAGCAGGGTTCGCACGGCGTGGTTGTCCATCACCCCCGCGGCGTAGGCGCAGGCCAAACCGATCCCGCTCCAGAGATCGCCCTGGCGGGCGGGCGGGAACATGTCGATCGTGGAGATGATGCGGTCCACGTTGGCGCCCGTGGAGAACCACAGGCTGCGCCCGAGGCCGTGGTCGAACGCGTTGAGCGCGTAGCCGCCGATCGACGTCGGGCGAGCGTGGCGACCGATGGTGCGCCGCCACGCGAAGAAGCCCTCGTGGAAGCCGTAGCCGTCCATGACGAACCCGCGGTGGAACGGGTCCTGGCGGGCCAGGAACCGGCTGGTGTTGCGGGGCACACGGGGAAGGACCAGCCCTGCGCCGATGTAGATCAGCCCGCGGTAGGGCGCGCCGGGGCCGTTGACGAACGTGGCGAGCCTGCTGCGGTGTGGGACGAGGCAGTCCAGCAGCGTGAGCCCCATCCCGGCGCCCTCGTAGGCGATGCCGCGCAGCTCGGGCCGGACCTCGTCGAGTGCGGCAGCCAGCCGCTGCGGGTCGCTGTGGTCCAGCGACAGCGAGAAGGAGTCGACCAGGGTCCGTGCGACCGGCTCGAAGCGTTTCCAGGTCTCGTCCATGTCCGGCTGCGGCCCGAACCGCGCCGCCGCCATTCGGGGGAACGCGTCGGCCGACAGCGGGAACAGGGGCTTGAGGATCGTGCCGAAGGGGATGCTCATGCTCGACCTTTCGCTGGTTCGACGGCCGGTGCCGTGTTCTCGTAGCCGTGTGTCCTGCCCGCGGCGCGCTGCCTGCGCAGCGCGAACTCGAACAGCGGGGTGGCCATCAGCGTCGTCACGACGGCCATGAGCACGAAGATCGTGAACAGGGTCGGGGTGATGAGGCCGGCCTGCAGCCCGATGTTGAGTAGGATCAGCTCCATCAGGCCGCGCGCGTTCATCAGGCTGCCCAGCGCGAACGCCTCGCCGTGCGGCTCGCCACTCAGCCGGGCCGCGACGTAGCAGGCGACCCCCTTGCCCAGGATCGCGACCACCACGACCAGCAGGGTCATCGCCCACAGGTACGGGCTGTTGACCAACCCGATCTGGGTGTTCAGTCCCGAGTAGACGAAGAACAGGGGCAGGAGCAGCGAGATCGTCAACGGCCCGACCCTCTCCCGCACGGCTTCGCGGAAGTCGCCTCGTGGCATCGCGGCGCCGAGGATGAATGCCCCGAAGATGGCGTAGATCCCAATCTCGTCGGTGAGCCAGGCGGCAGCCAGTAGGAGGATCAGCACCTGGACGAGGTTGCGTGGCCCGAAGCCGCCGGGGCGCCGGGTGACGCTGCTGAAGCGACGCAGCAGGTTCCGGCCGGCAGTCAGGGTGGCGACGACGTAGATCAGGCCGCCCGCGACGGCCACGACCGCGAGAGCGGGATCGCCGCTGAACGTCGCCAGCACGATGGCGAAGAGGCACCAGCAGACACCGTCGTCGGTGGCGGCGCACGCCAGCGCCAACGTGCCGAGCCGGGTTCCGGCGAGGCCGCGTTCCACGATGATGCGCGCGAGCATCGGGAATGCGGTGATCGATACCGCGCTGCCGATGAACAGCATCGCCTGCCAGGGCACGACGTCGGGTGAGAAGTACCGGCCTGGCTCGGCGAGGAAGACCAGCGCGGTGACGCTGCCGAGAGCGAGCGGGGTCAGGATTCCCGCGGCGGAGATGGCGAACGCACTCCGCACCTTGTGCCGGATCAGCTCCGTGTCGAACTCGAGCCCGACCAGGAACATGAACAGTACTAGGCCGAGGTGGCTGAGCGCTGCGAGGATGGTCATCGAGGGCCCCGTGGGAAACAGGAACTCTTTCCATTCGGGCAGCAGCAGCCCCAGCAGGGAAGGGCCCAGCAGGACGCCGGCGATCATCTCCCCGACCACCCGCGGCTGTCCCAGACGCGTGGCGAGCGCGCCGACGACCTGGCACACGGCGAGGATGACCAGGAGCTGGAGCAGCACATGGGCGGCGAGCTCGGAGTTAGACATCGGTGTCCACCTCGGTCGGGCGGTGCTGACCGACGGTGTGGCGGATCCGTGACCGCCACATCTCGTAGGCAGGTTCGGGGCCGTCGGCCGGCAGGTCCAGCAGCGCGTCGGCGGCGATCTCGGCGGCGCGGGCGCTGTCGCACCCGAGCACGGTCCGGCTCGCCACCTCGACGTTCTCCGAGATGTTGCCGACCTGGTGGCGGGCCCTGGCTGCGATGACCACGCCCTCGGCGAGCCGGTCCACGTGCTCCGCGCTCAAGTCGCGCAGCTTCTCCATGGTGGCCTCCTCAGCGCCGCCGGTGTAGCCGGCGGCCAGGCCGACACCCGCCCACAGATCCGGTCGCCGGTGGGCCGGGAAGCCCTCGATGACGTCGTGCACCGCTGGGACCGCGGCCGCCGCGCCGAACCAGATGGCGCGCCCGAGTCCGTGGTCGAACACCCGCAGCCCGTAGCCCGACAGCGACGGCGGCAACGCCTTCTCCTGGATGTGGCGCCGGTAGCGGAAGAACCCCTCGTGGAACCCGTAGCCGTCCAGTACGACCCAGTTGAAGAGGTCGTCGTCGAGGCGTCGGCGGAACGCCTCCGGGCTGCGGCCCAGCCGCGCCAGCGCCATACCGGCGCCGAGGTAGACGGCGAACGTGTACTTCGCGCCGGGGCCGTCGAGGAACCGAACCGTCCGCCGCGTCCACGGGAGGAAGTGGTCCAGGGCGCCGAACGCCACGCCCGCCCCCTCGTAGGCGAAGCCGCGCAGCTCCTCCGGGTACCGGTCGAGCGCGGCGACCAGCGACGACCGGCGGTGCGTCAGCGCCAGCTCGCAGCAGTCGGTGACGGTGTAGACGACGCTGTTGAGCCGCTCCGGGCCGGCGCCGTCACCGTGAACACCGGGCGGCAGGTCCGCAGCCGACACGGTGAAGATCGGCTTCATGAGGGTTCCGACGAGTGTCATGGTGCGACCGTCGTCGTCGACACCGGGGCCGGCGTCAGGCCCGCGTGGATGCGGTCCTGCAGGGCGCCGTAGGCGGGCGCCGCGGGGGCGTCCGGGACGTCGACGAAGGCCTCGTCCACGAGCTTCACCGTCTCGGCCAGGCCCAGCCCGCACAGTACCTCGCACGCGGACCGGGTGTGATCGGTGACGTTGCCGGCCCGGTCCCGGCCCTTGGCGACGAAGGCCGCGCCGACGCCGAGGCGGGTCGCGTGCCGGTGGGCCGCGGCCCGCAGCGCGACGACCCCGGCTCGATCGACGCCGCCGACGTAGCCGCAGCCCACGCCGACGCCCAGCCACAGGTCGGCGTGGCGCTGTGTCGCGAAGCCGGCGATGGTCGTCGCGATCGCGTCGACGTCGGCGCCGGAGGTGAACCAGAGGCTGCGCCCGACGCCCTGGTCGACCACCTTCCTGCCGAACGGCGACAGGTGGCTCGGCACGGACTGGTCCAGGACGAACCGGCGCGGCTTGAAGAAGCCCTCGTGGAAGCCGTAGCCGTCCAGGACCAGCCAGCGCAGTGTGGGGTCTGGCAGTCGCAGCAGGAAGGGCTCGGGCCGCCGCCGTAGGCGCGCCAGCGCCTCACCGGCACCGATGTGCGCCATGTAGACGTGGTGACGGCCGGGACCCTCGACGTAGGCGCGGAACCGGGAGGACCCCGGCATGAAGAGGTCGATCCCGGTCAGGCCCATGGCAGCGCCCTCGTAGGCGTACCCGCGCAGCTCTGGTGGCGTCTCGTCGAGTTGCGGGACGAGCCGCTCGAACGAGCTGCCGTCCAGCACCGCGTGGTAGCCACCGACGGCCGCCCGGACGGCGGCCTCGAGGTGGGCCCAGGTGGCGGAGTCGCCGCGGCTGAATCGGACGACCTCGCGGTCGGGGACACCCATGACGAGCCGCCGGATGCGGCTGATCGCAGAGTTCATTTCGTTGGCTCCTCGGGAGGGGTCTGGTCAGCTCTGCTCGATCTCGCGGAGCAGCCGTTCGAGGTCGTCGGGTGGGATGTGGGCGAGCATGGCTTCGAGCTCGGCGTCGATGTCGGTGCCGATATCGATGACGGCGTCCGGGTCCGGCCCGTCGGCGGCTGGCGGCGGCGCGCCCTGCCCGTCGCCCACGTCGATCGAGGGCAACAGCTTCGCCGCCAGGTCGGTCGTCGAGATGCCCTGCAGGAGGTCGAGCACTGAGACGTCAACGCGCACGGCGGCGGAGATCCGCGCCTTCAGCTCGACCGCCATCATCGAGTCCAGGCCGAGGTTGGTCAGGGACTGGTCGAGGCCGAGATCGTCCGGGCCCAGCCCGAGCACGCCCGACACGATGTTCCGCAGATGCGCCGCGACCGCGTCCGCGCGTTCTGGCACCGGTACCCGCCGCAGCTGGTCGAGGACCTCGGCTCCCGCCTGCCCGGCGTCGTCGCCGGCCGCCGCGGCGGGGTCGAGCTCGGCGAAGACTGGCGGCAGCTGTCCCGACGGCACCGCGGCGCGCGCCGCGGCCCAGTCCGCGAAGATCACGACCAGGTGCGCGGCGTTGTGGTGCATCGTCCGGTCGAGCACGCGGGCGGCGACGTCCGGGGTGATCAGGCGGATGCCGCGGGCGACGTACATCCGCTCCAGATCGTTGTCCGCCACCATGCCCACCGACCACGGACCCCAGCCCAGCGTCTGCGCGGGGAGCCCGCAGCGGCGGCGGTGCTGGGCGAGCGAGTCGAGGAAGGCGTTGGCGGCCGCGTAGTTCGCCTGGCCCACCGACGTGATCACCGAGCCGGTGGAGCCGAACAGCACGAAGTGGTCGAGGTCGGCGTCGCGGAACACTCGGTGCAACGCCGCGGCCCCGCCCAGCTTGGGTCGCATCACGCGGTCGAAGGCGTCGCCGCTCATCCTCTGGATCAGCTCGTCCTCGACGACGCCCGCCGTGTGGATGATCCCGGCGATCGGAGGGTGCCCCGCCCGTGCCCTGGTCTGCGCCCACGTCCGTAGCGCCGTCTCGTCCGCGACGTCCACGGCGACGTACTCGATGTCGACGCCGGCGTCGAGCAGCCCGGCCAGCTCCGAGGCCACCGCGCGGCGCGGATGGTCGGCGGGCAGGGTGCGCCACACCTCCCGAGGCGGCAGCGGGCTGCGGCCCACGAGCACCAGGCTGCGCGCGCCGCGCGCGACGAGGTACCGCGCGCAGACCAGCCCGAGGGCGCCGACGCCGCCGGTCACCAGGTAGCTGCCGTGCGGCCGCATTGCGGTGGGGAACGGGACCTGCGGCGCCGCGGTCACCAGCCGGGCGACGAAGCGCCGGCCATCCCGGAAGGCGATCTGGTCCTCGCCGCCGGGATCGACGACGGTGCGCAGCAGCGCGTTGGCGTCCCCCGGGCTGCCGTCGAGGTCGACCAGCCCTCCCCAGAGACCGGCCAGCTCCTGATGACCGACGACACGCCCGATGCCCCACAGCGGTGCCTGTGTGACGTTCACGGCCCGGTCGTGGCCCACGATTGCCTGGGCACACTCCGTGACGATCCAGAGGCGCGGCAACTGCTGCGTGGCCTCAGCCGCGAGGGCCTGCGTGAGGTACAGGACCGACCGAGCGCCGGTCGTCTGGGCGGCTTCGGGGTCCCAGCAGGGGTCGTCGGGACCGCCGCCGTCGCGGGTCGCCTCCGGGCCCCACAGGTGCACCACCGTGCCCACCTCGGGGCCGATCAGGCGCAGCACCTCGCGGTAGTGCTCGGCCGCGTCGGGGTCGATGACGTAATCGTCGGGACCGGTGGCGGCGGGCTGCGCCCCCCGTCGCGGCCGCACGACCGCGGCCCGCGCCCCGGCCGCCCGCACCAGCCGCCCGACCTCATCGCCGGCGCCGTCCGCCCCGGCGAGGATCAGCCACGGACCGGTGCGGTCGCCAAGGTCGATCACATCGGGGTCGGTGTCATCGGCGGGCGGGGCCTCCCGCCAGACGAGCTCGTGCAGACCCCGGTCGATCTGCTCGGGGCTCAGCTGCGCGGCCGTCGAGATGGACCGGGCGCGGAACCCGCCGACCTCCACCAGCACCCGGCCGTCGGCCGCGTGCAGCGTGATGTCGCTGACCAGATGGTCCGCGTCCGCGGCGAGGACCTCCGCGACCACGGTCATCTCGTCGGCAGGCGCGCCGAGGACGCTGACCGTGCCGATGTCGACCGGCAGGTAGGTCGGCCCGGCCGGGCCATCGGCTGATCCGTCCGGTGCGGCCGCGGTCAGCAGGACCTGGAACATGGTGTCGAGCAGGCCGGGGTGGAACAGGTACCGGTCGAGGTCGTCGCGGATCGCGGCAGGCACCCGCACGGCGGCGACCACGCGGGTCCCGCCCGGGCCGGGTTTCACGACGCTCCGTACGCCCTGGAACGCCGGTCCGTAGCCGAACCCCATCTCGACGGCACGGGCGTAGTGCTCGTCGTGGCCGAGCACGCCGTTCGTGGCCCGGCCGACGGTCACCGGATCGGTGGAGCGGGCGGCCGGGCGGCGGGGGCTCAGCCGGGCCGTGGCGTGCACCGTCCACGTCCGCTCGCCGTTGCTGCCCGCGACGTAACTCGCGATCTCGACGAGCGCGTTGTTCGGGTCGATCGTCGTCCGGACCCGGGGATCCGCGGTCGGGGCCAGCACCAGCGCGCGTCGCAGCTCCAGGTTCTCCAGGGTGCACGCCCGCTCGCCGTACACCTCGCGGCCCGCAGCGAGCGCCATCTCGATCAGCGCGGCGCCGGGCACGACCGTGGCGCCCTGCACCCGGTGATCGGCGAGGAAGGGCAGGACGTGCGGGCTGAGCTCGCGCTCCCACGTCGGTCGGGACGCGCCGATGCGCGGGCCGAGCAGAGCGTGGCCGTCGTCGCGGTAGCGGTCCTGTCGGGCCTCGATCGACTCGTTCCAGTACGACTTGAGCTGCCAGGGGTAAGCCGGGAGCGGTACGGGTCGGTCGTCGGGGTGGAACGCCTCCCACCGGACGTCGCACCCGGCCGTGTATAGACCCCCGAGGCTGCCCAGCATCGTCGTCATGTCGTCGGCCTCGCGGCGCAGCGTCGGCAGCACTACGCCGCTCACACCCAGCTCGGCCAGCATCTCTTTCATCGACGGGCCGAGGACGGGATGCGGCCCAACCTCGACGAAGACCGTGTGGCCGTCGGCCACCAGCTCGCGGAAGGCTGAGGCGAAGAGCACCGTGGCCCGCACGTTGCGCCACCAGTAGTGCGCGTCGGCCGCGCGGCCGTCGATTCTTGTCCCGGTGACCGTCGAGTAGAGCGGGACGGTCGCCGTCCGCGGCGAGATGTCGGCGAGACCCGCGAGCAGGTCCTCGCGCAGCGGGTCCATCAGGTGGCTGTGGTAGGGGACCTTCACCGCCAGGAAGCGGTGGAACACCCCGAAGGTGTCCAGCTGCGCGGCCATCCCCTCCAGGGTCGCCGCCTCACCGGACAGCGTGACCGCAGTGGCGCTGTTGACCGCCGCCACCGAGACGAGCGGGCCTGCGTCCGCGACCGCCTGCGACAGGGTCTCAGGGGTCATCCCGACGGCGAGCATGCGCCCCGAGCCGGTGGCCCGCTGCTGCAGGGTGCTGCGGTGGTAGACGACCGTTACTGCGTCGGTAAGCGACAGGACGCCCGCGAGGTATTGGGCCGCGACCTCTCCGGTGCTGTGGCCGACGACAGCGTCCGGCTCGATCCCCCACGACCGCCACAGCTCGGACAGCCCGACCTGGACCGCGAAGTTCGTCGGCTGCGCGACCTCTGTCTCGGCCATCCTCGAGTCGGCCTCGGGCGCGAGGAGCGCGTCGAGCAGCGACAGCGGCGAGAGCTTCGCGAACTCCTCGTCGCAACGCTCGACGGCCCGCCGGAACACCGGCTCCTCGGTGAGCAGCTTGCGCGCCATCGCCAACCACTGCGGGCCCATGCCCGAGCACACGAACGCGACCTTCGGTTGAGTCCCGCCGCGCACCCGCCCGGTCGGGACGCCGGACGGCGCGTCGCCGGACGCGAAGGAGCGCAGCGCGCCGGCGATCTCGGCGCCCGTCTCACCCACCACGGTCAGTCGGTAATCGAGATGGTCGCGCCGGAGGCTGCGGGTGCGACCGACGTCCGCCACGGACGTGTCGGTCGTCTCCAGGACGTCCGCCGTCGCCTCAGCCATGGCCGCGAGGGCCTCGGCCGAGTGGGCCGAGAACGGGAGCAGGTACGTCGCGCCGTCCGGCCCGGTGGCGTGAGTCCGCGCCGCTGCCGGCGCCTCCTCGATGACGACGTGCGCATTCGTCCCGCCGAACCCGAAGGAGTTGACGCCCGCGAACCGCGGTCCGGACGCGGCCGGCAGGTCGGTGAGCTCACGCGGCACCCGCAGGTTGAGCTCGGAGAACGGGATCTCGGGGTTAGGGTCGTCGAGGTGCAGATGGCCGGGGACGGCCCCGTGCTCCAGCGTCAGAGTGGCCTTGATCAGGCCCGCGACACCGGCCGCGGCCTCCAGGTGCCCGATGTTGGTTTTGACCGAGCCGATCCAGAGCTGCTCGCCGTCGGGGCGGCCGACACCGGCCACCTCACCGATGGCCCGCGCCTCGATGGGGTCGCCGACGGGCGTGCCGGTGCCGTGCGCCTCGATGTAGTGCACCTGGCGCGGATCGACGCCGGCCCGGGCGTACGCCGCGCGCATCGCGGAACGCTGGGCGTCGCCGCTGGGCACGGTGATTCCGTTGGTCTGACCGTCCTGACCGACCGCGGTTCCGCGGATCAGGGCGTGGATCGGGTCGTTGTCCCGGCGCGCGGCGCTGAGCGGCTTGAGGACCACCACCCCGGCCCCCTCGCCGCGGACGTACCCGTTCGCGGCGGCGGAGAAGGCCTTGCAGCGGCCGTCGGGCGAGAGGAAGCCGCCCTTGGACTCCGCGATCGTCATGTTGGGCGCGATGATGACGTTGGCGCCGCCAGCGAGCGCCATCTCGCACTCGCCGCTCCAGATGCTGCGGGCCGCCAGGTGCACCGCCACCAGCGAGCCGGAGCACGCCGTGTCGACGGCGAGGCTGGGGCCGCGGAAGTCGAATGCGTACGACAGCCGGTTCGCCAGCATCGTCATCATCATTCCGGTGGCGGAATGGGCCTGGAGCTCGTACCGGCTGTAGACCCCGTAGTTCTGCAGTAGCTGGTAGTCGAGGGTGAACCCGCCCATGAAGACGCCGACCTCGAGTCCGGCCAGCCGCGAGGGGACCTGGCCGCCGTCCTCCAGCGCTTCGAGGGCCGTCATGAGCAGCAGCCGTTGCTGCGGGTCCAGCCATACGGCCTCGCGCGGGGAGATGCCGAAGAACGCGGGGTCGAAGAGGTCGATCCCGTCCAGGAAGCCCCCGCGACGGGTGCTCATCTTGCCGATCTTGCCGTTGTCCGGGTCGTAGAACCTCTGGTTGTCCCACCGGTCCGCGGGGAGTTCCCGTACGGCGTCCGTCCCGGCGGCGAGCTGTTCCCAGAACTCCTGCGGGCCCCGCGCGCCTCCCGGGAACCGGCACCCGATCCCGACGATCGCGATCGGCTCCGTGGGGCCACCTGCCGTGTCGTTGTTCATGAGACGCTCTCGTGTCGGGTGGCGGTCCGGCTGTCGATCGCCGTGTGGATGCGGGACAGCAGCTGGTCCTGGCACTGGTGGATGAAGAAGTGCGAGCCCGGGAACATGGCGAGCTCGAACTCGGCCCGGGTTTGGGAGCGCCACTGCTCCAGGTCACGGCGACCGACGCGGACGTCCTGGTCGCCGCCGAACACCGACATCGGGACGTCGAGCGGCGGCTCGTCGGTGTACCGGTAGGTGTCGCAGCACTCGAGATCGGCGCGCAGGGTGGGCAGGAACGCGTCCATCAGCTCCTGGTCGTCGAGGACCGCTTGCGGCGTGCCGTCCTTCCGCAGCACCGTCTTGATCACTTCATCGGGCATGTGATGGATCTTGATATTGGGGTTGGGCAGTTGCGGAGCGCGGAACCCGGCCAAGAACAGATGGCGCGGCAGGGGCCGGTTGGCCTGCCGGAGGCGGCGCGTCAACGCGAAGGCGACGAGCGCGCCCATGCTGTGCCCGAAGAACGCGTATGGCCGGTCCTGGTGCGGCTCAAGGGACGCCTTCAGGGCATCCACCAGCGACTCCATGCGCAGGAACGGCGGCTCGTCGCTCCGCTGCTCCCGGCCGGGCAGGTGCGCGGTCCACAGCTCGACGCCCGGAGGAAGGCGCTTCGCCCACGACCGGAACACCGACGCGCCCCCACCGGCATAGGAGAAGGCGAACAACCGCAGCCCAGGGTGCTCGAGCTGGTGCTGCGGGCTGAACCACCTACCGGTTGCCCGGGCACCGGAGCCGGTGCGGAGACGCTCGACGAGCCGGGCGCGGGTCTCGGCCGGCAGGTCGGCGATGCGCGAAGTCAGCATGAGATGTCCATCCCGTCGGCGCCGGGCCGGTCTAGGCGGGGCTCGGGGTCAGCCGGGAGATCCACTGCGCCTCGGGGACGGCGGATCCGCAGTGCTCGGCCTGGGCGATAAGCGCCGCGAGCAGTGGATCGGCCCGCCATCGGGCCGCCGTGTCGACGGCCACGGGCTCGGGATCTGCCGCCAGCTCCGCACAAACGGCGTTGATCAGCTGGCCGGTGAGCTGCTCGATCAGCGAGACGTTGGCCGCGAATGTCTCGACGAACTCGTCGTCGGTCAGGTCGAGGGTCATGCCGGCGTGCAGGGACTTCATGAAGTCGAAGTCGTAGAACTGCACGAACTCGCGTACCTGTCGCGCCGGGGCGTCGAGCGAGGCCCATTCGCGGAAGAACCGTTGCGCGGTCTTGCTCATGGCGCTGAACCGGGCGAGGTTCTCCAGCACGTCGGGCATGTCGACCAGCACCCGGAACTTGTCCTGGAAGTACAGGAGCCCGACCACCGCCCAGTACACGGCGGTGTCCCAGACGACCTTGGTCAACATCACCCGCGCGTTGCCCATGACGGCGTACTGGTTCTCGTAGACGTGCATCCACCCGTCCACGACCAGCAGGAACGCCGAGTTGTGGATTGCCGCGAGCTCCGCGACGTCCTCGCCGTCGAGCGAGCGCAGCACGAGGTCGGTGATGAGCCCGTTGCTGATGGCCACCAGGTCGAGGCCGGGAGAGTACAGCGGATCGAGGAAGACACCGGCCTCGCCCGCGAGGCACCACCGGTCGCCGGAGAACACCTGTCGGCAGCTGTAGGCGTAGTCCTTCATGACCCGGAAGTCCTGAACGCGGTCGATCGCCGCGGCCACCGCGGCCGCGCACTGCGGCTCGTGCTCCCGCAGCCAGGCGAGCGCTCGCGGCAGGCGGTTGAGCTCGGCAAAGTCGTGTCGTTCGGGATCGGTTACGATCCCGACACTGGTCGCGCCGGACGCAAGCCGGATCAGCCAGACCCAGTAGCCCGAGCCCATGAGGTGGTTGGTGGAGAGTTCGCGGCGGCTCTCCCGGATGCGGGCCTGCCACGCCGGGTCGTCGGACCAGGTGGCGACGTCGATGGCGGCGTCGACGCGCAACCAGACCGCGTTCGCCCGGTGCCCCACCGGCTTGGCCAGCCCCAGGTTCTTCTTGAGCATCCCGTTGCGCCCGGTGGCGTCGATGACCCAGCGGGCCCGGACTGTCCGCTGCGCGCCGATGTCGTCGCGGAACACGACGGCGTGGTCGGCGTCGCCGGGCCCCAGCTCGATACGCTCGGCGACCGTCCCGGTCCGGATGTCGATCCCGGCCCCGGCGAGCCGCTTCGCGAGCGCGTTCTCGAACCGGCCGCGGTCGATCTGGTAGGTGCCAACCGCGGCGGGCGGCGTCACTGAGTGACCGAGCTCGATGCGGCGCGCGATGTCCTGGTTGTCCCGGTCGGAGAAGAACATGCGCAGGCCGAACTTCCGCAGCTGCTGCCCCTCAAGGTGCTCGCCCAGCCCCAGTATCTCGCGCAGGTAGTAGCCGGCGATCTCCACCGTGGACTCGCCGACCTTGTGGGCGGCCTCGGGGACCGGGTGGGCCTGCCGCTCCAGCACGAGGATGCGCAGGTCGGGTCGACCCTGCCTGAGCTGGAGGGCGAGGGTCAGGCCGGCGGCGCCGCCGCCGACGACGGCGACATCGACGGCGACATCGCCCTGGGCCGCCACGGGATCGATGACGGTCGGGCCGGTCACGACGACGCCCCCACGGTGCTCAGCCCGCCCAGGGTGATCCAGGCCGGGTCGATGGGATTGGCGGTCCGACGCTCGTGGAACCGGTCGACGGCCGCTGACAGCAGCGGGTCCGACCGCCAGGTGCCGACCTGCGCTCGGGCGGCGGCGCTCGGGCTCGCCGCGAGGTGCTCGGCGACGGTCGCCACCAGCTGGCCCGCGAGCTGTTCGAGTAGCTCGACGTTGCGAACGACCTGCTCGTCCAGCTCCTCGTCCGACAGGCCGGCCGCCATCCCGTTGTGCAGGTCGACGATGAAGTCGAGCAGCGTGTACGGGTCAGCGAACGTGGCCTCGACCGGGGCGTCGTCGAGCTCGTTCCACTCGCGCAGTAAGCGCTGTACCCGGGCGTGCAGGAGCCAGACCTCCTGCAGGGCGGCGAACACCGCGGGGCGTTCGCCGATCGTCCGGTAGGTGTCGTGGAAGGCCAGCAGCCCGGGCACGGCCCAGTAGATGGCCGTGTCCCAGATCACCTTGGCCACCATGACCCTTGCGTTGCCCATCACGGGGTACTGGTTCTGGTAGGCCACCAGCCAGATTTCGCTCAGCACCAGGTAGACCTGGTTGTGCACGACGGCGGCCTGCGCGACGTCCTCGCCCGCCCGGTCCCGGTACACGAGGTCGGTGATCAGCCCGTTGCTGATCGCCATCAGGTCGCCGCCCGAGGAGTAGAGCGGGTCGATCGAGACGCCTGCCTCGCCGGTCAGGCACCACCGGTCCTCCGAGTACACCTGAAGGCAGCCGTAGGCGTAGTCGCGCATCACGCGGAAGTCCTGCACCCGGTCCTGGTTGTCGCGGACCTCCGCCGCGACCTGGGGCTCGTGCTCGTCGAGCCACTTCAGGGCGCGCTCGAGGGTGTTGAAGCCGTCGAAGGTGTGTGCGGAGTCCTCCGCGACGATGCCGATGCTGGTCGCGCCGGAGGCCAGCGGGATCAGCCAGACCCAGTACCCACGGCCCATGAGGTGGTTGGTGGACAGGCGCCGCTTTCCCCCGTCGACTCGTGATCGCCACTCAGGGTCGTCCGACCAGGTCTCGACGTCGATCGCGTGGTCGACGCGCAGCCACGCGGCGTTGGCGTGGTGGTCCACAGACCGGGCCAGGCCCAGCTTGCGCTTCAGTAGGCCGGCGCGACCCGTCGCGTCCACCAGCCACCGGCTGCGGACAACGCCCGAGCCGTCCACGTCCTCGACGAGGACGGTGTGCTCC
Organism: Pseudonocardia sp.; assembly: GCA_050701075.1. Lineage (GTDB taxonomy): Bacteria > Actinomycetota > Actinomycetes > Mycobacteriales > Pseudonocardiaceae > Pseudonocardia. The sequence goes on along the minus strand of JBOHEP010000291.1, from coordinate 20,903 downwards.
TCCTCGCCGTGACCCAGCTGGATATCGCCGACCCGCCGCGCGTCGACGAACGTCACACCGAGCTCCGTCACGATCTCGCGAAGCCGGTTCTCCAGGCGCCCCCGGTCCAGTTGGTAGGACGGCAGCGGCGCCTCCGAGATCTGCCCGTACTCGATCCGCCGCGCGATGTCGTCGTTCGTCCCCTCGGAGAAGAACATGCGCAGGCCGAACTTGCGAAGCTGGTCGGCCTCCAGGTGGTCCCGCAGCCCCAGCACGTCGCGGAGGTAGTGGGCCTGGATCTCGACGCTCGACTCTCCGACCTTGTGCGCGGCCTCGCGCACCGGGTGGGCCTGCTTCTCGACGACGACGACGTCCAGGTCGGGGATCGTCTGCCGGAGCTGCAGGGCGAGTGTGAGCCCCGCGATCCCGCCTCCGCAGATGAGGACGTCCACTCGGTTCGGGAGGTCAGGCATGGTGCAGCTCCTCACGCAGGGAGATGGTGCCGGCCAGGGCGTTCGGGGTTCCAGCCGGGACGACGGCATCGGTCGGTGGCTGCACCCGCCCCGTGGCGGGCCGCAGGACGATCCAGCCGGAGCTGGTAGGGCTGGTGTCGCGGCAGCGCCGGTGTTCGGTGACGAAGTCCGCGATCAACGGGTCGCGCTGCCACGCCTGCAGTTGGGCCATCACCTCGTCGTCGGCGTAGCGGTCCCCGTAGGTCTCTATGACCGTGCTGACGAGCTGGCCCGCCAGCTGGCAGAACAGGGCGCGGTTTGCGGAGAACCGCGTCGCGAACTCCGCGTCGGTGAGCTCGTCGGCCATGCCGGCGTGCAGCGCCACCATGAAGTCGAGCGGCTTGTAGAGATCGACGAAGTGCCGGTCCGGGTCGTTGTCGTCCAGGGCCGCCCACTCCCGGAAGAAGGCCTGCACGCGGTTGCTGATGTCGGTGAGCGCAGCCAGGTCGGTCGCCACCGACGGGCGCTCCGAGATGCGCCGGAACTTGTCGCTGAAGAACAGCAGCGCGAACACACCCCAGTAGAAGGCGGTGTCCCAGATCACCTTGGTGGTCATCACCGTGGGGTGACCCATCAGGCCGTACTGACGCTCGTAGATCCCCAGCCACATGTCGGTAAGACGCCGGAACAAGGTGTCGTGGACGCCCGCGAGGGCGGTCACGTCCGCGCCGTCGAGCGAGCGCGTGACGAGATCCCCGACCAGGCTGTTGCCGATCGCGATCAGGTCGAGACCGGGGGAGTACAGCGGGTCCAGGAAGATGCCGGACTCGCCGGTGAGCGCCCACCGCTTCCCGCCGTCAAAGACCTGGCGGCAGCTGTAGGAGTAGTCCTTCATGACCCGGAAGTCGAGGACGTCGTCACGGTGCTCACGCATGACGCGGGCGCACTGCGGTTCGTGGACGTCGAGCCAGTCGAGCGCGCGGTCCAGCGTGTTGAACTCGTTGAACGGGTGCACGGCGGGGTCGGCCACGATCCCGACGGAGATCGCCGACTCCCCGAGCCGGATGAGCCAGACCCAGTAGCCCTCGCCCATCAGGTGGTTGGTGGACAGCTCCCGACGGCCTTCCTCGAGCGCGGTGAGCCAGACCGGGTCCGTGGACCACGAGCCCACATCGATCGGGTGGCCGACGCGGAACCATGCGGCGTTCGCCTCGTGCCCGACCTCCAGCTGGAGGTCGAGCTGACGCTGCAGGAGCCGGTGCCGCCCGGTCGCGTCAACGACCCAGGTGGCTGACCGCTCGGCCGGGCCGTGGGGCGTGTCCAGTGCCACGTCGTGGCGCTGCGCCCCCGACCGAAGCGTGACCGAACGGACGACCGAGCCCGTCAGTACCTCGACGCCCGCGGCCCGGCACCGCTCCACCAGATGGTTCTCGAGCCGGCCCCGGTCGAGCTGATAGGTGGGGTGCGGGACGAAGACCGAACTGCCCACCTCGAGGCGGGACGAGATCTCGTCGTTCGTGCCGTTGCTGAAGAACATCCGCAGGCCGAACTTGCGGAGGTGCGCGTTCTCCAGATGCTCGCCCAGGCCGAGGACGTCCTTCAGGTAGTGGGCCGCGATCTCCACCGTGGACTCGCCCACCTTGTGTGCGGTCTCCGCGACCGGGTGCTCGTCCCGTTCGATGACCAGGATGCGCGCCGCGGGCCGTTGCGAACGCAATTGGAGGGCCAGCGTGAGGCCCGCGACGCCCCCGCCCAGTACGGCGACATCCAGGGTGCTGTCGGGGTCGGTCGAGGGTTCGAGCCTGCTGGCGATTCGGTGTCGAATGACGTCGGCGAGTTCGGCGCGTTGCGTCGAGCTGAGGCGCGCGATCGCCGACAATTCTCGTGGTGTCATACCGATTCCCTCCATCACCGAGAACGATGCGTGGGCGGGCTTACGAGCGGCTTACAGGTGCGGCAAGTGAGGCGGAGGACGCGCGCCACGATTTCCGGGTATCCGCGACATTTGCCGCCCACAGGGGCCCGCCGCCAGCTGTTTGAACTCAGGAGATTCAGATGACCACAACTGACGTCCCGGTCCGATCGGTGGAACGTACCCGGCCGAGCTCGCTGTCGAAGCTGGCGGACTTCCTCGACGCCGGGACGTGCAGCCTCCTGCACGCTCTGGACGACTCCGGTGTCCAGGCCGTCGTCGGCCGCAGCGGGGGCACCCGCGTGGTGGGGTACGCCACGGACAGGGGTGTGATGGGTGGGGCGATGGGCGTCGTCGGGTGCCGGCACATCGTGGCGGCGATCCGCACCGCGGTGGAGTGGGGCTGTCCGGTGGTCGGGCTCTGGCACTCTGGTGGTGCGAGGCTGGCAGAAGGCGTCGAGTCGCTAGACGGTGTCGGCCGGGTGTTCGCCGCGATCGTCGCTGCGTCGGGACGCGTCCCGCAGATCTCCGTGGTGCTCGGTCCGGCCGCAGGCGGCGCAGCGTACGGCCCGGCGCTGACCGACATCGTCGTGATGGCACCGGCGGGCCGGATCTTCGTGACGGGGCCCGACGTAGTCGCGGCTGTCACCGGCGAACAGGTGGACGGCTGGTCGCTGGGCGGTCCCGAGGTGCACGGCCACCGTTCGGGCGTCGCGCACGTACTGGCCGAGTCCGAGAGCGACGCGCTGGCCCAGGCCGGCCGCCTCGTCGCTCTGCTCGCCCGACCGGGCGACTTCGCGCCCCCGGCGACGATCGGCCCGCACGATCCGGCCGGCCTACTGCCCGCTTCACGACGGCGCGCGTACGACGTGCGTCCGGTCGTCGCGGCCATGCTCGACGACGCCGGGGATCCGGCGCGGCCGGTGTCGCAGGAGCTGCAGTCGCGGTTCGCCCCGAACATCGTCACCGCGCTGGGGCGCCTCGCCGGGCGCACGGTCGGGGTGGTGGCGAACAATCCGCTGCGCCTCGCCGGCTGCCTCGACTGGCTGGCGGCGGAGAAGGCAGCGCGTTTCGTGCGCCTGTGCGACGCCGCCGGTGTCCCGCTGGTCGTACTCGTCGACGTGCCCGGCTACCTGCCAGGCGTCGACCAGGAATGGGCCGGGGTCGTTCGGCGCGGGGCCACGGCGCGGATGGTCAGTCCGGTTGCGGATGCGTCGCGCCCCACGGCGCACCCCTTCCGGTCGTCAGGTCTCGCTGTCGCGGGATCCGGAGGGATCCCGATCTCGCGCGGTGGACGACGCGGTCGCAGAGCGCCCGTAGGTCCCCGTCGCGCTGTCCGACTTCGGTCGACGGGCCGGCACCCGACTCGAGGAACGAGTGAAGGCGGTGATTGGCCTGAGCCGGGTCGACGCGGCTCAGATGCGACTCCGCGATCACTGTGGCCGCGAGTTCGTGGAAAGGATCCACGATCGACATCTGGTAGGCGTACTCGAGCGCCTCCTCGAACTCACCGCGCTCGCGATGAAGGTGGATAAGCCGGACCAGTGAGTGGGCGCACAACGTCTTGAACTGGAGCCGATAGGTCGCCAGCCGTTCGCTCTGGGCGTCGTCCTCGAGGAGGCGGTGCAGCGGCCGCGCGACGACCCGGTGGTAGCAGAAGAGGGCGGTTGCGGAGTCCAACTGCCGGTCCGCACAGCGGGCCCGGTCGAACAGCCGGACGACCTCGTCTACATCGGTCCACCATGACTCGCCCGGTTCGAAGCGGTAGAAGGTCGACCCACTCCGTCGGACGAACGACGAGTCGACCCCGGGCGGAAGATCGGGTTCGAGCATGCGTCGCAGATAGTGGATCGCCACATGAACACCTCCGATGGCCTGCTTCCGTGACTTCTCGGGCCAACCGAGGTCGATCAGCTCGTCGATCGAGAACGGATGACCCGGGTTCAGCAGAAACCACTTGAGAAGGAGCATCGCCTTTTCTCTGCGGCGACCCCGCTCGCCGATAAGGTCATTACTGCGAAGCACTCGGAATGGTCCGAACAGGTACCCCTTGAATGTCGCGCCCTGCTCCTGCTCCCGTGGGTGAACGCCATCGGCTCGGACGCCACCCAATGACACGGTCGAGTTAAGACTGCTCACGCATCCCCCTCATGCGGCACGAGCGCAGTACGGTAGTAATCAATAAGCTCAGTGTGTCACGTTCGCTGTGGTAGTCAAGGGGTTAATATGATAAATATGAGTGACCTGGGTGATGCAGCGTCACTTGCAGGTTCGGCCACGGAGTGGTGGGTGCAAGGGGCATGACGGCATCGGAGCGGCCACGCGGGTCGCGCGACGTCCTGAGTCGGCGTGAGCGGCGCCGCCGGGACACGCTCGTCGAGATCGCGCAGGTGGCGCGCGACCTCATCAGCGACGGACGCGAGGTCACCTTCCGTGCCCTGGCGAACGACATGGGTATGACCCCGTCAGCGCTCTACCGCTACGTCGACAACGCGGCGGCACTCAACGAGCTCATCGCCGACGCCGTCTTCCGCAGCCTTAGCGCGGAGATCTTCGATACCGGCCGCGGGTATGACGAGTCCGACCCTGCGGCGCGGATCGTCGCAGCGGCGACCGCGTTCCGCGGTTGGGCGCTGGAGAACAAGGTCGAGTTCAAGCTGCTGTTCACGACGGCTACGTTGACGGTATCGGCGTCGGCCTCGCGATCGGCCTCAGGGCAGGACGCGGTCGGTGGTGACGTCGGGGAGCTGTTCACGATGCGATTCGGCACGATGTTCCGCTGCCTGCAAAGCGAACGGCGATTCCCGGTGCCCACCGTGGAGGAGCTCGATCCGGGGTTCGTCGCGGCGTACGGGTCCACCGACTCGACGGTGTTCGGGGAGGAGGCCAGCGCCGGCTCGTCGTGGCTGTTCGAGCTCGGCTGGATGCAGATGCTCGGGGTCATCGCGGTCGAGGTCTTCGGCCACGTGCGTCCGCAGCTCGTCTCGTCGGGATCGTTCTTCCTGGCCCAGATGCGCGAGATCGGCCGACGTTCGGGGATGGAGGAGGACTGGGATCGGCTCGACGACGTCTGCAGGTCGGTGATGGCTCGCCGGGCGGTCACCGGGCCTTCCTCGCGGAACCGGCGGTGATGTGAACACCGGCCCGGCTTGGCCCGTTCCCCGATGTCGACATGGACCTGGGAAGCGACGGTGTTGTCGTACGACCGCGGGCTGCGGTGACCCTTCGGGTCAGCTGCCGCAGCGGGAGGTCGGGCGCGAGCCCGAGGTCGCGCTCCAGAACGTCCACGAATCCGGTCAGGTGCGTCCATGCCGCAGTCACGTTTCCCTGTCTGAGGTGGACGTCTACCACTGCGCTCAGGGCTCGCTCCGAGTACGGGTCGAGCCCGAGCAGCTCTAATCCGCACGCCAGCGTCTCGTAGGCCAGGCCGTTGTCGACGTACAGGTCCAGGATCGCCGACAGCGACTCGACATGCAGGTGGGTGTACCTCTCCCGCAACGACGCGAACGAGTCGTCGTAGATGTCCTCGGGCAGGAAACCCTGCCGGAGGAACCCCAGGAGTCGCTCGTAGAGGCGGATCTGGGCCTCGTGCCGGCTCCCGGTCACGCACCGCAGCCTCGACCACAGCGACTCGACGACCTCGATGTCGCACTGCCACCGGCCATCGGCCTCGAACCAGTAGCGACCCGCCCCATCGACGTGCACGAACGACGACGCCCGGCGCCGCTGCAGCTCCGGTTCCAAGGTCCGCCGCAGGGCGTGCAGCGCGACGTGCAGGCGATTCCCGCCAGATGCCGCGCGCCTGGTCGGGGGGAAGAGCGCCGTCAGCTGGGCGGCCGAGAACCGTTCGCCGGGGTGCAGCAGGAACCACTTCAGAAGTGTCTGTGTCCCGGTGCGCCCCCAGTACGTCCCCGCGAGCGGCACACCGTCGCGGCTCACGGAGAAGGCGCCGAAGAACCGCACTCGTAACCCGCGGTCGTCGGTCGGCATGATCTCCTGATCCAGTCGTGTGGTCGCGACGATTTCGTCAGACATTGCCTCTCCTCTGCCCGGGGGTCCAGCCTGTTTGCACCGGACCGGGTCCGGTGATCGACGGGACATACCGCCATCCCCGCGCCCGCCTCAGACGTCGGAAGGAACCAGTCCGCGGAGCTGGAGGTCACCCACGTATTTCTGGATCAGTCCGGGGGAGACGCGCGGGATCTCGCCGTGCGGGGCGATCCGGCCGACCGCGCCGAGGAACTCGTCGGTCGACGCGTCGAGCAGCGGCTCGATCGGCGCGGGCCTTCGGAACGCGTCCAGAATCGGGAGGATCGTGGACGGGGCGAGTCGGTCCGGCAGCGCCCGCAGGGCGATCTCGACCCGATCGAGCCATTCCGCGTAGGAGTCGATACGGGTCATGGGCCGCCCCTGCTCGGTCAGCCAGTCCACGACGTCGTCCAACGAGGGCCCGCCGGGTGCCGGGTTATTGACGTTGAAGGTCCGATGTCCCACCGGCTCCTGCATGCCGAGGCCGACCACCACCTCGGCCATGTAGTCGACCGGCACGCCCTCGTACCCGGACGGCGGCTGGTCGCCCGATCGCCGCTGGTAGAACGACCGGGGGGCGACACCGGTGAGGACCAGGCTCAGGAGCAGCCGTGTGAACAGGTCGGGCAGGTTGAGCTGCCCCTCGTACTCGCGGTGGGCCAGGATCAAGGTCGAGCGGAACACCGTGGCCGACAGGCCGCAGTGGTCTCCTGCCTGCCGGAGCAGGACCTCCCCCGCCCACTTGCTGCTGGCGTAGCCGCTCGCGTACTGCGCCGACAGCGACCGCACCGGGTTGGTGACCCGGATGTCGTCGAGCTCGCCGAGGACGCCGGCCACCTGGTCCGCGACGCCGATGGTCGAGAGGTACCACACCTGCTTGAGCTGCCGGGACATCGCGAGGCGCACGACCTCGGCCGTCCCGCGGACGTTGGGGCCGAACAGTTGTTCGTAGGGGAGCACGTGGTTCACCAGTGCGGCGGGGTGCACGACGACCTCGACGGTGCGGGCCAGTCGGTCCCACCTGCTGCCGTCGAGGCCGAGGTCGCGCTGGCTCACGTCGCCCGCCACGACCTCCAGACGCTCGGCGGGGACGGCGTCGAAGCGCTTCTCCAGGTCTGGGGACCCGCTGAATGCCTCCCGCAGCCGCCGTCGCGCGTCCTCGTCGTTTGTGCCGCGTACCAGACAGACAAGGTGGTAGTCGGTGGACCGGAGCAGTTCGAGCGCCAGGAACCGGCCCAGAAACCCGTTGGCCCCGGTGAGCAGGAACGTGGTGGGTGCCGCCGCCGGCCGCGGCAGGGTGGGTGCCGTCGCAAGGGTGGCTGGATCGAGGAACGCGTCGAGCCGCAGGTCGTCGGCCCGGAGCTGGGTGCCGTCGCCGTGCGTGGTGCGTGCGGTGGGCCCGGCCGGGCCTGACGTGCGCGCGCTCTCGATGTAGCGGGCGATCCCGCCCAGGTCGGTCGTCGGATCGACGAGCACGCTGACGGGAACCTCCACGTCGAACACGTCCTGCAGGAGCGCGGACAGCGACAGCGCGGAGAGCGAGTCGCCGCCCACCTCGGTGAGATGCATGTCTGGGGTGGGCACCGATGCCATCCCGCCGACGAGTGCCGCGGCAGCGCGGAGCACGGTGTCCACGACGGACCGGTCTGGCGCGGCGCGGCGCAGCTCCACCAGCTCGCGGTCCTGACCGTCGGCAAGCTCGGCGTAAAGCGCCTCCAGCCGGTTCTCATAGCGGTCGTTGAAGGAGGGCCGCACGAGCTTGCCGACCCCGGAGAGGAGTCCGCCCGCCACAGTGAACGGCTCGTGCTCGACGATGATGTCCTGCGGCACCTCGTAGGAGTGCAGTGCGGCGTCCGCCGCGACCGCGCGCACGGACTCCATGATGGCCCGCCGCAGGGCGGCGTCGTCGGGACAGGCCGTGCGCGCCGCGAGCGAGGGGACCACCACTGCCAGCAGGTGCGCCCGCCCGCTGCGTCCGTAGACGAACACCTGCTCCACCAGCGGGCTGCGCGACAGCACGTCCTCGATCTTCGACACCGTCACGAACTCGGCCTGCGACAGCTTCAGCACGTTGTTGCGGCGGTCGACGAAGTGCAGCTCCTCGGGACCGGTCAGCGCCATCACGTCGCCGGTGCGGTAGAAGCCGTCCTCATCGAAGATCTGCTCGTTGAGCTGCGGTTGGTTGTAGTAGCCGGGGAACATGGACGTCGTCTTGATCAGCAGCTCGCCGCGGGGGTACGGCTTGTCGGTGGCGAAGTACCCCAGCTCCGGGACGTCGACGAGCTTGAAGTCGAGCACCGGTGGGCGGCGCAGCCGGTTGTCGAGCATGACGACGCCACCGACCTCGGTCGTGCCGTACCCGTCGTGTAAGGCCACCCCGAGCACGGACTGCATGAACGTCCGCAGCTCGTTCCCGAGCGGCGCGCTGCCGTTCACCGCGGAGATGACCCGCCCGCCGAGGACCCGGTCCCGGAACGCCGTCCGCGCGGCCGCGACGGCGTCTGCACGGTCCGCGCCCGCGTCGACGCGCCCCTCCACGTCGCCGCGGAACCGGTCGTGGATCACCTCGCACACGCGGGGGATCACGAAGAGCTCGGTGGGGCGCACGAGCGCGACATCTTCGAGGAGCGTCGTCATGTCGCCGCGGCCGGCGAAGAAGCAGGTGCCGCCCCTGGCCAGCGTCCCGACGAGGACCATGCGGCCCGCAATGTGGCTCAGTGGCATGTAGTGCACCACGATGGCCGGCATCTGCGCCTGCGCGGCGCCCTTCCACATCTGGGCCATCACACGCTCGGGGAATAGGGCACCCTTAGGGGCGCCCGTGGTGCCGGAGGTGTAGATGATCTGGGAGAGGAGATCGTCGTCCGAGGACGGCACAAAGGGCAGCGCCTGTCCCGTCCCGCGGCCCTGCTCGCGCAGGTCCGCCAGCGTGTGCACCGCTGTATCCAGCCCGGCGGCGGCGAGCCGCTCGCGGGCGGCCGTCACAACGGAACCGTCCACCGGGCGGCCCGGCCCGGCGACGACGACCAGCACCGGGGGTACCGACTCCGGCGGGAGCGCCCCGAGCGCGGCGAGGACCACGTCGGCGCCGATGAGCAGCGCCCGGGGGCGGGTCTCGTCGAGCACTGCCGCCCAGACCGCCGGCGGGGCCGTCGCGATCAGCGGGACCGACACCGCCCCGCTGGCGACGAGGGCCAGCTCTGCCATCGCGTAGTCGATGCTCGACGGGGCCAAACCGGCGACGATGTCCCCGGGACGCACGAGAGGCGCCGGCCCGTTCCGCAGAGCCGTGCTGATCGAGAGCGCACCATCCCACAAGTCACGGTAGGAGATCGCCGCGTACGCCTCGGTGACGGAACCGTCCTCGCGGAGTGTCCGCTCGGCGACGGCCGGTCGGTCGGCGTAGCCGCGCATGACGGAGCCGACCACGTCGATGAGCGCCCCGGCGCGGGCCGCGGCCGCCGCGACTGTCTGGTCCGGCATGCGGCCCGCGACCTCGGGGTCGGAGCCGAGGATCGCGGCCAGTCGATCTCCCTGCTCTGCCTGCCACATCTCGACCGTCACGTGCGTCCCTTTCCGCTTGTGAGCCGGCGCCGACCGCAGGCGCTGCGGGACTACGATGCGTACCCCGTACCGGCCGTCTCGGCCGAGCCGCGGTCCGTATGCCCCACTGCTCAACACTCATGAAAGCTCATCGACCGGGCGGCGATGGTGACGATCGTCATGAGCGTCTGTTACGTCCGCCTTACCGGCCGAGCAAGCGGATTGGAACGTTTGTCGAGCAACGCTGCATCCGGAGGCCTTACTCAGCCGTTCTCACGACCCCTTTCGCGATTGTTGAAGAGTGCGGAAAGCGGCTGGTCGTCGTCGCGAGTACCGAGACGGTCAGCGGTTCGAGCCACGGTTCGGGGCCGCCGGCCCAGGCCCAAGCCCAAGCCTGGCGACGACTGCGTCGGCTGAACACGGCCCGAAAGAGCTCCATGGATCCATCTCGACCGATACGACCGGGCCGTTTCCGCTCGATCCCCCCGACCAGTCGTCGGCATCGGCGGTCACAGTCAGCGAACCGGTGCGGCGAATTGCGCCGATCTGTTTCGCGCAGATTCGACGGGGCCAACGTCAGCCAGCCGTGATCGGCAGGTGGATCTTTCCCCAATGCCTCGAGGATGTCGCCCTCGTGGGCTGCACGTCGGCCACCGCGGGAAGCACGTCCATCCTGCTGACCACGGTAGCGAACGTCTCGACGTTCGGCGCCCACTCGTCGAGGACGTCCGGCGTGGGTCGGTCGGCTCGGTCGGCGACCTGTCGGGCCGTCCAGGCATCGTCGGGGACACCCGACAACCGCCCGGCCAACGCGTCGACGGTGATCGCCGACAGGTGGGAGACGACGGCGTGCACGCTCCATCCGGGGCACGCGGTCACGGCGATCTCGGCGGGGACGCGGCCTCCGTCGAGCAGCGCCCGCACCCGGGAGCTCACGCGGGCGTGAGCGTCCCGGTACAGCTCGTCCAGGCCCCGGTCAAGGGCCGGAACCCCGCTCGTCGGGGGTGTGCGGGTCGGCGGGTCGGCTCACGCGTCGAGCCTGCGCCGTGCTTCCGGCACCCCGGCGCCCGTCAGCCCGTCGAGGCCGATCCGGCGACCGGTCGAGAGCAACAGCAGCTCGCTCGCCGGCCCCGTCACCAGGTCGGTGCCCTCGCCTGCCGACCAGTCGGCATCGGTCGCGGCGAACCGCAGGCCGGCGAAGCGTTTCAGTGTCCCGTAGGTCCAGGTCGACCACACGTGGGTCAGCCCGCCGACAGTGCGGTCGAGCGGCATCGCGCGTTCGCGGCCCAAGGGCCTGGCGATGTCCTGGCCGTGCACCAGCAGGTCCACCAAAGGGTCCCAGACCTTCGTCCCGGGTGGTCGGCGGGTCGATGTTGCGTGCTCGCGCAGCTGCGCGACCAGGCCGTCCGGTGTGGTCTCCCTGGCGTGCTGAACGGCGGAGTCCGCGATAAGCCGATCGAGGTTGCCGCGCGCCCTGACCAGCCCGAGAACGGCGCCGACCATCGTCATGCGCGTGGCCAGCGTCAGGTGCGCCGCGACGTCCCGCACGGTCCATCCCGCGCACAGGGACTCGGCGGCCCACTCCGACTCGTCAAGACCCGCCAGCAGGTCGGCAATCCCCCGACGTTCGGACTCGGTCGCCGGAAGAGCTTCCTCGACGTTCACAACGATGAACCTTTCGTCCGAGTCATGCTGCGATGGGTGGCATGTTAGGCCGTTCGGAGCTCTTCGGCGACACGGCCGCGGCCCGCCATGGCGTCGCGGGGGCCGCCGTTACCGGGAACGGAGCAGCGTGGGCCGCAGCCGCACCAGATCGTCGTCCAGCGGTACATCCAGCGTTCGCTCGGTGTCCGGGGCCACCTTCCCGCGCGCCGAGCAGGACGCGGGCCTACTCGACGTTGGTGCTCCAGCGCGTTCGCGACCGACGGACCGGTCGCGGTCCGGCTGGTGACCGTTGCGCGGCGCGTAAGTCCGCCGTAAGCCGCCCTGGGCACCGTGCCGCTGACGACCTGGGCGGAGAGGACCGGGCGATGCCACCGGCGGGCGTGCGCCCGCACGCGGTCCGATGCCGCCGGTTCCGGCGCAACCCCCGAGTGCGTCGCAGATCGGCCGGGCTGGTCCGGCACACCGATCCTACGAGGAGACACAGAATGGCAACAGCGGAAGACCTCAGGTACGACGTCGCGGTGGCCGGGAACGGTGTTCTCGGCTTGTCTCTCGGCCTGGTTCTGGCGCGGAGCGGGCACCGGGTGGCCGTGGTGGGGCCCCCGCATCGGCGATCGGGCGGCTCGAAGGCCGCGGGCGCAATGCTGGGCTGCTTCGGCGAGGTCACCAGCTCCCTGACGAAGAGCGAGCACGGCCGAAAGAAGCTGGAGCTGGGCATCGAGGCCGCGAAGCGGTGGCCGGCGTGGCTCGTCGCGTTGGAGGAGCAGACGGGCCGGGCCGGTGTGCGGACGGCGACTGGGACCACGGTCATCCTCAACACCGTCGGCACGCCCGAGATCGACGACGCCAACTACCGCGCGATCAAGATCGAGCTGGCCCGGTACGAGGAGCCCAACCACGACGTCGACCCCGCCGACGTGGAGTGGATCGACGCCGAGCCGATCTCGCGCCCGCTCGCCGCGTTCCACGTGCCGGGCGAGCACGGCGTCAACGCCGCCGAGCTGCTAGTGCAGCTGGAGGAGGCGTTGACCGCCGCCGGGGGCCACCTGGTCCCGGAGGTCGTCACCGCCGTAGTGGACTCGGCAGGACGCGCGACCGGGCTGTCGCTGGAGAACGGCGACTCGATCTCCGCCGGCACCGTTGTGCTGGCGGCCGGCGCGTACACGCAGGACCTCCTCGCCCCGATCCAGGACGAGTCGGCCATGCCGCCCATCGTCAGCGGGTACGGCGTGTCGGCCCTGGTGACCACGGAGGACGGCACGGGGCCGGACAGTGTGATCCGCACGCCGAACCGCTCGTTCGCGTGCGGGCTACACGTTGTGCCCCGGACGCAGGGCGAGGTCTACATCGGCGCCACCAACGTGGTGTCGACGCGACCGCTGGACACGCCCGTCATGCGCGACCTGGTGTTCCTCCTGCAGTGCGCACACCGCCAGGTGCGGCGGGGGCTGTGGAGCAGCGACCTCACAAAGGTGCAGGTCGGCAACCGGCCCGTCGCTGTCGACGGCTTCCCCCTCGTCGGCGCGGCCGGCATGGAGGGGCTCTGGGTCATGACCGGCACCTACCGGGACGGCCTGCACATGTCCCCGTTGCTGGCAGACGAGATGGCGCGGATGATCACCGGCGACGAGCCGACGGTGGACCTGACACCGTTCCGGCCTCTGCGCAGGCCGATCCAGGGGTGGAGCCGCGACGACATCGTGGAGGACGTCGTCCTGCACGCCATCGCCACCGGCTTCGAGCAGGACTGGCGGGTGCCGGTGGACTGGCCGTTCTGGATCGAGAACGACCTGCGGCCCGCGATCGGGGTCTGGGCCAACGAACTGGACCCCGACTTCACGCCCCCGCCGGAGCTCCTGTTCGGGGCCCGCTTCTTCCCCGACCTCGCCGACATGCTGCGGGCCTACTACAAGAGCGTCCGGGCGAGCTGAACTCGCACACCTGAACAGAACGAGGTCCCGGTAGCCGGGTCGGTTCCCACCGACCCGTCCAGCGGCGCATCTGAGGGCATACGTGAGAGGACCGGCGGTTCGGTGAACTGGCTGGTCCTCGGCGCGGTAGCGGGCGATCCACTTGATCACCGTCGCGCTCTTGGATACTCCGAGCTGCTCGGCGATCCCGGTCTGCGGCCAGCCCGGACCAGTCCCCAGATCGAAGCGGCGATCCTGGCGTTGCGCCGCGCGGATCCGCTGCGGCGCGGTCTACCTGGCCGGTGAACTCGGCCTGGCCGCCTCGACGGTGGGCCGGGTCCCGGCCCGCCACCATGATCGATAAGGGCGCACGCCGTGCTCAGCGGCGCCCCTGCCTGGGCCGTCCGCGGCGCCAAAGACGCCGCCGGCAACCAACTGCACCCTCCGCCGACACGAAGAACAACTCCGCCGACAACGTCGACCCGACGAGCGCAGCGGCAGCTGACCTCCGCCGTCGTCCAGCACCACCGAAGCGACCCGGATTAGCCGGATAACCGTGGACCAACGGCAAGGCCGAACGCCTGAACAGGAACCTGCTCCCGCCTCCCAGCGTGACCGTCAACAACGTCCCGGGTCCGTACACCTAATCCGAGTTTCCTGGATAAGTTGATCTTCAAGGGTAACTCCGCAGGTCAGGACTCGTTTCCTATGATCAAAGTCCTATGACCTAATCGCGCAACAGGATCTCTCAGAGTTTCTGCAGGTGGGCGGCGTGGTGCTTGATCACATTAGCGGCAGGCCCATCGTGCGCCGTCACCGGCTGCACAGGCCTTAGGTCATACAGTATGCGTCATAGTGCCTCTTACCAGCAGAAATCCATGCTCATCCGAGCTAGCCAGGAAACTCCCGCTAGCGCGGCGCGATGCTCCCGTCGACCCGTAGGCGGGACAGCACCTCGACGACGGCGGCGGTGGCCTCCCGAGTCTGCTCCTCCGTGAAGATCAGCGGAGGCGAGAGCACGAGGTTGTGCCCGTAAGGACGGGCGACCACACCGTGTGCCTCGCGGATCTCGAACGCGACGGCCCCGACATTGGGCCAGTCCTGAGGGATCTTCATGTTCCGATCGACCACGAGCTCCACCGCGGCCAGCGAGCCCGCCACCCGGATGTCGCCGACCGTCGGCAGGTCGGCGGTGGCCGCCAGTCCGTCACCCAGCCAGCCGCCGATGAGCGGGGCCTTCGCTAGCAGGTTCTCCTTCTCGATGATGTCGATCGCGACCCGGCCCATCGCGCAGGCAACCGGATGGCCCTGGAACGTGTAGCCGTGGAAGAACCCGCCAGGGCCGTGGATCAGGGTGTCGGCGACATCGTCGGTGAACAACGTGGCCGCGAGCGCGGCGTAACCCCCGGCGATGCCCTTGGCGGTTGTGATGATGTCGGCGTCCATCCCCTGCCGGGCGGACTCGAACCAGGACCCGATCCGCCCGAACGCCGTCACGATCTCGTCGGCGATCAGCAGGATGCCGTTGCGGCGGAGCACCTCACGCACCCTCGGCCAGTAGTCGGCTGGCGGGACCAGCACGCCGCCGCCGGCCATGATCGGCTCGCCGATCATGGCGGCGATGTTGGCGGCGCCGATCCTCTGGATCGTCTGCTCCAGCTCGCCGACGAGGAAGTCCGTCGGGTCGGCACCGCCGTACATCTGGTCCGCGCGGTAGGGGTACGGCGGAGTGAGCCGTTCCACGTGGGGAAGGTTCGGGCCCACGCCGGCGTGCATGGGGGGGAAGCCGGTCACGGTGCCGCTGCCGTAGGTCGTTCCGTGGTAGGCGAACATCCGCGACAGGATCCAGGTCCGGTCGGGTTCGTTCCGACGGGTGTGGTAGAGGCGGGCCGCCTTGATGGCCGTCTCTACGGCCTCGGAGCCCCCGCTGCAGAAGAAGACGCGCTCGATGCCTTCGGGGGCGAGTTCGGCGAGCCGCGCGGCGAACCGGATGGCTGGCTCGTTGGAGTACTCCTGGAGGCTGGTGAAGAACTCGAGCTGTCGGATCTGCTCCGCGGCGGCTTCGGCCAGCTCGGGCCGACCGTGCCCGATGGGGGAGTGCCAGACACCGCCTCCTGTGGCGTCGAGCAGTCGGTTGCCCTCGGCGTCCCACACGTAGGAGCCCTCGCCGCGGACGATGACCACTCGCCGCGTGACCGCACCGTCGTGCAGCGACCGGATGAGGTGTCGGCGATCGAGGTCTGCCAGCTCTGTCGCGTGCGACACGGGAAGGGTGGTTGTCACCTGAGAACTCCAATCGGCGGCGCGCGGCGGCCGGCCCGCACGGTGATGTCGCGCCATCGCCGGCCGGCCCGCACGGTCTGCTGGATATGCAAGGTCGTCGCGCGCAGCATCACCGTCGCGGATTTCGGTCGACTTACCCGCGGCGGAAGCATTCCAGGTCAGCCACCCGGGATCCGCAGGTGTCTCGACACTCGCCGATATATCATTCACCGTTCCCGTGCGGCGGAGCGGAAGCGGCCGCCGCCCCAGATTCACCTGCCCGCTAATCGGACTTCACTTACACCCGGTGTAAGTGGCAGGCAACAGCGGCTGGTATCATCACGAGGGTCCGCCAGTCCAGAACGGGTCGCCGCTCCGGCGCGCTGGTCCGAACACACCGCCGGCGCCCAGGCGCAGCCGCACATCGGAGGAGAAGGATGTCCGCCACGACCGAGTCCACCGTTCTCGATACCGCCCGGACGTATCACAAGGCATGGACGGGCGGCAACCTCGACGAGGCGATGGCGTTCGTCGACGCCGATATCGTCTGCCACGCGCCGGGCGACGAGATCGTCGGTAAGGACGCCTACCGCGAGTACTTGAGCGAATTCATGAGGATCAATACCGGTCTCACCGACATCGCCGCCTACAGCGACGAAGGCCGCGCGATGCTCTTATACTGCCCGCACACGGATGTCACCACGACCGCGCCGGTGGCCGAGCAGCTCACGTTCCGGGACGGACAGATCGTCGAGAGTCGACTGGTCTTCGACCGGCTCTCGTTCGGGTCGCCGGACCAGTAGGCGGCTGTCGTGGCATACGCAGAGGATCTGGCCGAGCGGGTCCGCGCGGCCCTGGCCACCCAGCAGTCGTTCCGCGAGGTCAAGATGTTCGGCGGTCTCTCGTTCATGGTGAACGGGGCGATGGTCGTGAGCGTCGGGAGCCCCGGCAGCGATCTCCTGGTGCGCGTCGATCCGGAGCGCGACGAGCACTACCAGCAGGTCGAGGGCGCCCGGGCTGCGGAGATGGGGGAGGGACGCCCCATGGGCCCGGGCTGGCTGGCCGTTGACGCGGCCGCCGTCGCGGACGACGAGGGACTCGCCTTCTGGGTCGCGGCCGCGATGGAGTTCAACAGCATGAAGGCCACCTCGGGCGCGCGCAGGTCGACGAAGTCGAAGACCTCGCGGTGAGCGGCTTCGAGGGCTTCCCGCCGGAGCTCTTCGCCTTCTACGAAGGGTTGGTGGAGGACAACTCCAAGTCATACTGGGATGCCCACAAGTCCACGTGGGTCGGCAAGGTGCGGGAGCCCATGAAGGCTCTGCTGGCTGAGCTGGAAGGGGACTTCCTGCCGCTCCGGATGTTCCGGCCCAATCGTGACCTGAGGTTCGCCAAGGACAAGTCGCCCTACAAGTTGTGGGTGGGCGGCACCAGCGAGTCGACGGCGGTCGGCGGCACCGGGTACTACGTGCACGTCGAAGCCACGGGAATGGTGATCGGCTGCGGCGCCATGCAGATGGCCAGCGACCAGATCAAGCGATTCCGGGCCGCAATCGACGACGACCGCACTGGCCGCGACTTCGAGGAACGGGCAGCGCGGTTGGCCGCCGAGTCGTTGCCGGTGTCGTCGGGTTTCGAGCCTCCACTGAAGACGATGCCGCGGGGGTTCTCCACAGAGCACCCGCGTGCCGAGTTCCTGCGGTGGAAGGGCGCGATCGTCATCAAGGAGTACGAGCGGGCCGACTGGATGGGCACCCGTGAGGCACTCGACGTCGTTCGCGGGATCTGGAAGGGTGCGGACCCGCTCAAGGACTGGATCGACGAGTACGTCGCGGCGAGTGTCGCGAAAGCCCGCTGACGCCGGGGTCGTGACCCCGGCGGACCCTGTCGCTGACCAGCCGGACCTGGGCCGGCCTTCCCGAAGAGGTGTGTGTGGACGTCCCGGTGTCGGAAACCGCCAGTCCGCGGGCCGGAGCTCGCGAGTGGCTCGGCCTGGCAGTACTCGGACTGCCCACCCTGTTGGTGTCAGTGGACGCGTCGGTCCTGCTGCTAGCGCTGCCGCACCTGTCGGCGCAGCTGAACCCGACCGGCACGCAGATGCTGTGGATCGTCGACATCTATGCGTTCTTCGTCGCGGGGTTCCTCATCACGATGGGCAGCCTCGGTGATCGGATCGGACGACGCCGGCTGCTGATGATCGGCGGAACGGCGTTCGCCGTCGCCTCGGTGCTGGCCGCGTACTCGACCGGTCCCGAGATGCTGATCGGTGCGCGGGCGTTGCTCGGCCTGGCAGGCGCGACGCTGATGCCCTCGACGTTGGCGCTGATCACCAACATGTTCCGCGACGCCCGGCAGCGCACCCTAGCGGTGAGTGTGTGGGCCGCGCTGTTCTCGTCCGGCCTCGCGATCGGACCGGTCGTCAGCGGCGTCCTGCTGGAGTACTTCTGGTGGGGCTCCGTGTTCCTGATCGCGGTCCCGATCATGGCGCTGCTGTTGGTGTGCGCGCCGTTGCTGCTGCCCGAGTACCGCGACGACGACGCGGGCAAGCTCGACCTGATCAGCGTGCTGCTGTCGCTGGCCGCGGTCGTCCCGGTGATCTACGGGGTCAAGGAGCTGGCGGCGGGCGGGCCCGCGACCGTCTCCATCGCAGTGTCCGTCGCCGGGTTGGGTCTGGGGTACCTGTTCGTGCGCAGGCAGCGGATGTTGGAGTATCCGCTGCTTGATCTGCGGCTGTTCGCCGACCGCAGGTTCAGCGCCGCACTGGGGGTGTTGCTGGTCGGCGTGTTCGTGATCAGCGGCGTCTTCCTGCTCACGACCCAGCAGTTGCAGCTGGTGCACGGCCTGGCGCCGCTGCAGGCAGGCTTGTGGCTGCTGCCGTCGGCCGTGGCGATGATCCTCACGGCGATGACCGCGACGGCGCTGGTCCAGCGGGTCCGGATCGGCTACGTCGTCGGCGGCTCACTGTTGCTGACGGCGGTGGGCTGCCTCGTCCTCACCCAGGCCGACGTCTCTTCCGGTCTCTGGATCCTCGTGGTGGGCCTGTGCATCGTCTTCGGCGGTGCGGGTCCGATGATGGCGTTGGGCACCGACCTCGTGGTTGGCTCGGCCCCACCGGAGCGGTCGGGCTCCGCGGCCGCGATGTCGGAGACGGCACAGGAGTTCGGCGTGGCGGTGGGCATCGCCCTGTTGGGGAGCATCGGCAGTCTGGTCTACCGGGCCCAGCTCGGTGGCTCGCTGCCCGCGGGCCTACCCGCGGACGCGGCACGGGCCGCCGAGGACCAGCTTCCCGCCGCGCTGGCCGTCGCCGGGCGACTGCCCGCAGATATGGCAGGCCAGGTGGCCGCCGCCGCACAGACGGCCTTCGCCGACGGCCTGAACGTGGTGGCCGGGGTGAGCGCCGCGATCGGCCTGGTCGCTGCATCGGCCTCGCTGGTGCTCCTGCGGCACGTCCGGTCCCCGCACCCCGACGGCGAGGATGTGGTAGCGGGGTAGACGCAAGCCGCTGACCGACATCTACGGCGGTGAGATGTTCGAGCGATCGACGGCAGCGCAGGTGGACTTCCGCACCCGCACCCTGGCGGTCGCCCCGACGGCGGTGTAGCGCCGCCCGGTCGGTCGGCTGGTGCTGCGCACCGTCCTCCTTGCGCTGCTCGTGCGGCAGGCTGGCGGCATGAGCAATCACATCACACGGCACGACATCGCGGCCACCGTCGCCGACCGGCTGGGTCGTGACCAGGTCTTCGGCCCGCCCGTCGAACAGAGTGGCAGCACGTTCCTGCCGGTGGCCCATGTCAGGGCGGGCGGCGGAGGTGGGCGCGACGGCGGCGAGGGGTCGGGCGGCGGGGTCGGGATCATCGCCCGTCCGGTCGGCGCTTTCAGCATCTCGGCCAAGGGCAAGGTGTCCTGGCATCCGGCCGTGGACGTCAACCGGATCGTGCTCGGCGGGCAGCTCGTGGTCGGGTCGGTCGCCGCGCTGGCGTTGCTGTTGTTGCACCGGCGCGCCCGGGGTCGATGAGACCTGCGCACGACCGTGTTCGGGTGGCCGTACCGTTTCGGTCATGGGAACACCCGCCGCACTGCCCGACGACTGGGACCGCTGGCGCCGCAGCGTCGACCTCACCGCCTATGACCAGCGGTGGGAGCAGATGGCCGCCGAGGGCCACAACCCGCACGGCGAGGCCGACCTGATCGAGTCCTACCGGCCACGATCCGTGCTCGACGGGGGCTGCGGCACCGGCCGGGTCGGCATCGACCTCGCCCGCCGCGGCGTCGGCGTGGTCGGGGTGGACGCCGACCCGGACATGATCACCGCGGCCCGGGCGAAGGTGCCAGAGCTGGAGTGGGTTGCGCTCGACCTCGCCGACCTGGCCCGAGACGACCGGTTCGATGTCGTTGCGCTCGCCGGCAACGTGGTGCCGTACATGGCGCCCGCGCGTCGTCAGGCCGCTGTCGCCGCCTGCGCCAGGCACCTGGTTCCTGGCGGCCGGTTGATCGCGGGGTTCCAGTTGCAACCCGGCTGGCCGACCCTCGCCGACTACGACCGCTGGTGCGCCGCGGCCGGGCTTGCGCCGGAGGACCGGTGGGCGACTTGGGGCCGCGAACCGTACGGGGGCGGGGACTACGCGGTGTCGGTGCACCGGCGCCCCTGAACCGGCCCGCCTCGTGTGAGCACTGCGGCGTCCAGCGCCGAGCGCATCGCCTCGACCGGGCCGGGGAGTCCGGTCATCAGCTCGACCTGAACGACGGCCTGGTGCAGCAGCATCTCCAGCCCACTGACAACCACCGCGCCCGCCTCGGCTGCCGCAGCGGCGAACGGGGTGGGCCACGGCGCATAGACGACGTCGAGCACGATGGTGCGACCCTGCACCCGGAGCGCGTCGGCCGCGCCGGCCGGCAGGGTCGAGATCACGACGTCGGCATCGGCGAGGGCGGCGCAGGCGCGGGGGAGGTCGGTCAGTGTGTCGTTGATCGATGGTTCGACGCCCAGCCGTTCGGCGGCCCCGCGGAGCTTCCCGGCCCGCGTCGCCGATCGGACCAGCACCGTGACGTCCTCGATCACCAGCTCCCGCAGCGCGGCGAGCGCGGCCTGCGCGGTGCCCCCCGCGCCCAGCACGACGGCCCGCCTGCAGCCGGTCACCCCGCCGCCGGCCCGCC
>JBOHEP010000290.1:0-16601 GCA_050701075.1 Pseudonocardia sp. | reverse complement strand
GATCGTCTTGGCGAGGATCACGGTGGGCTGCCCGTGGTGCTCCAGAGCGGCGGCGTAGGCGGCGTAGACCTTGCGGTAGTCGTGCCCGCCGCGTTTGAGGTTCCAGATGTCGGCGTCCGACATCGGCCTGACGAGCTCCTTGGTGCGCGGGTCGCGGCCGAAGAAGTGCTCGCGGACGTAGCCGCCGTCGTTGGCCTTGTAGGTCTGGTAGTCGCCGTCGGGGGTGATGTTCATGAGGTTGACCAGGGCACCGTCCCGGTCGGCGTGCAGTAGGGAGTCCCACTCCCGGCCCCAGATGACCTTGATGACGTTCCAGCCTGCGCCCCGGAAGAACGACTCCAGCTCCTGGATGATCTTGCCGTTGCCGCGGACCGGGCCGTCGAGGCGCTGGAGGTTGCAGTTGACGACGAATGTGAGGTTGTCCAGGCCCTCGGTGGCGGCGATCTGGATCAGCCCGCGGGACTCCGGCTCGTCCATCTCGCCGTCGCCGAGAAAGGCCCAGACATGCTGTTCACCGCGGGTGGGGTCAGCGGAGCGCGCATCGGCACTGTCGTCGATGAAGCCACGGTCGCCCAGGTAGCGGTTGAACCGGGCCTGCATGATCGCGTTCATCGGGCCGAGACCCATGGAGACCGTGGGGAACTCCCAGAAGTCGGGCATCAACCGGGGGTGCGGGTAGGACGGCAGACCGTGACCCCGCCCACCATGGCTGAGCTCCTGGCGGAACCCGTCAAGGCGGTCCTCGGACAGCCGCCCCTCCAGGTAGGCGCGGGCGTAGATGCCGGGGGAGGCGTGCCCCTGGATGTAGACCTGGTCGCCCCCACCCGGGTGTTCCTTGCCGCGGAAGAAGTGGTTGAAGCCGACCTCGTAGAGCGTGGCCGAGGACGCATAGCTGGAGATGTGCCCGCCCACGCCGATCCCCGGGCGCTGCGCGCGGTGCACCGTCATCGCGGCGTTCCAGCGGATCCAGCGGCGGTAGGCGCGTTCGGCCTCCTCGTCGCCGGGGAACCACGGCTCGCGATCGGTGGGGATCGTGTTGACGTAGTCCGTGCTGGTCAGCGACGGGACGCCGACGTGGCGTTCGCGGGCGCGTTGCAGCATCCGCAGCATGAGGTAGCGGGCCCGCTGCTGGCCGGCGGCGTCGAGCACCGCGTCGAAGGAGTCCAGCCACTCGGCGGTCTCCTCGGGGTCGATGTCGGGGAGGTGGGCGGCCAGGCCGTCCCGGATGACGTGAACGCGCCGGGGGGCGTTGGGGCTGTTCTGCCGGGTCAAGGAGTCTCCCTGCGTGGCTCGCGCTGGTCAAAGCTGGTCTGGGGTGTCGGCCCAGCGGTGGTACCCCTATCGTGCCCCTCGTTGCGCGATCTCGTCACGGTGGTTGCGCACCGACGAGGTGTCGTGTTCGGATTTCGCATCGCATCGCATCGCACCACGGGTGCGGGGTGGCAGGTTCGCAGGGTTTCATGACGGGGAAGTGAGGTGCACGCGTGGTCGCCGCGGATGATGCCGGACGGTCGTCCGGCATCGCGGGCAAGCTCGGTGTGGAGCCGGGCATGGTCGTCCAGGAAATTGGTTGGGACTCCGACGTCGACGAGGCGGTGCGGGACGCCGTCGAGGAACGGTGCGGGGACGAGCTGCTCGACGAGGATGCCGACGAGGTGATCGACCTCGTCCTCATGTGGTGGCGCGACGGCGACGGTGATCTCGTCGATGCGCTCATCAATGCCATCGGCTCCCTTGCCGACCACGGCGTGATCTGGGTGCTCACACCCCGGACCGGTCGCCGCGGGCACGTCGAGCCGAGCGAGATCGCCGAGGCCGCACCGACCGCCGGGCTCTCGCAGACCTCCAACGTGAGCGTCGGCAACACCTGGGCCGGTGCGCGTCTGGTGGCGCCGAAGGCGGCCAAGTCGCGGCGGTGATGTGAGATCGCATCGGTACCGCGCTGGTACCATCCCGGGTATGGCCATGAACCTCAGGCTTCGCCCGGATGCCGAGGAGGCTTTGCGTGCGGAAGCGGCACGCTCCCGCGGAGTCCGTATCGGAAGGTTCATCCGGGCGGCGACGCGGTCTCCGACGTGTCCAGCTTGATCCTGCTCGATCGCGCCGACCGCTTCTGATGCGCGTCTACGTCGACACGTAGGGGCGTCGGCTGGTACGGGTCGCCGCCGACGTCGACGGGGCGATGTCGGGCGTTGCGGAACATCGGTTGGTGCCCGAGGTTGTCAGCCTCGCGCGCCGGGTCAGCCCCGATGCCCTGCGCTCGCTGGATGCGATCCACCTGGCGTCCGCACTGCTCGTCGACGCCGATCTCGTGTCGACCTACGACGGGCGACTCGCTCTCGCGTGTGAGGAGAACGGCCTGGCGGTCGCAAAGCCCGGCGTCGACGCCTGACAGTAGGCTTGCCCGGGTCACCCGACGGTACGAGGAGAGACATATTCATGGCACCCGAGGTGGGAACCGAGGCCCCCGACTTCACGCTCAAGGACCAGAACAACCAGGAGGTGACGCTGTCGTCGTTGCGCGGTGAGCGCAGCGTTCTGGTGGTCTTCTACCCGTTCGCCTTCTCCGGGATCTGCACCGGTGAGCTGGGCGCCGTGCGCGACGACCTGTCCAGCTTCCAGAACGACGACGTCCAGATCCTCGCGATCTCGGTCGACCATCCCTTCACGTTGAAGGCATGGGCGGACGCGCAGCGCTATGAGTTCCCCTTGCTGGCCGACTTCTGGCCGCACGGGAAGGTCGCCCGGGAGTACGGGGTGTTCAACGACGGCGCGGGTTTTTCGCTGCGTGGCACGTTCCTCGTGGACAAGGCAGGCGTGGTGGCGTTCGCTGAGGTCAACGGGCTCGGGGAGGCTCGGGAGCAGGACAGTTGGCGCAAGGCGGTCGCTGCTTTGGTGATCTAGTTTCGGTTGCGCCGGGGTTGGCCCCGGCGGATTGGGCGCGTAGCTCAGCGGAAGAGCACTCGGCTTACACCCGAGCGGTCGCAGGTTCGAACCCTGCCGCGCCCACCGGCTTGACCAGGCATTTTGCCTGATCCTAGATCATTAGGCTTGGTTCATGACACTGGTCGTGACACAGGTCGCTGCTACGCTGCCGATCTATGAGACGGTCCGTGCCCATCCGTGGGCGGCCCCGAGGCTCGATCGACGCCCTGCCCAACGGCGTGCTGCGGGTGCGGGTACACGCGGGCTACGACCCGCTGACGGGCAAGCGGCACACGCTTGTCGAGCTGATCCCGCCAGGACCGAAGGCAGCCGCGCAGGCCGAGGCAGCGCGGACGCGGCTGCTCGCACAGGTGAACGAGCGGCGCAACCCGCGGACGAACGCGACCCTCGACCAGCTGCTCGACCGCTACCTGGAGACGCTCGACATCGGCCGCACGACGCACCGGATGTACGCGCGGTACCTGGAGCTGCACGTCCGGCCGTTCATCGGCCGCTGAAGGCCGGCGCCGTCGATGCCGAGGCGCTGGACTCGCTGTACGCCGAGCTGCGCCGGTGCCGGACGCACTGCACGGACAAGCGCGGGGTCGACCACCGGACGCGGCGCGAGCACGAGTGCGACGAGCGCTGCCGGCCGCACGTCTGCAAGCCGCTGTCGTCGACCACGATCCGGCACGTCCACTTCGTGCTCAACGGGGCGTTCGTCAAGGGCGTCCGCTGGCGCTGGGTCGGAACCAACCCCGTCGAGCACGCCTCTCCCCCGGCCGCACGGAAGCCCGACCCGCAGCCGCCGTCGGCCGAGGAAGCCGCGCGGATCGTCGCTGCGGCGTCGCGCGATCCCGACTGGGGCGCGCTCGTCTGGCTGACGATGACCACGGGCGCGCGCCGCGGTGAGCTGTGCGCGCTGCGCTGGTCGCACGTGGACCTCAACGCCGGCGTCGTGACGCTGCGCCGCGCGTTGGACGCGTTCGGCGAGGAGAAGGACACCAAGACCCACCAGCAACGCCAGCTCGCCCTCGACGCGGACACCATTGCCGTGCTGACCGAGCACTGGGAACGCTGCTGCGCCCGGGCCGCTGCGCTCGGGCTGACGATGTCGCGCGACGCCTACGTCTTCTCACTCGCCCCCGACGGCAGCACGCGCCTCGTGCCCGGTTCGGTCACGCAGCGCTACAGCCGGCTCGTGCGTCGACTGGGGATCGACACCCACCTGCACAACCTGCGGCACTACTCGGCCACCGAGCTGATCGCGGCAGGCGTCGACGTCCGGACCGTAGCCGGTCGGCTCGGGCACAGCGGCGGCGGGATCACGACCTTGCGGGTGTACGCCGCGTGGCTGTCCGAGTCCGACCAACGCGCCGCCGACGGCCTGCTGGCGCGGATGCCGGGACGGCCGGCGGCGTGTCTCGATCCGGCCGAGCGGGCGCAGATCGACCCGCAGAACCCGCGCGAGGTGCTCGCTTGCCGACTGCGCGCACAGATCCTCGACGGCACGTTCGCGGTCGGCGACCACATGCCCTCGATCGCCGACATGTCCGCGCGCCACGGCGTGGCGGGGAGCACCGTCAGCCGCGCGATCGCGCTGCTCAAGGAGTGGGGCCTCGTCGACGGCGTCCCCCGCGGCCGCGTACGTGTCGTCGACATCCCACCGGTCGAGGCGCCGACTGTCCGGGACGAACAGCTCGTCGAACCAGCCCCGTCGCGGCGGCGGCTGCTGAACCTGGAGGTCCGCCACCGTGGAACGGTCGTCGCCAAGCTAACGGCCGAAGCCGACCCGACGAGCGCGGCCGACCTCCGCGAACTACTCCTCGGCGCCATCTGCCGGGCGGGCGGCGAGGAGTCCGCCGTCGCGGACTACGAGCTGGACGTCCGGATTGGCGAGGAAGTCCTGTTCACCTTCGTAACGACGCCCTCCCGCACGCTCATCCAGTAGCAGAACGTCCGCCCATGTAACGGTGTCAAGCTGGCCGACGACACTGTGGACAAGTAGCCCGTGAGCGGCTTGCCATCGGCCAGGAGTAGACGCCATGACAACAGGCGATTGGGCCGCTGTCCTCGTCGGGATCGCCGCCGTCTTGCTCGCAGCGCTTGAACTTCCAAAGTCGGCCGCGCGTCCGAAGGTCTTTGCAGCCGTCGGGCTTCTCCTCGTTCTGGCTGTCGGGATCGGCGCGGTCAGCTACTTCTCCGGTCGCGATCAATCCCGAAGTGAAGATGACGGCAGGCCGCCTACTACTTCTAGCGTTGCCACTCCCACACCGACATCCGAACCAGAAAGACCGCCAGGGCCCGCGACTGTCGCGATTACTTCACATACGGACGGCACGTTGGTCGAAACCCCGATCAATATAGGCGGCACTTGCACAAACATCCCTGCAGATCACCTCGTCTGGGTCGTCTCGCAGGCGCCCGACGGCAGCCTCTACCCTCAGTACGAGTCCGTTGCAGAATCGGCGAAGTGCGTCAACTCGACATGGACGTCACCCGACATCTACGTTTCTCGGTACGAGGACAACCGAAACGAGACCGGCGAGCGATTTACCTACCTAGCAGTTCTTGTTGATCGTGGCACGGCAGATCAATTCCTTACCTTGCGCTCCGATTACTCGTCCATATCAGCTTTGCCGGCTGCAGCTGTTGAGTTCGACCGAGTAACGGTCCTCAGGCGTTGACACGGGGTCGAGCAATTAAGCATACCGACGCATCGCCGTGCAGAATATCATGCTTCCCCTTCCGACTGGATAAGAAACTCGCTGGAACAGATGCCGCACACGATCGGAGCGACCTCCAGGACCGATCTGGCAACCCGGATGCGGCGGCCACAGTCGCACACGCACCGCGGCTGGGCGCGCTTCGGCTTCTGGCCGGCGTCGATGGTCTCGCGGGCGCGGTGGAGCCGCAGCGCCGCACGCAGGGTGGCGATGACCTCCGGGTAGGCCTCGTGGGTGGCAGCGGGGACGGCGGTCGGGGACCAGCCGATCCGCGAGTCCTTGGTGACCTCGATCCCGAGTTCCTCGGCTAGTACGGCAGCCGCACTTCGTGATCTTCGGCGTGGCGGCGTGACGCAGAGCGGCCACCGCGTGATCATGCCGGGCTTGTGTGGAGCCAGAATAATCAAGAGGTGGCCGCGGGCCATAGCGTAGAGGGTGTCGATCCCGGGCGGTGGGAGAAGACCGTCGATCGGGTGATGGTCAAGATCGCACCCACGTTCGGCCGGCCCGAGCCGCGACGCACCTCGCGCGACTACGTCGCTGCTCTGCTGTCCGGCACCGAACGCAAGAACTGCTGGTGGTTGGCCGAGACCGCCGGCCACGCAGGGCCGGATGCGATGCAGCGGCTGCTGCGCACGGCGAGGTGGGACGCCGAACAGGTGCGCGACCAGGTGCGCTCGATGGTGATCGAGCGGCTCGCCCACCCCGACGGGGTGCTGATCGCCGACGAGACCGGGTTCCTCAAGAAGGGCATGCACTCCGCCGGAGTCCAGCGCCAGTACACCGGGACCGCGGGACGGGTCGAGAACGCCCAGGTCGGGGTGTTCTTGTCCTACGCCTCCCCGCACGGGCGGGCGTTGATCGACCGACGGCTGTACCTGCCGGCGAAGACCTGGTGCGCCGACCCCGACCGCTGCGCCGCAGCCGGGATCCCCGAGGGCACCCAGTTCGCGACCAAGCCCGCGCTGGCCGAGCAGATGGTCCACAGCGCGCTCGACGCGCACGTGCGGGCCGCGTGGGTCAGCGCCGATGAGGTCTACGGCGCCAACACCGCCTTCCGTACCAGGCTGCGCCGCCGCCGGATCGGCTACGTGCTGGCCGTGGCATGCGACCAGCACGTCAGCACCGGCGCCGGCCGCGTCCGGGCCGACGTCCTGGCCGCCGGGCTTCCCCGACAGGCCTGGCAGCGCCACAGCGCCGGGGACGGCTCCAAAGGCCCCCGCGACTACGACTGACTGGGCCTGGATCGGGATCAACCCCGACACACCCTGGCACGACGACGACCGCTGGCTGCTGATCCGTCGCCACCAACGCACCGGCGAACTGGCCTTCTACCTGTGCTGGGCACCCACCCCGGTCGGACTGACGCGTCTGGTCCGCGTCGCCGGCACCCGCTGGGCGGTCGAAGAGAGCTTTCAGGCCGCGAAAGGCCAGGTCGGGCTCGACCACTACCAGGTCCGCAGCTGGACCGGCTGGCACCGCCACACCATACTGGCCATGCTCGCACTGGCCATCCTCACCGTCCTGGTCGCCGATGCCCGCGACACCACACCATCACCGCGCGACCCAGACGGCCGCGAGCTGCTCGCGCTGACCACCAACGAGATTCGTCACCTGCTCAACGTGCTGATCACCAAACCCGCGCAACGCCTGATCCACTACCTGAACTGGTCAACCTGGCGACGAGCCCACCAAGCCCGAGCCCGCCGACTCCACCACCGACGACGCAGCACCGCATAGATCACGAAGTGCGGCTGCCGTACTAGATGGTTGATTCCGTGAAGATCACGTGCGGCGTGTCGTAGCCATACACATGGAAGGAGGACGCCCAAGATCAATGTGTGACGAAAGAACTGGACGCCCTCCTGACCGAACTCTACGTCCTGATCGACGATCACGTGGTGCGGCCACGCCGCGGACGCGGCCGTCACCCGGTGCTGTCCGACAGCGAGCTGATCACCGGCCCCTCGATGTCGGAGCCGTGCCAGCGCATCGCAGCGAAGTGCCCGAGTCGCAGCGTGCCCGCCGGCGCGCGGACCGACCCGGCGCCGAGCAGCAGCACGACCGCGGGCACCTCCGGGTGGGTGCCGTGCCCGGATCGGCCCCCACGCCGCTTCAAGCGCGGCCACCATCGGCGAGCTGATCCGCACGTCCGTGCTCGTTGACAGTGCCCTGTAAATCCCGGTCGCCGCGTTCACCGGGCCACCTCGACCGGCTCGCCGGTACACAGCTGCGACCCGTCGCGGTGGGTGAACCCCTCCGGCCCGTCGGCCACCTCGTCCCGGCAGCTGCCGCAGCACAGCTCGTGCGGTTTGACGTAGCGCGCCTCATCGATAGTCTGGTCGTGCATGCTGGCCTCCCAAGGCTTGCGGGCCTGGCGGCCCGGTGCTGGGTGGCGGGCGCTGCCCCGCCACCGCACTCGGCGGCCGACACGTCGGCGGAGTCTCGCCGTCAAGGGCGGCCGCTTGCGGCCGTCGGCGAAGCCGACGCGAGCGCAGCGAGCGCCCTTTACGGTGAGGGGCCGGCGTGGCAGCCTCCGGGCCGCCAGGACCGCCCCGCCGCAGGCGGGTCCATCCCAGTTCTCGGCCCGCCCGGCCTTGAGGGCAGACTCGCGCGCAGCAGGCTGGCGGCCCGGTGACCTGCTCGGATTTCGCAAAATGTCGGTCTGTCGTGCGACTCTGGGGGCATGGAGGTGACCGAGGACGCCGTCGCGCGCATCCCGCCGGGCAACCTCCGTGTGCCGCGGGCCGAGTTCACCGCAGTGTGGGCGGCGGCGGAGCGGCTCAACCGGGAGGCGGCCGAGCAGCGGGTGACGGCCTGGTACCCGGCAGGGGTGGCGGTGACGTGCCGCTGGCTGGCCGGCGTGATCGTCGAGGACCGGTTCGGCCGCCGGCCGGCACAGGCGCCGGTGACCACCCGCGCCGAGCAGGCGTTCGAGGAGCTGATCGAGGCGGAGTACCTCGCCGCGGAGCGGCTGCCGGCCCGGCGGCCGGGCCTGGCGCGGCGCCAGCCCGGCTGGACCGAGGGTGTTCAGTCGACGCTGCGGTGGGCGTGGCGGCGCCAGGGTCCGGCGCCGCTGGCCCCGGATGCGGTCCTGGCGTCGGTCGTCCCGCTGCAACGCGCGGCTGCCGACGAACCCGTGCTCGCCGCAGCCAGCCACGGCTACGCAATCCCGCGCTCGTAGACCAGCTCGTCGCCGGCGCGGACGTCGTCAAGGCCGCCGTCGGCGGTGTGCCAGCGGGCGAGCTGCTCCACCCGCTCCGCGGCGTCGGCCTGCTCGTCGAGCGTGCTACGGGCCGCGATCTCGGAGATCGAGCGGTTCGCCTGAGCCAGCGCGGCGGCGACCTCTTCTGCGGTGGGCACGCGTACGTCGTCCTCCCGAACCGGTGCGGGCTCGCGAGCGGCGACCTCGCGGATGTCCGGCTCGGATCCGTCAAGGACGTGCTCGGCGGGCTCCACCGCGCGGTCGACGGGTTCGAGATCGTCGGTGAGGTCGTGCTCGGTGACCGCGCGTCCGGCGTCGTCGTCGGCGCGGTCGGCCCGCTCGACGGCGAGCCATTCCTCGGCGGTGACCTGCGGCTCGGGCTGGATGTCGTCGGCGTGGCGTTCGGCGAGCAGGTATCGGGAGACGTCGGCGGCCGCGCGCGTGCCGGCGGTGTGGGCGAGGTAGGCGGCGCGGTCGTCGTCGAGCTGCTGGAGCTGTCCGGCACGGACGTCGAGCAGATCGGCGAGCGCGGCCGCGTCGCGGGCTTCGGCCTCCAGCCGGACCCGCTCGGCGGCGTCGCCAGCTGCGGCGGCCTCGGCCGTCCGCAAGGCGGCGGTCTGGCGCTGGGTGTCGGCGGCCTGGCGGGTGCCGGCGAGTTCGTTGCCGACGTAACGGGGCGCCCACGCCTGATCGCGCTCCCACGCGCGAATCCGGCAGCGCAGCTGGCCGTCGGACATCTCGTGCTCGGCGAGGTCGATCGCCGGCCGGTCGAGCGCCTGCCACGCGGCCCGGTAGGCGGCGTGGGCCTCGACCTGGCCTGGCTGGGGTGCCGGGCCGAGCGCGTCGACCGGGTCGTCGTGTCCGCGCATCTCGCGATAGCCGGCCACGACCGCGGCGCGCTCCTGCCACGCCTGGCGCTCGACGCCGTCGTCGGGCACCGGGCCGAGCGCGTCGAGCGCCCAGGACGACGGAGCCTCGGCCAGATCGGCGGCCAGGTCGGCGGCGCGCTCGTCCGCGGCCTCGGCGAGCGCGGCGAGGTAGTCGCGCCACTCGGGGTGCTCGACGTGCGGGACGAAGTCGGCCCACGTCTGGCCGATGGGGTCGAACCGGCGGGTGTTGCCTTCGGTGATACGGGAGTAGATGACGTTGGTCAGGTTGCGGGCTCCCTCGAACGGCCGCTCGGTGATCGCGGTGTGCAGGACGGCGCGCGGGTCGTGCCCGGCCAGCTCCGCGCGGCGCAGCACCCGGGTCAGCGATGCCGCGCCGTCCTCGGCGGCGATCCGCGCCCGCTGCGCCGGTGTCAGCACCTCGGCGTCGGTGAGCTGGTCGAGCCAGGTGGCGGTGCGCTCGGTGGCGGCGAGCTGGGCGGCGTCGGCGAGCAACTCCGCGGCGGTGCGGACGGTGCCGGCCTCGTGCGCGGACTCGGCCGCGGTCGCCAGCGCGGACCGCGACCCGGCGGCGTCGCGCTGGTCGAGCACGCCGGCGAGGACGGCGACGGGGTCGCGGTGCAGGGTGTGCCGGTCGCTGCCCCGCGCGGAGTCCTCGACGACAGCCAGCGTCGCGACGTGCGCGGTGTTGGCCTCGCGGCCGCGGGACAACCCAACGTAGAGCGCGGCGGGCGACGTCCGGGAGGTAACGACGGCGTGGCTGCGGTCCACGGTCCGTCCCTGGGCGGCGTGCACCGTCGTGGCGTAGGCGAGCGCGAGGTGCTGGCCGACGTAGCCGGCGGGCACCACCATCGGCTCACCGTCGAGCGTCGCCACCTCGAGAGCGCCGTCGTCGCGGACGGCGGTGACACGGTAGGTCTCGCGGTTGATCGGGCCGCGGCGGTTGCCGTCGACGCCGGCGAGGTGCCAGGCGTTGAACCTCGCCTGGACGAGGTCGCCGACGCCGGCGTAGGTGCCCTGGCTGGTCAGCGGCACGCCGTGCTCGTCGACCTGGCCGAGACGGACGAGCTCGGCGCGCAGCTGCGCGGACAGCCGGGCGGCCTGCTCGTTGGTGTCGACGAGCAGCAGCGCGCGATGCCCGGCGAGGGTGTCGGCCAACCACGCCGTCGCGGCCGACGCCTCGGCCTGCTCCCGGGTGCCGGAATCGAGCAGCCGGCCGTGGCGGTGATAGTCGCGCAGCACCGTCTCGTCGCCAGCGCGCAGCCGCAGCGACGCCTCCCGCTCCCATTCGTGTGCGAAGCGGCGGGCCTCGGCCAGCTCGTAGCGGGCACCCGCGGTGGCAAGCAGGTCCATGCCGCCGCCGGCGCCGACCGCGGCGAGCTGGCGGTGGTCGCCGACGAGGAGCAGCTTCGCGCCGGCGGC
Source organism: Pseudonocardia sp. (assembly GCA_050701075.1). Lineage (GTDB taxonomy): Bacteria > Actinomycetota > Actinomycetes > Mycobacteriales > Pseudonocardiaceae > Pseudonocardia. Next base: position 5,436 of record JBOHEP010000290.1, on the reverse strand, counting down.
GTCGACGCGCGCGTGGATGGCGGCCAGCGCCGCGGTGTCGGTCATCGCGGACTCGTCGACGACGACCAGGTCGCCCGCGCGCAGCCGCCACGCCTCGTCGTCGCCGACCGGGCCGCGCTCGACGGCGGATGCCGCGAGGCGGGCCTGGGCGTCGAGCCAGCGGGTGACGTTGCGCGCGGTCAGGCCCTCGGCGACCAGGACGTCGGTGGCGATCTGCGAGGTCGCCACACCGAACACCCGCCGGCCGGCTCCGGTCAGCTGCGGGTCGGACCAGGCGCGGGCCAGCGCCCCGACGACGAACGACTTCCCGGTGCCGGCCGGTCCGACCAGCGACTCGACCCGCGCCCCGGAGGTCAGCACGCCCCGAACGGCTGCGGCCTGGTCGACGCCAAGTTCGAGCCCGGACTCACGTAGCTGGTCGAGGAACCGCTGCGCGACCTCGCGGGGCAGCGCCGCCGCTCCGCCCGCGGCCGTCGCGGCGACGAGGTCACGCTCGGTGCGGACGTGGCCGGGCGTGGCGTAGAGCCGCGCGCCCGGCGCCTGGTAGGCGGACTCGCCGTTGCGCAGCGGCCCTTCGCGATCAGGCCCGGGACGTCCGTGAGGGACACCCACTGGAAGACGCCCTCGTTGGGCTCGCTCGCGCCGGCGATGCGCTCCGCGCCGCGCGAGAGGTAGACATGGTGGGCGTTGCGGACCATCCCGATCATCGGCTCGAACGAGACGAGGTGCTCCATCGAGCGCGGGCGGTAGCCCGTCTCCTCCTCGACCTCCCGCGCCGCCGTCTCGGCCGGCCCCTCGCCCTCGTCGATGAGCCCACCTGGAAGCTCCCAGTTCCACACGTCCGGCACGAACCGATGCCGCCAGGCCATCAGCACGTGCTCGCCGGCGTCGTCCAGGACGACGGTCATGGCGGCGGGTGGGAGCGTGATGGTGTGGTGCTCGAAGCGGTCGCCGGACGGCTGGGAGATGTCCGCGAGCCCGACGGTCACCCACTCGTTCTCATAGACGAGCCGTTCCGAGTGCACGATCCACCGGCCGGACTCCTCAGGCGTACGCGTCACCCGACGAACCGTAGCCGTCACCGCGGCGCCGGGTAGGCGCCGGCGCCGTGCCGAACGACGACCCGACCGGCCTCGACGAGGAGGCGGTAGGCCCGGCGGACCGTGTTGCGCGACACGCCGTACTCGGCGACGAGGTCGGCCTCGCTCGGGAGCGGGCCGGCGGCACCGAACTCGCCGGCGTCGAGCCGCCTCGTCAGGTCGGCAGCTATGCGCGCGTAGGCCGTGCTCGGCTCGCCACCGGCGGAATAGCCGGCGACCCGGCGGCCCTGCCCCGGCATGACCTCGATCAGGCCCTCGTCGACGAGCACGGCCAACGCGGCACGGATGGTGCCGCGGGCGACGCCGTGCTGCTCGACGAGCGTGTACTCCGACGGCACCATCTCGCCGGGCGCCAGGCCACCGGCTCGGATCAGCTCGCGCAGCTGGTCGGCGATCTGCCGAGAGGTGCCGCGGGGGGCCACGCTGGCGCGCTCCTTGTTCGTCGGGGACAGGTCACCGCAGGGTAGTGCGACCGCCGTTGAGCGTGACACCACGGCGCGTTGACATGTCGCCGTCGAGTATCCGCTGACCGACAGCAGTAACGCCGCCGGCCGCGGCTGGGTCATGGCACGCGTGCCCGACTTCCCCGCAGACGAGGTTTCGTATTACGATTGGCCGGGTGGAGGTGCACCGGTTGGGGGCGCAAGCACGGCGTCGCCGACGAGGACGCAGTCCACGCTGCGGGCAGGTTCCTGGTCGCCTACCCGCTGGAGGACGAGGACCAGGACGGCCCACGTCGCGAGCTGCGGCTGGGCCCGGATCGGGCCGGCAACCTGCTGGAGATCGTGCTGCTGCTGCTCGACGACGGCAGCGAACTCGTCATCCACGCGATGCGGATGAGACCCAAATACCGGGACCTTCTCCCATGACACCGAATGAGCCCACCATGAGCAGGGCCGAGAACGAGCACCGCACCTCGAACGCCGTCCAGGTGACCGACGAACTGGTGCAGCAGTTGGCGGACGAGGCCGACGCCGGCTACGACGTGACCGCTGTGCATCGGCGCGGGGGACGCCGCCCCTTGGGCTCCGGCCCGGCCGACGTTGTCCCGGTGCGACTCGATCCCGAACTGCGAGCCGCGCTCGCCGCCCGAGCCGACGCCGAGCACACCAACGCCAGCGACGTCATCCGACAGGCACTACGCGCCTGGCTGGACGTCGCCTGATCTCCGACTCCGGTGATCTTCGCGTGACACGGGTCATGACACGAACCACGGTGACCGGTGGGGCCAGAGCCCCCGAAGTGGTGAATATCGACAGCATCGGCGCAGGTAGAGGCCGTAGTTGACGTTGAACGCTCCTCCTACACCCGAGCGGTCGCAGGTTCGAACCCTGCCGCGCCCACGCTTGACCTGCGGAAATGGTCGACAGGTTCCTGAGGATCTTCACTCTGGCCACTCCGAACGCCGGGATCTCGCACCTCGGCGAAGATCCTTTGACGTAGAGACGAACGGGAGTCGACCGGAGTGGCCAAGGATGCGCGCGGACCAGCATCGGCCGGAAGGATGAGTCCGACCTTGCGGAAACTTCTGAAGTAGTTCAGAATGAAGTGGTGACGACTGAGGTGCAGTGGAGCGAGTTGCAGCGCGACCCCAAGGGAGTAGCCGCACTCGCCGACCAGGGAGACGTCCGCGTCAAGCGTCGCGACGGCGTGCCGCTGCTGCTCATACGCGAAGACAGCGCCAGCTCGGCCGCGGTCGGAGCACTCAGCGCCGCCCGGGCGCTGCGCAACGCGCTCGCCCACCTTCCGACCGACGAAGCAGTCCGCGCCCTTACCGAGGAGTTCCCCTGGCTGGACCTACTCCCGAACACTGGCAGGCGTCAGTTCGCGACCGACTTCGTCCGAGCTGTCCAGGCATCCGCCGAACTAGGCCAGTGGTCGGTCCTCGCACAGGTGATCGTCGAGTGGAAGGCCACCGCCACGATCTACGCCGACCCTGCACTGGTCGAGGAACTGACCCGACCGCTCGACGACGACTTCGGCCCGGTGCCGGCACCGGAAGGTGCCTGAGTCTTGCCGGCCAAGCGCGGCGACCGGGTCGCACCGCCAGCGCGGCCGGGCGGCTGGGAGGCCCGGTTCGCGACCTCGGAAGCCGCGAAGGGCTGGGAGGAGCTGTGCCGCGTCGCGCGCGGCAACACCTGGGAGGCCTGGATCGTGTTGACCGAGCGACCGACCCGCCCGGAGAACCCTACGCGACAGCACCGCCTGCGCGGCCAACTCGCCGCCCGCGACATCAGCGGCCGCACCCTCGACCAATGGCAGTATGAGGTCACCGCCGGCGGGCGCATCTGGTACTGCCCCGACGAGCAACGCCGCATCGTCTGGGTCGTCGCCGCAAGCCCAAGACACCCGAAAGCGACCGAGTAGGCACATCCACTATCAGTCCAACATGGATAACGGCGTGACACCGTTCGTGACACGAAACGACGGTAACCAGTGGGGCGAAAGACCTCCGAAGTGATGAACATCGACAGCATCGGCGCAGGTAGAGGCCCTGGTTGACGTTGAGTGCTCCTCTTACACCCGAGCGGTCGCAGGTTCGAACCCTGCCGCGCCCACCCTGTGACCTGCGCAAGCGCTGGAGATGTCGCCGCAGCAGGCGCGTGCACCTGAATCGACGCAGACCGGGCTGTTCCTCGATCGGCCCGGTGCGGTCACGGGTCGTCGTCCGGGCGGGACAAGGTGCGCTTCTTCCGGACGTTGTTCACGGCCCGATGCGATGTGTACGCGACGCGGTGGGAGAACCTCCGGACGGGACGGTCGGGATGGATGCCTGCGGTCGCCGGCGGCTGGCCGGATCGAGGCGCGACGTTGCTTTCGTTTGGCCCGCAGCGGTGACGCCGACGATCCGGGCCCGGACCATGTCGCCGGTCGTGGAGCACGAGCAGCGCTCCCAGTGTCAGTAGGCCGGCGCAGACCAGGGGGTGTCACGACGCCGCCGACCGTTCAGCTGACCGCGGTGACCAGCCCCGACCATGCCGGGGACGATCTATGCGACCTCAGCGTAAGATGTAGTGTCACCAGGCATGTCCGGGGGCAGGTCAGCCGCCGGAGCCCTATAAAGGAGCGGCCATGTCTTGGTGGGTATGGGTTCTTATTGCGATCGCTATCATCGTCCTGGCCATAATGTTCTCATCGCCGATGCGCAAGTATCGCAGGATAAGCAAGATGTAGCGCCCGATCGCGGGTGCCCTGCGGGTCGACTGTCGATCTTGTCCTGGAGATCCCGTGGCGCCGCCAGGAAGGTATTCTGATTGATCTACGCCGCGCGAGGTTGTTCGCAACCTTGCGCGGCGTGCGTCGACGGGTAACGAGACGTGTTCGTTACTCGGTAGACCGCTGCCGCGACTCAGCACCGTGGTCCGGCGGGTTGGGTCGGCGCTGGTGCGCGTTCGCCGCTTCTGGCTCCTGCTCACCGGGATGGGCGAGCCACGCTTGGAGGCGATCCTGATGCGTCGATAGGCCGGCGAGCGCCCGTACCCGGGTGAGTTGCTCGCCCCGCGCACCTTGGGCTACGGCGCGTTCGGCGGTCGCCATCTCGGCTGCCGCGGCGGCGAGGCGCTGCCAGTTCACCGCCGAGATGCCGGCCTGGTCGCTGCGTTCCGAGGGGGCCGGTTTCGCCGTGTGGGGATGTCGGTGCTGGTAGTAGGGGTTGTCCGGGGGCAGGCCTGCGCTGAAGCGGCCGTAGCTGCCGGTGATGAGCAGCAGCAGCCCGCAGATGAGGCTGAAGAACACGTTGGGCCATCGGAAGCCCAGCACGTTGAGCGGGTGGCCCAGGACGGCGATGTTGAGCAGCCCGGAGAGCAGGAACAGCCCGCCGATGACGACCGTGAGCGTCGAGGAGATCTCTCCACCACGGGCTGCAGCGCCGATGAGTACCGCGCCGACGATCAGCGAGATCGTGGACAGCAGCCCGTTGCTGCCCAGCCCGAGGATGCGCAGTCCCTCGGTGGACAGGAACTCCGGCTGGCTGAGGAACCCGAGGATGCCGAACACGCACAGGCCGACACCGAGGGTCGCCGCGCTCACCCGATGGACGAGGCTGACATTCCGGGTGGGTGACTGCGGGATGAGAGGCATGTTCGCCTCCTTCATACGAGCGGCGATGTCCCCAAACCGCCAGCATGCGCCCTTTCCCCGAGGTGTTGTGTTCCTCATCACGACACTATTGGGTGAAGCATGACGGACGGACACACGGCGGCCCCGCGAGGCTCTTCGCTGTTTTCAGTGGGTTACTCAGCGTGAGGTCATGTAGGCGGGTGTGGGATTGGTGAGGGTGGGCAGGCGGAGCTTGGCTGCGGTGAGGTAGACGATGGTGATCATCTTGTTTTTGTTG
>JBOHEP010000289.1:0-1788 GCA_050701075.1 Pseudonocardia sp. | reverse complement strand
TTCATCCAGGGCACGTCCACCGAGCCGTGGGCACTGGACAACGAGCGTCCCGCGCACCCCGTCGACCTGCCGGCGTTCTGGATCGACACCGCACCGGTGAGCAATGCCGCCTTCACCGAGTTCATCGCGGACGGCGGCTATGACGACCGGCGCTGGTGGAGCGATGCCGGGTGGGCGCACCGGGTCGAAGCCGGTCTGGTGGCACCGCAGTTCTGGGAGCGCGACTCCGGCGGGGTGTGGTGGCGGCGCAGGTTCGGCGTGCTCGAACGCGTCCCGGACGCGGAACCCGTGGTGCACGTGTGCTTCCACGAGGCCACCGCCTATGCGACATGGGCGGGCAAGCGGCTGCCCAGCGAGGCGGAATGGGAGAAGGCCGCCCGGTTCGACCCCGTGAGCGGACGGTCCCGGCGCTACCCCTGGGGCGACGAGGACCCCACACCCGAGCACGCCAACCTCGGCCAGCGCCACCTGCAGCCCGCGCCGGTCGGCGCCTACCCGCGTGGGGCGTCCGCGCTGGGAGTGCATCAGCTCATCGGCGACGTCTGGGAATGGACGAGCTCAGGCTGGCACCCGTACCCGGGATTCGAGGTGTTTCCCTATCCCGAGTATTCGCAGGTCTTCTTCGGCGGCGACTACCGTGTGCTGCGGGGCGGCTCCTTCGGCACCGACCCGGCGGCAGTTCGTTCGACGTTCCGCAACTGGGACCATCCGATCCGCCGGCAGATCTTCGCCGGTTTCCGCTGCGCGCGCGACGCCTCGGCGGCCGAGCCTGCGGACCGGCGTTAAACGGCGTGTGCCGACATCTGGCCTATCTCGGACCACCGACATCGCTCGCGGCCCTGCTGCTCGCCCCCCTGCACGGGCTGCTGCGCCAGTCGTATGCGCCGACGGACATGCGCGGCGGGGGCACGGTGAACGCCGACGGCTTCGGCGTGGGCTGGTATCCGGGTGGGGTTGGTGGGAGCTGGGCCGGTGAGAACGGGGCCACGTCCCCCCCGGAACCCGTGCGCTACCGGTCCGAGCGGCCGATCTGGTCCGACGTCGCCTTCACGGCCCTTGCCGGAGCCACCACCAGTGCCGCGATACTCGCCGCGGTCCGCTCGGCGACAGTCGGGATGCCGGTGACGGCCGCTGCGGCGGCCCCGTTCGGCGAGGGTAGGTGGCTGTTCAGCCACAACGGCCTGGTCCGCGGCTGGCCCGGCTCGATGGCCGCCCTCGCCGGAGCCCTGCCGGTCACCGATCTGCTCACCCTCGACGCACCGACCGACACCGCACTGCTCTGGGCGCTGGTCCGGCACCGGTTGCGGGCCGGTGACGCCCCGGCCGATGCGCTGCGCGCCGTGGTCAGGGCCGTCGACCGGGCCGCGCCCGGGTCGCGGCTGAACCTGCTGCTCACCGACGGCGTCGGCATCTGGGCCACGGCCTGGGATCACGCGCTGTCCGTGCGTATCACGCCGGACGCGATGCTCGGACCCGCAAGCGATCCGTCGGTCTCGATGCTCGGACCCGCAAGCGATCCTTCGGTGCCGGTGCTCGGACCCGCAAGCGATCCGTCGGTCCCGATGCTCGGACCCGCAAGCGATCCTTCGGTACTCGTCGCGTCCGAACCGATCGATCCGCTCCCCGGATGGATCGCGGTGCCCGACCGACATCTGGTGGTTGCCCACCCGGGCCACCGGCATTTCGAAGAGCTCGCGCCTCCAGTGCCCGCCGATCCGCAAGGAGTCCGATGAGCACCACCGCCCAACTCGACGTCCACCTCACCGACGCCGACGCCGATGCCGCACT
>JBOHEP010000288.1:0-1070 GCA_050701075.1 Pseudonocardia sp. | reverse complement strand
GGGCGGTAGCCGGCCATGTGTCGATCTCGCGCCGCTCACCTCGATCCCCCTCGCGACTGGGGCCGGCGTCGGCCTGGTGGAGGAGGTCGTCGACGTGGACGTCGGTCTCGCCGAGCATCACCAGCCGCCCCACTCGGCCGGGCCCTCGGCGGTGTCGAGTTCGACGGACTCGATGCGGTACCGCAGCGACGGCAGGTCGAGCGGGCCGAGGTTGTTCTTGGCTTGGGAGATCACGCACGATCCGTCTCGGCGCCGGTGTCGCGGGCGAACGCGATCGCGGCGCGGGCGACGGCGGCGAAGGCGCGGCTGCCGGTGATGCGGGACAGGACGTCGGTGCCACCGGCCTTGCTTAAGTGGGCGAGTCCGAACACGGCGGCGCCGGTGCGGTCGGCGAGCGCGGCGAGGGGTTCGTGGGCGGTGCGGAGCTCTTCCTGGTTGACGTTGATCCGGGAGTCCACCACGGAGATCAGCGGGTCCAACACGAGCAGCGCGACGTCGTGGGCGGTGATGGCGTCGGTGAGGGCGTCGCAGTCGCGGGGCAGCGACAGCGGCAGGACGACGGCGCCGGCGGGACTGGTGTGGTGGACGTCGACCCGGAACATCCGGGACATGTCCGCTGCGGCGGCGATCAGGCGGCCGGCGATGGTGCGTTCCACGAGTCTCGGTGGCGGCGTAGATGACCGCGCGGGGGTGGCCGTGGTCGACGCCGTCCAACTCGCCGAGCGTGACCCGCGCGGTGATCCAGGCGCAGAACAGCGACTTCCCGATCCCCTCCCGCCGCGGCCGAGGACGATCGCCCCGGCCGGGATGCGGCTGGTCCACAGCCAGTAGGTGGGGCGCAGCGTGATCGAGGTCACGGGGGTGAGTACCAACCGCCGCCCGGCCGGATTCCCCGCCCCTCTCGGCCCCCCTCCTGGTACAGCCGTGGTGCTGGTGTCGGTGCTGGTCAGCGGCCGCGTAGACGCATCCGTGGTCGGGTCAATGGCGGCTTCGTGAACGGGCGTGGTGACGTGTCCGTGGGCGGGTTCGTGAGCGTGCTCGTGAACGTGGTCAGGTTCGGCGGGTCCGGG
>JBOHEP010000287.1:0-2625 GCA_050701075.1 Pseudonocardia sp. | reverse complement strand
CTGCTGTACGACGCCGTGCGGCGCAGTGGCGCGCGCGCCGCCCTCATGATCGGCGACCGGCTGGACACAGACATCGAGGGTGGCCGGGCCGCCGGCGTCGCGACGCTGCTCGTCCTGACCGGGATCTCCGACGCGGCCGAGGTGCTCGCCGCGCCACCGGCGTCGCGCCCCGACCATATCGGCGTTGACCTGGACGCGCTCCGCCGCTCACCGGACAGGCTCACCCCCGGCCCGCGACCGGGGTGGACGGTGAGCTCGATCGGCCCCGGGGTGCTGGGCCTCGCTGAGACCACGGCCGATGCCGATCCGATGGACGCGCTGCTGGCGCTGTGCGGAATGCACTGGGACGGCGGCCGCACCGGTCCGGTGCGGGTCATTGCCGACGGTCCCGGAGCCGAGCGTGCCCTGCGCTCGCTCGGCCTCGACGGGTCGGCACCGGCGGGTTCCGGCTCGGCTACCGTGGTGGGTGTCGACACCGCACCGGGAGCGTGCTGATGAACGTTGCGCCGCCGGGCCCGCTGCGCCCGGCCGATCCCCGCCCGCCGGATCCCGGCGAGGCGGTCGCCAAGGCGATGGCCGCGCTGGAAGGACTCGAGGGGCGTCCGCCGGGTGAGCACGTCGAGGCCTTCGAACGGGTGCACGCGGCCCTGAGTGATGCGCTCACAGCCGGATCGCCCGTCGCCGGACCTGTGTGACATCGATGGTCACGCGTGCCCGGCTGGACGCCGAGCTGGTCCGCCGTGGGCTGGCCAGGTCCAGGCGGCAGGCGGCTGAGCTGATCGACCAGGGCCGCGTCGCCGTGCGTGGGGTCACCGCGGGCAAACCGGCGACGGTCGTCGACCGGGACGCCCCGGTGACGATCCAGGCCACCGACGAGCCGCAGTGGGCCTCCCGCGGAGCGCGCAAGCTGATCGGTGCGCTCGACGCTTTCCCGGTGCCGGTGACCGGAGCGCGGTGCCTGGACGCGGGGGCGTCCACGGGTGGGTTCACCGATGTGCTGCTGGCCCGGGGTGCCGTCGAGGTGATCGCGGTCGACGTGGGCTACGGCCAGCTGGACTGGCGGCTGCGCAGCGACGCGCGGGTTCGGGTGCACGACCGGAGGAACGTCCGATACCTGACCCAGGAGGAGATCGGGGGCCTCGTCGATCTCACCGTCGCCGACCTGTCGTTCATCTCGCTGCGCACCGTGTTGCCGGCGCTCCTCGCCTGCACCGGCGATGCCGGCGCGCTGGTGCCGATGGTCAAGCCGCAGTTCGAGGTCGGTCGGGAGCGCCTGGGTCCGGGGGGCGTTGTCCGCGATCCGGAGCTGCGGCTGGCCGCGCTCACCGAGGTCACGGGGACCGCCAGGGGGATCGGGTTGGTGCTGCGCGGGGCGGTGGCCAGCCCGCTGCCCGGGCCGTCGGGCAACGTGGAGTTCTTCCTGTGGCTGACCCGCCACGGCGCCGACGTGGGCGACGCCGCGCTCGCCGTCGCCGTCCAGGAGGGGTCGCGGTGATGCGGGAGGTCCTCGTCGTGCTGCACGCGGGCCGCGAGACCAACCAGCGCACCGCCGCGGCCGTCGCGCGGCGGTTGGCCACTGACGGCGTCCGGCTGCGAGTGCTGGCCGAGGAGTGGTCGGAGGTGCCCGACGACGACCTGCCGGGGGCGCTCGCGCCGCGGATGGTGGACGGTCGGCCGGGTTGCGCGGACGGGGCCGAGGTGGTGCTCGTGCTCGGTGGCGACGGCACCCTGCTGCGGGCCGCGGAGATGGCCCGCCCGGTCGGTGTGGCGCTGCTCGGGGTGAACCTGGGTCGGGTCGGATTTCTCGCCGAGGCGGAGCAGGAGTCGCTCGACGCGGCGCTGGACGCCGTGGTCAAGGGGGCCTACGCGATCGAGGAACGGATGACCCTCGATGTGCTCGCCCGGTCGAACGGCGACGTGTTCGCCCGGACGTGGGCGCTCAACGAGGCGAGCATCGAGAAGCAACGCAGTGAGCGGATCCTGGAGGTCGTGCTCGAGGTCGACGGGCGGCCGGTGTCCGGCTTCGGCTGCGACGGCGTCATCTGCTCCACGCCAACGGGCTCCACCGCGTATGCGTTCTCCGCGGGCGGGCCGGTGGTATGGCCGCAGGTCGAGGCGCTGTTGCTGGTGCCGAGCAACGCGCACGCGCTGTTCGCCCGGCCGATGGTGATCTCCCCGGACAGTGCGGTGGCCATCGAGGTGGACGCGGACGGGCCGGCCGCGGTCCTTGAGTGCGACGGCCGGCGCACCGTCGAGCTTCCGCCGGGAGCGCGGGTCGAGCTGTCACGGGGAGTCCAGCCGGTACGGATGGTGCGGTTGGACGGCCGGCCGTTCACCGATCGGCTCGTCCGCAAGTTCGACCTGCCCGTGCGCGGCTGGCGAGGGGCGCTGCGGCTCGACCGCTGACCGCCCGTCCCGGCGGAGAATGTCGGTTCGGCGCCCGTTCGTCGGCGGCGAACGGCTTCTCGCCCGCCGCCGACGGAGAACGTCGGACCCGCGCCGTAGGGTGGCGGCCATGCTGGCCGAGATGCGGATCCAGGGCCTCGGCGTGATCGACGACGCGACGCTCGAGCTGGATCCCGGGCTCACCGTGCTCACCGGGGAGACCGGCGCGGGCAAGACGAT
>JBOHEP010000286.1:0-1861 GCA_050701075.1 Pseudonocardia sp. | reverse complement strand
GTCGCGCCCGGCCCGGGGCACCGGCCGGCGCCGCGCGATGACCGGCACGTCACTCGTCCCGCCCGCGGGGCGGGTGTGGCGGGCGGCCCGGACACCGCTGCTCCTCGGCCTGCTCGTCGTCCTCGCGGGTGTCGTCCTCGCCGCGACGGCCGACCGCGCCACCCGCGGGCGGCTGGACCCGGTGGCTGTGGACGACTCGGGGAGCCGGGCCGTGGCCCAGCTGCTGCGCGAGCAGGGCGTCTCGGTGGACGTCGTCCGCACCGCGTCCGCAGTCCGCGGAGCCGGCCCCGGGTCGACCGTGCTGGTGCCGTTCCCGTGGCGGCTGGGCTCCGCGCAGCTGGCGGCGGTGCGGCAGTCCGGAGCCGACGTCGTCGCCGTCGCGCCGGGTCCCGAGGCGCTGGCCGCGCTGGCCCCCGATGTGGAGATCATCGCCCTGGACGAGCCGGTCGACGCGCTGGAGCCGGGCTGCGACCTACCCGCGGCGCGCTCAGCGGGCCGGGCGCAGCTGGGCGGGGAGCTCTACCGAGCCCGGGGCGCGGCCACGACCTGCTACTCCACCGACACCGGCGCCGCCCTGATCCAGGTGGCTTCCGGTGCCGACCCACGCCCCGCCGACGCTGCGCCCGCTGCCCGCACCGTCACCGTGCTCGGCGCGCCGGACGTGCTCACCAACGGCGCGCTGGCCGAGGAGGGCAACGCCGCGCTCGCGTTGGGGTTGCTCGGCGCGAACCCGCGACTGCTGTGGTTGCTTCCGGGTGCGCAGGGGCCACCCGTCGGCCAGGAGCGCTCGCTGGGTGAGCTGGTTGCACCTGGCTGGTTGTGGGGGGTGGCGCAGCTGGGCGTCGCGGCCGTCCTGGTCGCGCTGTGGCGAGCCCGCCGGCTCGGACCGGTGGTCACCGAACCGCTGCCCGTGGTGGTCCGCTCCGCGGAGACGGTCGAGGGTCTGGCCCGGCTGTACCGGCGCGCCGGGGCCCGTGAGCACGCCGCGGAGACGCTGCGCGTCGCGACCCGGGCCCGGCTGGCCCCGTTGCTCGGGCTCGGGCGGGTGGATCGGGACGGCGCCGCGGCCCTCGTTGCCGCGGTGGCCGCCCGCATCGGCCGCAGCGGCGCCGAGGTGGACACACTGTTGTACGGTCCAGCGCCCCTGGACGACCGCTTGCTGGTCGAACTGGCCGACGGTCTCGACGCGTGTGAAGAGGAGGTGCGCCGGTCATGACCCAGGACGCCGGCACTCACGACGCCGGCACTCACGACGCTGTCGCCGGCAACGCTGTCGCCGGCAACGCTGCGGTGCAGGATGCCAGGGCGACGGATGTCCACCGCGGGGCCGGGCAGGCCCGCGCAGCATTGCACGCGTTGCGCCGCGAGGTCGCCAAGGCCGTCGTCGGGCAGGACGCGGCCGTCACCGGGCTGGTCGTCGCGCTGCTCTGCCGTCGACACGTGCTGCTCGAGGGGGTGCCCGGCGTCGCCAAGACGCTGCTGGTGCGGGCAATGGCCCGCAGCCTGGCGCTGGAGAGCAAGCGGGTGCAGTTCACCCCGGACCTGATGCCCGGCGACATCACCGGCTCACTGGTCTACGACGCCCGCAGCTCCGAGTTCTCCTTCCGCAAGGGCCCGGTGTTCACCAACCTGCTGCTCGCCGACGAGATCAACCGCACCCCGCCCAAGACCCAGGCGTCGCTGCTGGAGGCCATGGAGGAGCGGCAGGTCTCGATCGACGGCGTGGGCAGGCCGCTGCCCGAACCGTTCGTGGTGGCCGCCACCCAGAACCCGGTCGAGTACGAGGGCACCTACCCGCTGCCCGAGGCACAGCTCGACCGGTTCCAGCTCAAGCTCACGATGCCACTGCCGGAGCGGGCCG
>JBOHEP010000285.1:0-1328 GCA_050701075.1 Pseudonocardia sp. | reverse complement strand
CCGCGCTGGTGGCGCTCGGGGTCGTCGGGCCGCTGGAGTGGTTCGTCCTGGACGCCGGTGACCGGGGGATCGCCCTCGGTCTCGCGATCCTCGCCGGCGAGGTGCTGGCCTTCGCGGTGGTCTACCTTGGCGCGATGGGCGTCCTGGACCGGCCGGTCGTGCGGGAGGTGATGGGCGGGCTACGGGCGTTGCTGCGCCGTCGGAGCGTGCCCGCCGGCGGCGACGGCCAGGCGGAGAGTCGATGAGAGGTCCGCCGCCCCGATTCGCCACGGCCGATCTGCCTCGGTAGCGTTCCGTCCGACATCAGGTGCACGGTTGAGGGGAGGGGCGCTGAGAGATCCTACGATCCGGAACCGGCAACGGCTCGCCCATCCCCGCCCAGCGAGGGGGGCGTACACCGGTGCGGGTTCATCTGCTGTCGGCCGCGGAAGCCGCCGACGTCGCGCCGTTCTGGGTGACCCTGGAGGAGCGGGTCGGGGGCGGGCGCCCCGCGATCAGCTGGACGTGGACCGATACCTGGCTGCGCCACTACGGCGACACCGTCACGCCGTCGTTCGCGCTGTTCGAACGCGGCGGTGAGCCGATCGGGGCCGCCCTGCTGGTCCTCTCGCGACGGCACCGGCTGGGGGTGCGGCGGCTGCACCTGGGCACGGCAGGCGAGCCCGTGGGCGAGGGCGTGTTCGTCGAGTACAACGATGTGCTGTGCGCGCCGGAGGACCGACGGGTGGTGATCAGGGCGCTTCTTGAGGCCATCCGGGCGGAGCCGGGCTGGGACGAGCTGCACGTGCCAGGTCTGCGGCCGGAGGCGGCTGCGGTGCTTGCCGAGGAGCTCCCGCACGAGGTGTCGCCGCAGCAGTCCTGGACGATCCGGCTGGATCCCGATCAGACCGTCTACGACGGGCTGAAGGGCTCCGTGCGCCGGCTCGTGCGCCAGGCACGCGAGAGCCTCGAGCCGGCCGCGCCCGAGCAGATCGTGAGCGTCCTGGCCGCGCGGGAGGCGATGGAGGAGATGGCGCTGCTGCACCAGGAGCGTTGGAACGCCGTGGGCCGGCCGGGTGTGTTCGCCAGCCGGCGGCTCGCCGGGTTCCTCACCGACCTGACCGAGGCCTGGCTGGACTCCGGCCGCGTGCTGCTCTACCGACTGCCCGACAGCGGCGGCAAGGCGCTGGGCTGCGTCGTCGGCTTCGTCGAGGACGACCGGTTCCTCTACTACCAGGCCGGGTTCCGGCGGTTCCCCGACAACCGCAAGCGGGCCGGCCTGCTGAGCCACGTCGAGTTCGCCGAGCTGTGCCGCCGCCGCGGGATGCGGGAGTACGAGCTGCTCGCGG
>JBOHEP010000284.1:0-1101 GCA_050701075.1 Pseudonocardia sp. | reverse complement strand
CGGTGCCCGGATTGTGTGGCGGTGGTGTGTGGTGAGGGTTCGTCGTGGGTGGAGTTGTCGTATCGGCAGTTGAATCAGCGGGCTAATCACCTGGCGCGGTCGCTGATCGGGTTGGGGGTGGGTCCCGAGCGGTTGGTGGGGTTGGCGTTGCCGCGGTCGGTGGAGTTGGTGGTGGCGGTGTTGGCGGTGGCCAAGGCCGGGGGGGCCTATGTGCCGATCGACCCGACTTATCCGGCGGCGCGGATTGAGTTCATCTGTGCTGATGCGAGCCCGGTGTTGGTGTTGGTCACCGAGCAGACATCGGGATGTTTACCAGTGGAGGTGACCCGGGTGGTTATTGACCACGCCGACACCGTCGCCGAGATCGCTGCTTATTCCGGTGTTGATGTGACCGACGCCGACCGGGTCAGGCCGCTATTACCCACCCATCCGGCGTATGTGATCTACACCTCGGGGTCCACCGGTATCCCTAAGGGAGTGGTGGTTGCTCACCAGAGTGTGATTGATCTGGTGGCGTGGGCGGCTGCGGATTTCGGTGTGGTGGGGCTGTCGCGGGTGATGGCGTCGACTTCGTTGAATTTCGATGTGTCGGTTTTTGAGATTTTCTGCCCGTTGAGTGTGGGGGGCAGTGTTGAGGTGGTGCGTGATGTGCTGGCGCTGGGTGAGGCCGGGGTCGGTGAGCGCACGGCGAGTTTGATCAGTGGGGTGCCCTCGGCGTTGTGTCAGGGGTTGGCGGCTGGTGGTGGGGCCGTCAGCGCGGAGACTGTGGTGCTGGCCGGGGAGGCGTTGTCGGCGCGGGCGGTGCGTCAGATCCAGGCAGCGACGTCGTGTGAGCGGATTGCCAATATTTACGGTCCGACCGAGGCCACCGTGTATGCCACAGCCTGGTATGGCGACAAGGACACCGCGACAGGTGATGCCGGCCCGCCGATCGGTCGGCCGATCAGTAATACTCGGGTGTTTGTGTTGGATGGGTGGTTGCGGCCGGTGCCTATCGGTGTGGTGGGGGAGTTGTTTATTGCTGGGGTGGGTTTGGCGCGGGGGTATTTGGGTCGTGCGGGGTTGACGGCGTGCCGGTTTGTGGCGAATCCGTTTGGTGGG
>JBOHEP010000283.1:0-4096 GCA_050701075.1 Pseudonocardia sp. | reverse complement strand
TGGATGAGCTGGGGTTGTTCACGGCGGCGTTGGGGCTCAGCGGGCTGTGGCGGGTGACCCGCAGCGAGTTCGACGCCGAGGCCACCCAGCTGGATCTGTATCTGGGTTTCGATCGTGGTGCCCGGTTCGGGTGTCCGGCCAAGGACTGTGCGCACGGTGGCTGTCCGGTGCATGACACGGTGGACAAGACGTGGCGGCATCTGGACTTCTTCCAGCATCGGGCGTTGTTGCACGCCCGGCTGCCGCGGGTGCGCTGCCCCGAGCACGGGGTGCGCCAGGTGGAGGTGCCGTGGGCGCGCCCGGGGTCGGGGTTCACGCTGTTGTTCGAGGCGCTGGTCCTGACCTTCGCCGCGGCGATGCCGATCGCGAAGGTCGCTGCGATGACCCGGGAACACGACACCAGGATCTGGCGGGTGGTGGAACACCACGTCAACGTCGCCCGTGACCAGCTCGACTGCTCGGGCGTGACCCGGGTCGGGATGGACGAGACCTCCGCCCGCAAAGGCCAGGACTACATCAGCATCTTCGCCGACATCGACGCCCGCCGGGTGGTCTTCGCCACCGAAGGACGCACGGCCGAGACGGTCGGGCGCTTCGCCGCGGACCTGGCTGGCCACGGCGGCGACCCGGACAAGGTCACCGACACCAGCTCCGACATGAGCACCGCGTTCATCTCCGGCATCAAGACGCATCTGCCCAACGCAACGATGACCTTCGACCGCTTCCACCTGGCCGCCAAGCTCAGCGAGGCCATCGACACCGTGCGCCGCACCGAGGTCGCCACCCGCCCCGAGCTCAAACACACCCGCTGGCTGTGGCTCAAAAACCACGCCAACCTCACGGTCAAACAACAAGGCCAACTCCACCAGCTGATGCGCCCCTCAGCCCAGCTCGCGACCGCCCGGGCGCTGCGCTGGCGGGAGGACTTCCAGGCCTTCTACGACCAGGACCCCAGCTACGCCCCCGAGTACCTCCGGCGCTGGTGCTACGGCGCCAAACGCTCCCGCCTGCAACCGGTCAAGGACTTCGTCACCCTGGTCGAGAAGCACTGGGACGGCATCATCGCCTGGCACGAAAACCACCTCAGCAACGGCCTGCTCGAAGGGATCAACTCCCTGGTCCAGGCCGCCAAAGCCCGCGCCCGGGGCTACCGCAACAAAAACAAGATGATCACCATCGTCTACCTCACCGCAGCCAAGCTCCGCCTGCCCACCCTCACCAATCCCACACCCGCCTACATGACCTCACGCTGAGTAACCCACTGAAAACAGCGACGAGCCCGGCAGCCCGCCGGCCGTACCCTTACGCCGCCCGGCACCGCACGACCTCAACGCGTGTTGTCGACTCGGGCCAACCCCGGACAACGATTGCGGCGCTGCACCACCTTGGCCTGGCCTACCTGCCCGATGAGCGACCACGCCGCGGCACTCGAACTGCCCGAGGACGACGAGACGATCTGCGTGACCGGCACGTGGACGCGCATCGAGATCTCGGGTGCCCTGGTCCGAGCGGCCCACGCCGGACGAGGCGAGATCGGTGAGCCGCTCGCCGTCTTGGAAGGCGATCTCGGCCCGAACGGCCCGGTCACCGTGCTCGCCGTTGTGCAGGTCGACGTCGAAGAAGCGGGTGCTGGACATCGTCCGGACATACGGATTACGGGCGATGGATGCCTGGCACCTGGCGGCGGCGATATTGAGCACTGCGGGCCTGATCGAGCCGGGGGAGGAGGTCGCGTTCGCGTCCCGCGACGAGGATCAGGCGCTCCACCTCAGCGATCCGACGATCCAGCCGAGCAGAGTTGACGCCGCGTGCTGACTTCCGAGCTAGTTCGATCGTGGCCCGCCCGGCGTCGGCCACTCCGGACAGAGCGTAGGACTCTGCCAGCCACGTCTGGTAGAGCGCGATCTCGCGCGCGTGGGCGGGTGCATAGGCCGCTATCGCGGCGGACAGAAGTGGCTCAGCCTTGACGGGGTCTCCGAGCTCGATCAGGCAGCGGCCTGCCATCACGTCGATCTCTTTCCGGTCGAGCCAGTACACCCACTCCGGTTCATCGATCCCGGCCGACCGCCGCTCGTAGGAGTCGTCTACAGCGTCCAGCGCGCGCCGGGTGCCTTCCCGGTCTCGGGCGCGAGCACTCGCCCATGCCACCCGTTCGAGCAGCAGCGCTCGGACGGTGGGCGTCGCGTTCCTGGCGCCCTTGACGGCCGAGCGGGCGAGCAGCACAGCGTCGGCCGGATCACCGACGTTCGCGGTCTGGTAGCTCAGCGACGACAGGAGCTGGCCTGCGAGCGCCGCATCTCCGGCGGCGCTTGCCGCTGACACACCGGACAGGTAGACGCGCTGTGCCTCGACGTACTTGCCGGCATCGCCGGCGACCCACCCGGCGAGCTGGGCCAACTCTCCGACGACGGTCAACAACCGTCGACCCGTCTCCTCGGTATAGCTCGCCGCGTTCACGACGCGCTGAGCGTCGGAGAGTTCCTTGCTCACCAGCGGGAACAGGTCGAGTCCGCCGATCAGGTCGTCCAGGTGGCGAAGTTCGATCACCCGGCTTTCCAGTTCGCCTGCCAGGCTCGCGCCGACGCGTCGACCGACCGCTGACTGCACCGATGCCGGGGTCTCGGCCACCAGCCACTCATGAGCAGCCCTCAGCGGATCGTCCGGGGGTCCGTGCAAGCGCTCTACAGACACGTCGAGCGCGCGTGAGTACGCGGTGACGTGTTCCGGCTTGACCGTGCGTTTCCCGGTTTCCAGGTGGCCGAGAAGTGACTTGCTGTAGTGGGTGCGGCACGCCATTGCCGAAAGGCTCACCCCGGCAGCCTCGCGGGCTGCTCGGAGGTTGGAACCCAGGTCGGTCACGGCCACCACCCGTAGACGACGGTAGACGCCGAACGTGTTCTCATAACGCCCCCGTGTTGACCACGCTACCGGAGTGAGCCCCGCGCTATCCGGCGCGGACACCGAGGGGGTACGTGTGACCGACGTCGTGTTCAGCGTGCACACAGCCAGACCGGACGACGTGGGTGCGGTCGAGATCGTGTTCTCCACCGAGCGTGAAGCCCGGTCGTTCGCAGAGTCCCGGTCGCGGGACCATCGAGTCCTGTCCGCGAGCGTCACCAGGTTCCTGATCGGTGAGCTGGGGACGCGTCATCCGGTCGCCTACTACGTCGACGGCACCGAGCAGCCGCAACGGTTCAACCGGCCGCGGCTCTACCCGACCGGCGGGTGTGCACCTTCGTAGGGCGGTGTGCGGATCTCGGGGCGTCGAGCACGGAGGAACCGTGCACCGCCAGGCGCGCGCCAGTCGACCAGCCGTCGGGGCAGCCCGCTACGCCGACCAGGTGCGTCCAGCGGTCTCCCCGGCGACGCTTCCCGGCCTTCAGCGGCATCACATGCGACGCGTTCCGGCGATCAGCCGCCCGCGGCTGCGACCTGCTCGGAGATCGCCGCGGCCAGCGCGATGTCGAGATCGGTGACACCGCCCCTGGAGTGGGTCGAGCAGCGGAAGATGAGTGTGCGCCAGCGGATGTCGATGTCGGGGTGATGGTCGCGTTGCTCCGCGATCTCGGCCACCCGGTCCACGGCCGCGATCGCGGCGGGGAAGTCCGGCAGCTTCGCGGTGCGGACCAGGCTGTTTCCGTCGTGTTCCCAGCCGGGCAGGTCTACGAGAGCGGCGGTGATCGCGGCGTCGTCGAGCAGTTGGGTCATGTGGCCCATCCTTGCGCTCCGCAACATGGCCCGCCCTCCGCGGTACGACACGAATTCAGGCTGTGCTGGGCCGGATTCGAGTTGCGACGCGGAGGGTGTGGCTCGGGCCGTCCCGCGTCCCTCACACATCCCGGCGGAGCATGCGGAACACCGCCACTGCACCGCCCAGCGCGATGTAGCACAGCGCGCGCAGTGAGCTCTTCGCCAGGCCGTCGAGCGGCAGCGGGTCGCGCAGCGCGTCCACGCCCGCCGTCCAACCGGTGGTGAGCAGCCAGGGCTGGAGCCAGTCCAGGGCGGGGATCGCGCCGAGCACCCCGAACACGATCAACCCGCCGAGCACGGCGGCCAGCACCACGAGCGGGTGCTCGGTGACCGCCGAGATCGCCAG
>JBOHEP010000282.1:0-2891 GCA_050701075.1 Pseudonocardia sp. | reverse complement strand
GACCCCGATGCACCGATGCGGCCACGGCGGTCACATCGCTGGTGTCGAGACGCGCACCCCGCCGCGGGTCTCGGCGCCGTAGCGCCGGATCTCGGCGTCGATGTCCAGGCGTGCGGTCCGCGGCTCGTTGAACAAACTCACCGCTGGGGATGCCCGAGCCGGCTGCTGGCACAGTGATGGTCATGGGAACCTTGGTGCTGCTGCGACACGGCCAGAGCGTGTGGAACGCCGAGAACCTGTTCACCGGCTGGGTGGACGTCCCCCTCTCCGAGACCGGGGAGCAGGAAGCCCGGCGCGGCGGTGAGCTGCTGCGCGAACACGACCTGCTGCCCGACGTCTGCCACACCTCCCTGATGCGCCGCGCCATCTCCACCGCGAACCTCGCCCTCGACGCCGCCGACCGGCACTGGATCCCGGTCCGACGCGACTGGCGGGTCAACGAGCGGCACTACGGGGCGCTGCAGGGCAAGGACAAGAGGCAGACGCTGGCTGAGTTCGGCGAGGAGCAGTTCATGGTGTGGCGCCGCTCCTACGATGTGCCGCCGCCGCCGATCGAGCCAGGTTCGGAGTTCTCCCAGGACCGCGACCCGCGCTACGCCCACCTCGGTCCCGCGCTGCCCCTGACCGAGTGTCTGGCAGACGTCGTCGCCCGCTTCCTTCCCTACTGGGAACAAGCGATCGTACCCGATCTGCGAGCCGGGAAGATCGTGCTGCTCGCGGCGCACGGCAACTCGCTGCGGGCTCTGGTCAAGCATCTCGACGCCGTCTCCGACACCGACATCGTCGGGCTCAACATTCCCACCGGCATCCCACTGCGCTACGACCTCGACGACGATCTGCGGCCGGCCGTTCCCGGCGGGACATACCTCGACCCGGCCGCGGCGCGGACAGCGGCCGCCGCGGTGGCGGCCCAAGGCCGCTGACCGACCGCCACGACGCGAACCCACTTGGGTGAACGAGGCGTGAACAGGGGTCGAAATATCGTGCGTCACGCCCTCGACATGGTCACGGACGGGTCGTCAAACTGGTCCCAGGTGTGGTCGGCCTGCCTACGATGCGGGCGTGACCGAGCTTGTGAGGTCGCCACCTGACACAGGACGGCTCGGAACGTCCGCGATGAGCTTGCGCGAGGAGCGGGCGTGACGGCGCTGGCATGTGTGCTGCTGGCGGCCGCGACCCTGGCCCTGGGCGTGGTGATCGGCTTCCGATACCGCCGGCGGGGCGATGACGTTCCGCCTGCGGTCGAGCCATCCCCCGGCCCCACCTTGGCCGACCTGCTCCAGCGGGTGTTCCGTTCGTCGGGTGCCGGCCTCGCCATCCTGACTCGTACCGGTGACGTCGTGCTGTCCAACGCTCGCGCAGGCGACCTCGGCGTGCTCCGCGGCGGGCGTCCCGACGCGCGGGCGTGGGCCGCGTGCCAGCAGGTGCTGGCGACCGGGTTGCCGACCGAGGTCGACCTGGCTCCGCTGGGCAACCGGGGCCGTCAGCCGGCGGCGGTGCTCGCGCGGGTCCGCCCGCTCGGCGACGGGTTCACCGTGGTCGAGGCCGAGGACAACTCCGAGCTGGTGCGCCTGGAGGCCACCCGGCGCGACTTCGTCGCCAACGTCAGCCACGAGCTCAAGACCCCCGTCGGGGCCGTTGGCCTGCTGGCCGAGGCCGTGCTCGACGCCGCTGGTGACGTCGAGGAGGTGCACCGGTTCGCCACCAAGATCCTCAAGGAGTCGACCCGGTTGGGCGCGCTGGTCACCGAGCTGATCGCGCTGTCGCGGCTGACCGGCGCCGAGCGACTCCCCGAGCTCGCCGCGGTCGATGTCGACGACGTGGTGCGCGAGGCGATGGCCCGCTGCCGGCTCTCCGCGGAGTCCGCCGGAATCGAGATCACCGTGGACCGGCCCAGCGGGCTGGTGGTCGATGGTGACCGGACCCTGCTGGTCACCGCCCTGTCCAACCTCGTGGAGAATGCGATCGCCTACTCCCCGCCGGCGGCGTCGGTATCGGTGACGCGTCGACAGATCGAGGGCTGGGTGGAGATCTCGGTGATCGACCGCGGCATCGGGATCGCGCCCGAACACCAGAAGCGGGTGTTCGAACGGTTCTTCCGCGCCGACCCGGCACGCTCGCGGGCCACCGGCGGCACCGGCCTCGGCCTCGCGATCGTCAAGCACGTGCTGGCCAATCACGGTGGCGAGGTCCGGCTCTGGAGCAGCCCGGGCACCGGCTCCACGTTCACCATGCGGCTTCCCGCTCGTACCCCCACGGGCGCCGGGCCCGACGGCGCCACCACCGTCGTCCGGCCGCCCGTATCGATGCTCGACCCCGCGAGCGGGTCTTCGGGCCTGATGCTCGACCCCGCGAGCGGGTCTTCGGTCGAACTCCCGAGAGGATGACAATGACGAGGGTGCTCATCGTGGAGGACGAGGAGTCTTTCGCCGACCCGCTGGCGTTCCTGTTGCGCAAGGAGGGCTTCACCACCGCCGTCGCGGCCACCGGGCAGGACGCGCTCGAGGAGTTCGACCGCAACGGGGCCGACATCGTGTTGCTCGACCTCATGCTCCCCGGGATGAGCGGCACCGACGTCTGCAAGGCCCTGCGTACCCGCTCCGCCGTACCGGTGATCATGGTGACGGCGCGGGACAGCGAGATCGACAAGGTGGTGGGGCTGGAGCTCGGCGCCGACGACTACGTCACCAAGCCCTACTCCGCCCGCGAGCTGATCGCCCGGGTACGCGCGGTGCTCCGCCGGGGAATCGAGGGCGGCGCCGAAGCCGACGGGTCGGGTGGGTGGGGAACCGGCGCAGTGCTCGAGGCCGGCCCGGTCCGGATGGACGTCGAACGGCACGTCGTGAGCGTGAACGGCGAGGATGTGGCGCTGCCGCTCAAGGAGTTCGACC
>JBOHEP010000281.1:0-1521 GCA_050701075.1 Pseudonocardia sp. | reverse complement strand
CGGTCGGCCTTGAGGGAATGGTCGCCGCGCAGCACCACCACCTCACGTCCAGGGGCCGCGTCCGGGCGGCCGAACGGGTCGCGCTCACCCTGCACGACGAGCACCGGAACCTGTGGCAGGGCGAGCTCGTGCAGGCGGTCCTTCTCGGGCCTGCCCGGAGGATGCACCGGGAACGCCAGGCACAGCACCCCCGCCGCGGCGCCGGCGGTAGCCGTGCGGCAGGCCACCCGGGCACCGGAGCTGCGGCCGCCGAACACCAGCGGCAGGCCCGGCAGCGCGGCTCGGACATGTTCGACGACGGCGAGCCACGCCGTGTCCAGCTGCACCGCCGGGGCGGGGGCCCGTCGCCCGACCACCCGGTAGGGCTGCTCGACGAGCACGACATGGACGCCGACGTCGCGGGCCGCGTCGGTGGCCGCGACCAGGTCGGGCGCCGCCACACCGCCGCCCGCGCCGTGACCGAGGAGCAGCACCACCCCTTCATGATCGATCGCGTTGGGCACGGTGATCCGGGCGGGGCCGTGCGGGGTGGAGACCTCCTCGGAGCCGGCCCCGTCCCCTGGCGTCATTGCGGGTTCGGGCCGGCCAGCAGGTCCAGCTGCAACGGCTCCTTCACGTCCTGGGCCGCGAGCGGTTCGAGCAGCTCCGGGCCGTTGTTGCGGACGCTGTTGACCCGCGACGACACCGGCCGCAGCTCCATCAGGGCCACCAGCTCCGCCGACGGCGGGGCCAGCAACGAGAAACGGCTGCCGTAGGCAGTTCAATACTCGCAGATGCTCTCGCGAAGGCCCTCGGCTGTCCGAGGACAATCCTGTACGGGGGGAGGATCGCCGCCAGAGAACCGCTCTATCAGATGGACCTGTGACTGACGAGCACCATTGGATGGATCTGTCGAATGACCGCCCAGCCGCGGATCGTCGAGCGCGGGCTGGTCACGATCGCGCTCAGATGGGTGTCGCGGCGGTGTTCGGCGGCATACCGTCGTCTATCTTACCTTATGCACTGGCCGTCGGCCCAACCCCGCTGGCCCGGACCGCTCATGTGGCGAAATCCTCGATGTAGCGAGACCGAATGCTCGCGCCATGGTGTACATCAACTCCCCGTTCTATCCGTGCATTCCGTTCTACCCGTGCATTCTTTGAAGGGCACGCTTCCAGGCCGGAACAGTCCGTCGAGCCCATCGCAGTCTGCGGCCGAGCAAGTGCCGGAGCCTCGACGTCTCCTGCGATCGGCGTCGAGGGTCAGGCAACGCCCTGAGGCACGGCTCGCAGCGCTGGCCCACGGCTCGCAGCGCTGGCCCGGTGGCGTTGTCGGCGCACTCGGGGTCACGATGGAACTGCACAACGCCCGGTGTATGCCGCTGTGTTGGCATTGCCCGGCTGCGATCTCCATCGTCGCTGATGGCGTGCTCACGAGTCGGCGGTGACCAGCTCAGGCGTTGCCGCGTCGTCGGTTTCCTCTTGAGCGTCCATCTCTTGTAGCGCGTCAGCGCCGAGCTTCAGGAGATTGCGCAGTGCACCA
>JBOHEP010000280.1:0-6302 GCA_050701075.1 Pseudonocardia sp. | reverse complement strand
CGGCGGTGGAACCGGCGCCCGCCCGAGTCCCTCGGGCGACCCGCCATGCCCACGACCCGCTTCCCACCACAACATGATCCACAAACCTAGGCGATCACGAAGTAGTGGATCAACGTGAATGATCTAGATCAAGATCCGTGGGCACCGGGTGGAGCTCGACGGGTTGGAGGCACTCCTGCGTCGTCACGACGACGTGGGGGACGCCGTCGTCGACGTGCGGTCGATCGATGACGGGCCGGCGTTCCTTGTCGCTCACGTCACGCCGGCTGCCGGGGTGGACGTCGACGTCCACGAGCTGCGCGCGGGCCTGGCCGAATGGCTCCCGCCACAGGCCGTCCCCTCCCGTATCGTCACTGTGCCGGAGCTCCCGATCACCGCATCGGGAAAGGTGGACAGAGCCGCGCTGGCGCGGATCGACTTCGAGGGCGCCACAGCGTCGACCGACGGCGCCGAGGCCGGTGCAACCACCTCCCTGCTTGGCATCGTGCGCGACATCTGGAGCCAGGTGTTCCGCGCCGAGGTGGCGGAGGACCGCAGCTTCTTCGACTCGGGCGGGGACTCGATGCTGGCGGCGGAGGTAGCGGCCCGGACGATCGGTGCCTTCGACATCGACCCGCAGCACGGCAGTGCACTGGTCCGCGGCCTGCTGACCGCGGCGTCCGTCGCGGACTTCGCGGCAGCGGTGCAGACGGCGGTGGATGGAATCGTGGCGCCGGTCGTCCCGGAGTGGCCGGACTTCTGGGGTGACGGCCGGCTGGCCGCCGCCCTGCCCGCGCGCAGGGACGGCCACGTCCGACCCGACGGGATCCACGACGTCCTCCTCACCGGCGCCACAGGCTTCGTGGGGTCGTTTCTGCTCGACGCGCTGCTGCGCTCGACCGGCGCGCGGATCCACTGCCCCGTCCGTGCCCGCGACGCGGCGCACGCCCGGCGGAGGGTGGTGTCGGCGCTGCGCGGCTACGGTCTCGAGCGCGCGGCGGCGGAGTTGGTCGACGACGGGAGGCGGGCGGAGTGCTTCGCCGCCGACATCGCCGAGCCGAACCTCGGTCTCGCTGCGGAGCACAGCTCGGCGTTGTCGGAATGTCTCGATCTCGTGGTCCACGCGGCGGCAGACGTCAACTTCCTCTACCCGTACGCGGCGCTGCAGAACATCAATGTGGGGGGGACGAAGAGGATCATCGAGCTGGCCAGCCCGCGGCGGGTGCCCGTCCACTTCATCTCGACGGTGGCGGTTCTGGCTGGCTGCGGCGCCGCAGGTGTCACCGCGGTCGCCGAGGACGACGTGCTCGCGCATCCCGAGGGCATCTCCATGGGGTACGCCGAGAGCAAGTGGGTGGCCGAACGGGCGCTGCAGGAGGCTGCTGACCAGGGACTGCCGATCGCCGTTCACCGGCCCTACGAGGTCACCGGGGAGCAGCGCAGCGGCGTCTGCAACACCGAGACCGCGATCTGCTCGCTTTTCGAGACGATCGCCAGGACGGGGGTCGCCCCGGATATCGCGCTGCCCATGGACTTCGTCCCCGTCGACTTCCTCGCCGACGCCGTTGTACACATCGCGACCACCGTCCCGACGAGGCGCGAGGTCTACCACGTGACGAGTCCTCACTCCGCGACGTTCGGCGACGTGATCGAGCGGATGCGTGTCGCCGGGTTCGACGTGAAGACCTTGGACTACTCCGCGTGGGTGGACGAGCTCGTGCGGTTTGTGACCGCGAACCCGTCGAGCCCGACGGCGCCGTTCGTGTCCTTGTGCGTCGACCGGGCGAACACCGCACCGATGACGGTCAAGGAGTTGTTCTTCGAGGGGACGTTCCCACGGCTGGGTCGCGCCAACTTCGAGGCCGCGCTGAGGGGCAGTGGTCTGACGCAGGTGCCGGTGGACGCGAAGCTGCTCGACCTCTACCTCGACTACTTCTTCGAGTCCGGCTTCATCCCACGACCGTGACGGGTGCACATCAGGCGAGTGCGGAGGTGGTGAGCACGTGAGAGTGCTGCTGACATGTTTCCCGGCGACGTCACACATCTATAATTTGGTACCTTTGGGCTGGGCGCTGGTCGACGCCGGGCATGAGGTGCGCTTCGCGACCCATCCCGACGGAGTCGACAAGGTGGTCGATGCCGGGATCCTCGTGCATGCCGTGGGTCGGCCGCTCGATCTTCACGGGTTCATGCACGCCGACTTCACTCAGGCCGGGCGTCCGCACGACATCTCCGAGTCCGCCGAGACGCTGTTGACGCCCGAGTACGTGCTTGGGGTATTCACCTGGTACACGGCGGCTTTCTTGCACAACGTCGCCGACGACGCGGTGTTGGACGACATCGTCGCGTTCGCCCGGCAGTGGCAGCCGGACGTGGTCATATGGGACGCGTTGACGTTCTCAGGCCTGGTCGCCGCGCGGGCCGTCGGGGCGACCAGCATCCGGGTCCTGTTCGGGCTCGACCACATGGTGCGCATGCGCCACCGGCACCTTCGGAACGGGCCGCCCGGCGACGACCCGTTCCGGGAGTGGCTGTCCGGTGTCCTTGCAGACTTCGGGCTGAACTATGACGAGCGGACGGTGTGGGGCGATCGGACGATCGACCCGATGCCAGGCTGGATGAGACTCCGCACCGACGTCGACTACCTCCCTGTGCGGCTCTTGCCCTACAACGGCGGAAGCGTGGTGCCAACGTGGATAGACGCTAGACCCCGGGTGCCGCGCGTGTGCCTCACGCTGGGTCTGTCCGGCCGGGAGATGTGGGGTGTCGACGACGTCACTATCGCCGACGTCCTGCGTGCCGTGGCGGCGCTCGACGTCGAGGTGGTGGCCACGTTAAGCGCGGAGCAGACCCGGCTGCTCGGCGACGTCCCGGACAACGTGGTGCTCACCGACTTCGTCTCACTGGGAGCATTGCTGCCATCGTGCTCGGCCATCGTCCACCACGGCGGTGCGGGGACGATGCGCAACGCCCTGGTGCACGGCACTCCACAGCTGATCATCCCGGACGAGATATGGGATCCCGCTCAGATCGCGGACGGCGTGCAGCGGATCGGTGCGGGCCTGCGGTGCGACCCGGGTGACGTGACGGAAGCCGCGCTGCGACGTGCGGTCGCCCGGCTGATCGAGGATCCCGCCTTCCGGGTCGGCGCGGCGCGCGCTCGTCAGGAATGGTTGGCCACGCCGGGTGCCGACGATCTGGTGGATTCCCTGTGCCGGCTCGCCGCGGAGCGGGAGGGACCGGTCCTCGGGCAATGGCCTTGCGTTTAGCCTGATGGCCAGGGTCGGAGGCTGTGGAGCTCGATGCGTCGGGTGACGGTGACGACGTGGGTTCATCCGGCTTGCGGGCGGGGAAGTCGCCGGTTCTCTTCGTGCGCCGTGGGCTGGCCCGGTCGCCTCCCGCGTGAAATGGGCCGCCGTGCGGTGTCTCGATGACAGCTTTGTGACGGTCTGCCATCTTGTTCACCGTCGACTGATGCTTCGCGGCCAGCGTCTTCAGCAGGGAGGTCTTCGTGACCCATTCCAGCCGGCGCATCCGGTAGACGTCGCCGCCGGCAGGTAGTACTGGACGATGCCCCTGTACTCGGCCCCGTAGGTCCCGACGATGTGGTGGTCGTCGCGGTTGACCAGCTGGGACCGGTGCGCGAGTTTGCCGCGTCGAAGGTATGGGCAAACTTGGCCGTGATCACCGACCGTGGCACGCGCAGCCCGATCTTGCCGTTGACCATACGGCGGTCTCCGGTGAACTTGCTCTCGCCGTGCTGGGCGATGATCTCATAGCTGAGGAACTTCGCCGCCCCGGTACGGGCGTGGGTGATCAGCGTCTTCGGGCGAGAGTTAGATGAAGGCCTTCGAAGCCCGTCACCTGCAACGACACGAATCCCACGGCGACTGGAACTACAATGTGTGCGCCGCACCAGACGAAGACGCGACACGTCCGAACGAGACTAATTAATTTCTCCGCGAGCGCCTAAGGGCCTGGCAGGCCCCCGCGCAGGCGGTCTATCAGCGGTTTCTCGGCCCGCGCGGCCATGAGCGCCCCACCTCGACGACCGGTGGGACGGTCGGGATCGGGATGGGTCATACACCCGACGAACATCAACAACGCCGTGACCAGCTGCAACACACCCATGATCGAAATATCCCGGAAACTCCCGCTAGGCGACGTCGGTCAGCCGTAGCTCACGCTCTCGTCGTCAGCCTCGTCCTTGGCCAGCCGCCGGGTGAGGAACAGCAGCTCCAGCGCCAGCTCCGCGGCGCTCGCCATGGGGCCGGGGTCCTCGGTGCCGGCCGCATCGAGCCGCTTGGCCACCTCGGTGAGCGCCGCGACGACGGGCAGCGCCGCGACCACCTCGACGGCGGGCACCCGCTCCCCGGTGCGCACCGGCGACCCCGCGACCGCCTCGGCCAGCGGACCCAGGTCGAAGCCGCGCAGCCGGGCGCGGGCGGTGTCGGCGATCGCCCGGCGCAGCAGGTGCTCCAGGTGCTCACCCTCCCGGCCCTCCTCGCCGGAGGCGAACTCCAGCTTGCCGCGCAGCACCACCGGCACGGACTCCAGGTCGATGGGGCGCGCGGTCGGGCGCTCCTCGCCGGTGATCGCGCCGCGGCGCAGCGCTGCCGCGGCGACGGTCTCCGCGGCGGCCATCGCGAACCGGGCCGATACTCCCGACCCCTGGTCGATCGCCTTGGACTCACGCAGTGACCGGGCGAAACGCGCGATCACCTCGAGCAGATGACCGGGGACAGCGGCGGTGAGCTCGGCCTCCTGCTTCACCAGCGCGATCTCGTCGGCGAGCTCCAGGGGGTAGTGCGTGCGCACCTCGGCGCCGAAGCGATCCTTCAGCGGGGTGATGATCCGGCCGCGGTTGGTGTAGTCCTCGGGGTTGGCGCTGGCGACGAGCAACACGTCGAGTGGGAGCCGCAGCGTGTAGCCACGGACTTGGATGTCGCGCTCCTCCATCACGTTGAGCAACGAGACCTGGATGCGCTCGGCCAGGTCGGGCAGCTCGTTGATCGCGACGATGCCCCGGTGCGCGCGCGGGACCAGGCCGTAGTGGATCGTCTCCGGGTCACCAAGCGAGCGGCCCTCGGCGACCTTGACCGGGTCGACGTCACCGATGAGGTCGGCCACGGCGGTGTCCGGTGTGGCGAGCTTCTCGGTGTAGCGCTCGTCGCGATGCCGCCAGGTGACCGGCAGGTCGTCACCGAGCTCGGCGGCGCGGCGGCGGGCAGCCGGAGTGATGGGCTCATACGGGTGTTCGCCGAGCTCCGAGCCCTCGAAGACGGGCGTCCACTCGTCGAGCAGCCCGACCAGCGAGCGGAGCAGCCGGGTCTTGCCCTGACCGCGCTCACCGAGGAGCACCACGTCATGTCCGGCGATCAGGGCGCGTTCGAACTGGGGCAGTACGGTGTACTCGAAGCCGACGATGCCGGGCCACGGGTCGCGGCCGGCGCGCAGCGCGTCGAGGAGGTTGTGGCGGATCTCGGCTTTGACCCCGTGGAGCACATGGCCGGACGCGCGCAGCGCACCGAGCGTGCGGGGACGATCAGGGGACGGCGTGGCGGGCACGGCGCCCACGCTACGCCGCGGCCCCGAGGGCCGCGCTCACCTTCCGGTGTCCGCACATGTCACGGCGCACATGTCACGGCGCGCATGTCACGGGGCACATGTCACGGCGCGCATGTCACAGCGCGCATGTCACAGCGTGTGTGCGCAGACATGTGTGCGATGGCGGCGACGTCGACAACGGGCACCGAACCACTCCGGAAATATTTCGGACATCAGTCGCAGAACCTTTGCGATTGCCTCCGGAGTGCGTCTAGCCTGACCGGGATCACCCTTTGGGGTGACTGATCCGGGTCTGTCGCGCCTACGGAGGGAGCTGAGCGTGAACCTGGCCATGCACATGAGCGACGGGCTGATCAACGCGCCGATATCAGCGGTGTTCGGGTTGATCGCGGTGATCGGACTGGCCATCGCCGTCAGCCGTGCCCGCGCCGACCTCGACGACCGCACGGCGCCGATGGCCGGCCTCGTCACCGCCTTCGTCTTCGCCGTCCAGATGATCAACTTTCCGATCCTGCCCGGGGCCAGCGGTCACCTCCTGGGCGGCGCGCTGGTGGCCATCCTGGTCGGGCCCTGGGTCGGGGCACTCTGCATCGCGATCGTCCTCGCCGTGCAGGCACTGCTGTTCGCTGACGGCGGGCTCACCGCACTGGGCACCAACATCGTCAACATGGCGCTGGTCGGGGTGTTCGTCGGCTACGCCGTGGCGGTCGCGCTGCGCAAGCTGGCCCGCCGCAGCCGCGCCGGGCTGGTCGCCA
>JBOHEP010000279.1:0-3706 GCA_050701075.1 Pseudonocardia sp. | reverse complement strand
CTCGAACAGCCGCAGCGGTAGCTCCCGGTACGACCGCCCACGCGAGCGGAAGATCAGGTTGTGCATCGGGCAGTTCATCGGCTTGAGGTAGTAGTCCTGCCCGGGCTTGCGCACGGTGCCGTCGGCGTTGCGCTCGGCGTCGAGGTGCATCCCCGGGTACATGCCCTCGGCGTACCACTGCAGGTGCCCGGAGGTCTCGAAGAGCTGGCCCTTGGTGATGTGCGGGGTGTTGACGAACTCGTAGCCCGCCTGCTCGTGCCGGCGGCGCGAGTAGTCCTCCATCTCCCGACGGATCACCCCGCCCTTGGGATGGAAGACCGCGAGGCCGGAGCCGATCTCGTCGGGAAAGCTGAACAGGTCGAGCTCCACGCCCAGGCGGCGGTGGTCGCGACGCTCGGCCTCGGCAAGGCGTGCCACGTGCTCGTCGAGCCGATCCTGGCTCTCCCACGCGGTGCCGTAGATGCGCTGGAGCTGGGGGTTGCGCTCGCTACCCCGCCAGTACGCGGCGGCGGAACGCATGAGTTTGAACGCCGGGATGAACTTCGTGGTGGGGATGTGGGGGCCGCGGCACAGGTCGCTCCACACGGTCTCGCCGGTGTGTGCGTGCACGTTGTCATAGATCGTGAGATCGCCGGCCCCGACCTCCATGACCTCGGAGGTGTCGACGTTGCCGATCGAGCCCTTGAGGTCGATCAGTTCGAGCTTGTACGGCTCGTCGGCGAGCTCCTTGCGCGCGTCGTCGAGGGAGTCGAACGGGCGCCGGGAGAACCGCTGCCCGGCCTTGATGATCTTCTTCATGGCTGACTCGAGCTTGCCGAGTTCGTCCGGGGTGAAGGGGGTGGCGACGTCGAAGTCGTAATAGAAGCCGTCGGTGATCGGCGGGCCGATGCCGAGCTTGGCGTCGGGATGGAGCTGCTGCACCGCCTGGGCGAGCACGTGTGCCGCCGAGTGCCGGATGACCGACCGGCCTGCCTCGGTGTCGGCACCGACCGGTTCGACGGTGACGTCGGACTCGGGTGCCCACGCCAGGTCGCGGAGCTCGCCGCCGGCGTCGCGGACGACGATGACGGCGCTCGGGCCGGTGGTCGGCAACCCCACCGCACGCACCGCGGCGGACGCGGTCGTCCCGGCCGGCACCCTGACGGGGGCGGACGCGGGACTGGGTGCGGGCGCGGACACGAAAGACCTCCAGGTTGTTGCGAACCAAGGTGCCGGTGAGCGTAGACGGGTCGGTGCGAGGACTGCCGCTCGATATCGCCCGGCGCAACCCGGACGAAAGTGCCGGTCGTTCGTCAGCGGGAGGCGGGCGGGCGCTCAGCCATCGGGGACGCTGGTGGGCGGGCGGCGGCTGTCGGGTTCGGGCGCAGAGGGCCGACCCGCATGCCGTGGCGCCCAGGGACTCCGTCGCGGCTGCGGTACCGATCGTGTACGACAGTGAGGAAACGGTGCACCGCGTCCACGGTGAGCGCGGTCCGCGCGGTCGGCAGGCCGTCGAAGCCGTGCTGGGCACGCGGCAGCTCCGCGTAGCAGACCTCATGCCGGCTCACCTGCCGCAGCCGGTGGACGAGCCGGCGCGACTGGTTCACCGAGCTGACCGTGTCGGCGCTACCGTGGATCACGAAGAACGGCGGCGCGTGCGGCCCGGCCCGGTGCAGCGGCGAGGCCTGCCGCCACGAACCCGCGTCGTCGATGTGGGTGGTACCGAACACCTTGCCCTCCAGCAGCGCGAACAGGCCGTACTCGTCGACGCTGAAGTCATGCACCCCGTAGAGGGGCACGGCCGCGGCGAGTGTGGTGTCGACGCCGGCGAAACCGGGCTGGAAGTCGGGGTCGTTCGGGCTCAGTGCCGCGAGGGCGGCGAGGTGTCCACCGGCTGAGCCGCCGCTGATCGCCATGAACCCCGGGTCGCCGCCGAAGTGGGCGATGTTCGCCCCGACCCAGCCGATCGCCCGTTTGACGTCGACGATCATCGCCGGCCACCGGTGCCCCGGACCGAGCCGGTAGTTCGCCGTGACGCACACCCAGCCGCGCTCGGCCAGGTACCCCAGCAGTGGCGCGCCCGAGCCGGCCTTGTCCCCGCCGGTCCAGCCACCCCCGTGCACCTGCACCAGCACCGGCGCGGCCCCGTCGCGGGGAAGGCCGGGTCGGGCCCAGACGTCGAGCCGCTGCGCCGGGTCGTCGCCGTAACCGATGTCGGCCGCGCGCCGGTACGCCCGACGGCCCGCTCGGCCGCCCCTGACCTGCTGCGCCGGACCACCGGCCGCAACGCCGAGCGGGGCGAGGACCGCATCCAACACCGCCGCAGACCGGGCGGTGTCGCGGTGCAGATCGACGAGAGCGGCCGCGGCAAGTGCGTTGACCGCCGCCCCGGCGAGCCCGTCGCGCCGCCGGCCACCACCCCGCACGAGGGCGACCGCGACCGCGGCCCCGTGCGCCACGGCCAGCAGGCCGGGCAGCTCAGAGGCCAGCGTGCACGGACCGGCCTGGATGATCGACACCGGCCACCGGCGGATCAACGGGCGCCGGGCACCTGCCGCGGCGAGCAGGCCCGCCAGTCCCAGTGCGGTCACGGCGCGACGACTCACGACGAGCTCCTCTGCATTCATCCACGACCGGACCACCCACCCGGACGCGAGTGTAGGAGTGGCCGATGGCAGGATCCTGATCGGCAGATGGCGCAACCACCTACACAACGTCACCGGCCCGGTCTCGATGACCGGATCGTGGCCACCTTCGGCTGGTCCAATTGAGTCGTATCAGGTCCGCTGCCATACCGCGCCTCCCGGACCGGCCGTTGGACCCGGTGGTGGCTGACCGAGACTGCTCTGTACCGCGATCGTCGGCGAAACGGGGAAGGAGGCGGCTCGCATGCCCGGAGCGCACACCTCACATCCCGACCGGGCTTCGCGCGACCAGGACCGGCGCCGTCCCCAGTTGCCCGCGCAGGTGTCCCGTCGGGGTGCCCAGGCCCCCGGGGTCAGCTGGTGGCAACCCCCGAAGACCGGCCGTCCCGCGACCCCGGGCTCGAGCGCGGCCGTCGAGGAGTCCGCCCGGCACCGCGCACCCGGCCCGACCGAGGTGCGGCCCGCCGCCGTGGACCAGCAGGGGCCGCCCCGCTCCCGTCGCCGCCCGGGTAGCCGGCGGTCGGCTCCCCGGCGACCGCGGCTCACCCCCGTCCAGCTCCAGGTCCGTCGACGCCGCCGGATCCGTCTCGGACTGCTCGGGGCGGTGGCCGCCGTCGTGCTCGGTCCGGTGGTCGCGTTCGCGCTGGGGTACCTGTTCTTCGCGGTGCCGAGCCCCGACGACGCGGTCAACAACCAGGTGGCGCTGGTCTCCTTCGCCGACGGCACCCAGCTCACCCGGCTGGTGCCCGAACAGGGCAACCGGATCAAGGTGCCGGTCGAGTCGGTGCCGGTGCACGTGCGCGAGGCCGTCCTCGCAGCCGAGGACCGCACCTTTTACTCCAACCCCGGCTTCGACCTCACCGGCATCGCGCGGGCGGCCTGGAACCAGCTGCGCGGCGGGACCGGTGGCGGCTCGACGATCACCCAGCAGTTCGTGAAGAAGACACTCGTCGGTGACGAGCAGACGCTCTGGCGCAAGTACAAGGAAGTCGTCCTCGCGTTCAAGATCTCCCAGGAGCGCACCAAGGACCAGATCCTCGGCGACTACCTCAACGCCATCTACTTCGGCCGCGGCGCCTACG
>JBOHEP010000278.1:0-6176 GCA_050701075.1 Pseudonocardia sp. | reverse complement strand
CTCGGCGACGGCGAGGCCTGCCAGGGCGGCGTCGGCCCCGGACAGTGGCCAGCGCGAGGTCAGCAGGGTGACGAGCACAGCGCCGAGACCACGCACGTCGTCGGCCGGGTTCAGGTCGGGGCGGGGCAGGGCGAAGCACAGCTGGACGCGGCCGTCGACGGTCATCCGGATCCGCTGCGGCTGGTCGCAGCCCAGTACCAGGCCGTGGCGATGGGCGGCCTCGGCGGCGGCGGCCAGCGGTTGCAGTGCCCTGGCGACTTCGATGGGCCACAGTGGGGCGTCGGCGACGGTCTCGGCGAGGCTGCGGCCCGGGACCCACTCGGTGACCGCTGCGCCGAGGATGTGGTCGGGGATGCCCGGGGCATCGGGCGCGAGCACGTCGAGGAGCCGGGCACAACCGGAATGCTCGAAGTTTCCGGAACGCAGCGCCCGGTCGAGCATCTCGCGGGCCCGCTCAGCGGCTGTGGGAGCATCGTCGCCGCCGAGGGCGCCACTGCCGGCAACGGTCGAATGCAGCAGCGTGATCGCGACGTCACGCTGCAGAACGGTGTCCTTGGCCTGCCAGAACTCGGCTCCGGCCCTCACGTCGGAGCCCACTCGGGTGTGCAGCCGATAACGCATGCCCAGCGTCGCACCGGCAACGGTGCTCGCGGGGATCTCGTCGACAACCGGTGCGGGAGGCGACTCGGACGGGGGATCAGCCTCTGCTGTGGGAGGCTGTGCTGCTCTCACTCGCGGGGAACTCGCCACCTCACGCACGACCCCCACCTCCCGCCACAGGCTGGACCCTCCCGGGCCGAGCGTACTCAGGCTACGTGCTCAGTGCCGTCGATTGTGACGCTTGGCGAGCCGTGCGAACTGTTGCCAGAGCGGTCGAAGTTCGGCTACCCGAAGGATCCACATCGCAACCATTGTCACCGGAACAAAGGTGACGGTCGCTACGCACAGTACTGTCCATGCCTGTGCTATGGCCGATGACTCACCGGCGTGTCCAGAACTGAGCAGTGCAACGGCACCGAACGTGATCAGGCCACCGACCGTGCTCGCCACGGCCACGCGCCACACCGTGCCCATCACCTCACCGGTACGCACCGGGCCCAACCTGCGACGCAACAGCATCTGACCGAACACCGCGCCGAACACGAACGACGCGCTGTTGGCCGCGGACAGCCCGAAGACGACCTGCTCGGGGGGCAACAGCACCGGGCACGCGAGCAGTAGCGGCACCTTCATCCCGACGACGGCGAGCTGGATCAGCGTCGGGGTGCGGCTGTCGGTGAGCGCGTAGAAGACCCGCAGTTGCAGCATCACCACCGCGAAGGGTGCCAGCCCGAACGCGGACACGGCGATCGCCGCGCCGAGCCGGGCGTTGCCACCGCCGTCGCCGGCCCGACCCAGGGCGAACACCGCGACGCCGACCGCGGGTCCGACCACCGTGAGCAGCACGCTGACCGGCAGCAGGGCGATGGCGGAGAGCCGGCTACCCAGGGACAGATCGGCGACGACATCGGCGGTGCGGCCCTCGGCGGCGGCCCGGCTCATCCGCGGCATCAGCGCGGTGAGCAGCGAGACCCCGATGATGCCGTACGGCACCTGGAGCAGCAGCCACGCGTAGGTGTAGATCGAGACGCTGCCTTCGGTCGCGCCGGCGGCGACCCGCGTCGTGACGATGTAACCGGCCTGGCCGATCAGCACGTACCCGGTGACCCACAGCGCGAGCCCCCCCGCCGCGGTCAGCCGCGGGTCCCAACCCCAGACCGGGCGGTAGCGAAACCCCACCCGGCGCATCGCGGGCACCAGCACCAGCGCCTGTACCACGATGCCCAGCGTGGTACCCAGTCCCAGTACCAGCAGCTTCGGTTCGCCCATCCGCACCGGGTCCAGCGAGACCTCGCCGGGCATCGCGTAGAAGACCGCCACCACCGCGAGCACGACCACGTTGTTCAGCACGGGTGCCCAGGCGAACGGGCCGAAGACCCGGTGGCTGTTGAGAATCGCCCCGAGCAGCGCGCCCAGCCCGTAGAAGAAGATCTGTGGCAACAGCAGCAGCGCGAAGGCGGTGGCCAGCTCGGGGTTGGCCGCGCCTGCCCCCTCACCGCCCAGGTACAGCCGGGTCAGGAACGGGGCGGCGATCATGGCCACGACCGTCGCCCCGAGCAGCGCCACACCGGCCATGGTGAGCAGTCGGCGGGTGTAGGTCTCGCCGCCGTCGGCGTCCTCGGTCTGGGCTCGGATCAGCAACGGGATCATCACGCTGGTCAGTACGCCGCCGAGCAGCAGCTCGTAGACGATGTTGGGCAGGGTGTTCGCGACGATGTAGGAGTCGTTGAGCACCCCGAAGGCGAGCACCGAGGCCAGCGCGACGTGCCGCAGGAACCCGGTGATCCGGCTGACCAGGCTGGCTATCGCGATCAGGCTGCTGGCGCGCCCGAGGGACTGGGTGGACCCACCCGTCGGCGGACCGGGGACCGAAGCGGTGTCGGCGTCGCGATCGGAGTCTTTTCCCGGTCCGGTCACGGCGGGCGGCTGGGCACTCGGGGCGGGACCTGCGGGCCGGGCCTCGCCGGGGGAGGGTGTTGGCTCGACCGGAGCCGCGGACCTGGGGTCGGGCGAGGCGGGGCGGCTGTCTGGAGCCGCGGGACCGGCATCGGAGGGACCGGGGCAGCCCCCCGAGGCATCGCATGACGGCCCGGTTCGCCGCGGATCCGACGTACCACCCGGCGGGCGACCAGCACCACGAGCAGTACCGCCGCGCTTCCGGTCAGCCACACCGTGATGGTGCCGTAGGCGGTGGACCGCACCCGCAGTCGGCTCGGCGGCCCGAGCGAGCCGCCGTCCGGGCTACTCACCACCGCCTGTACGACGAACTGCCCCGACCGGATCACCTCGGCGCTCACCTGCACCTGGCGGCGGCCCAGCGGCGGGATCTCCTGCTCGGGGATCGGCGCCACCCGCAGCCCGGCCGGGCTCGACAGATTGACGCGCACCCGCATCGTGGCGGGCAGACCGTTCTCCACGGTGAGCAGCAGCGGTGCGTTCGCCGTGCCAAGCGAGTACGGGCTCGGCGGTTCCAACACCCGGACGGCGGCCCGCAGCTGCCCGATCCGGGCCGTGACCGCATCGGCCATCCGCGCCGCCGGCTCCGGTCGGCCGCGCCACGCGGCCGACGTGCCCCGGGTGAGCCCGTCCAGCAGTGGCTCGACGACGGCTGTGCGTCCGACCCCACCGACCCCGCCTTCCTCGACGGCAGAACTCAGGTCCAGCACGCCCTCGCGCGCCGCCCGGGCCGTCGCGATCACTGCGGGCGGGATCTCCCGGGCACCGGCCCGCAGCGGGTAGACCAGCGGTTGCGCACCCGCGTCCGCAGGCGCGCCCGCCACGATCACCTGGCTCAGCGGCCGCGGCACCAGGGCGCCGGCCTCGATCAGGCTGTCGACGGCCGCCAGCAGCTCCGCGGCACCGGTGCCGTCCGCGGCCCACTGATGCGGCGGCGCGAGGACTAGGGGGCCGACGGTCGGAGCGTCGGACCGGGCACGGAACGCGAGTGCGCCGATGACGTCCTGGGTGGAAAGGGGCGTACTCGTGCCGGTCGAGGTCGTGGCGGAGGGCAGTGCCGTGCCGCTCTGGTCCCCCACAATGGTGTTCTCCGGACGCCCGGTTGCCGCTCGGGTGAGCAGCGGGTCGGTGAGCACACCGAGCTGTGCCCGCCCGGCACCGGCGATGGGGAGGACACCGGCGGTACGGGGCCCGCGTCGCTGCGCCACGCCGTCGGCCGAGAGCACGACCGCCTCTCCCTGCGGAGCGACCACGTCGGTGAAGGTCGGCTCGTCCAGCACACCGTCGGCGGGCCAGGTCGTGCCGGTGAGGACCGGCGTGCCGAGTGCGTCGGCGAGCGTGCTCCGCCCGTCGGTGACCGCCCGGGTGGCCAGCTCGTCGAGATCACCGCGGCTGAGCGCGACGAGGTCGGCGTCGGCGTACGGCAGCGCCAGCACGCACCCGCCGCCGGCCGCCGCGACCAGGCTGTCGAGCCACCGCTTCGCAACCTCGCCGCCGGTTCCGGGCACCGCCCCGCCGTCCGGGGTGCGGACCGCATAGTCCTCGCTCATCGCCGCGGCCGTGGCGACCAGGTCGGGGTCCACGGCCAGGCAGGTGGCCGAACGCACCCGGGAACCGACCGGGGCGCGCGTGGCGAGCGCGGAGACCAGGCCCTCGAGCCGGCCCCCCGGGGAGAACGAGACGGTCAGGTCGTCCTCGGTGAGCAGGGCCGGCTCGCCGGGCACGGTCGGGAGTCGCCGCGGGGGATGGGCGATCGGGTAGAGCAGCGTGAACCCGGACGCGCCGGAATCCGGTTCGATCGGGCGGTCGCCGGAGTCCGGGTCCCGGTCGATGGGCAGCGACAGCACCGGTAACAGCAGGCGGGCCGCGGCCAGCCGGGCGCGATCGCCGTCGCGCGGCACGCCGTTCACGTTGATCAATAGCTCGTGGACGCCGTTGCCTGTCAGTGCGAGACTGGTCCCGGCGAACCCGCGCAGTGGTACCACCAGTCGCACCGGCGCCTGCGCGCCCGGGGCGAGCTCCCCGGGCAGCTCGACGAACTGCGGGGCGATCGCGTCGGTCGGGGCGCTGCCGTCCAGGGCGTCGCGCAGCTCCCGTTCGGTGCGCAACGGGTCGCCGCGCTGGACCCGGATCGTCAGGCCGTCGACCGGTTCGGCACCGACGTTG
Organism: Pseudonocardia sp.; assembly: GCA_050701075.1. GTDB lineage: Bacteria > Actinomycetota > Actinomycetes > Mycobacteriales > Pseudonocardiaceae > Pseudonocardia. The sequence continues at coordinate 1,454 of JBOHEP010000278.1, read as the reverse complement.
GTCAGGGTGCCGGTGACGGTCAGCACCGCGGGGCCGTCGGCGGTGACGATCCGGGGAGTGAGCTGCGCGAGATCCAGGCGCAGCGGCCCGGCGCCCGATCCGGGTACCGGGGGCGGGGCCGCGATCACCGGGCCGGCGAGCGGGCCGACCAGGAGCAGCAGGGTGATCACGATCAGAGCCGCGACCACCTTCATGCCGACTCTTCCAACAGCTCGGTGGCCCGGCGGATCAGCCGCCGCTCGTCGGCGTAGGCGAGCCGGGACTCGAGCTCGTCCAGGGGCACCCAGGCGACCTCGGCCACCTCGACATCGGTGTCGGAGAGCTCGCCACCGAGGGCGCGCAGCAGGAAGTGGTGCACGGTCTTGTGCACCCGGCGGTCCTCGGCGACGAACCAGAAGTCGATGGTGCCCAGCGGCGCGACCACCTGCCCGATGATGCCCGTCTCCTCCTCGACCTCGCGCACCGCCGCCTGTTCGGCCGTCTCCCCTGCCTCGATGTGACCCTTGGGCAACGACCACAGCAGCCGGCCGTGGCGGTCCAGCCGTCCGATCACCGCGGCGGTGCCCTGTTCGTGGTTGACCACCAGGCCGCCGGCGGAGGTTTCGTCGACGGTGCGCAGCCGTCGCCGCACCGGAGGACGACCCGTGTCGCGCCCTCCCGAGCGGCCGCGGGACGTGGACATGCATCGATCGTAACGATGACCGCCGGTAGCGGCCCGGCGCGCGCTCCGAGGGCCTTCCCGATCCGCCCGGTTCCGGGCCGGCGCCTACACTGGCCCGCCGTGCCCAACCCCGCCGGAATCACCGTCGTCGGTGACCTGATGCCACCCGACCGGACCTCGGTCCCCGCCGCCCCGACCGCCCTGGTCCGAGCGCAGGAGAATGCAGTGGTGGAGATGGTGCGGATCACCCCGGTCGCCGAGGAGTTGGCTGCCCGCTTCGCCGATGCGGGATACCGGCTCTACCTCGTCGGCGGAAGCGTGCGCGACGCGTTGCTCGGCCGTGGCGGCGCCGACCTCGACTTCACCACCGACGCCCGCCCGGACGCCGTGCTCGCCCTCGTGGCGGACTGGGCGGACGCTGTCTGGACGATCGGCATCGAGTTCGGCACCGTCGGCGCGGCGCACCGCGGCGACACCCTGGAGATCACCACCTTCCGGGCCGATGCCTACGACCGGGTCGGCCGCAACCCGATCGTCGCGTTCGGCGACACAATCGAAGCCGACCTCGCGCGCCGTGACTTCAGCGTCAACGCGATGGCCGTCGAGCTACACAGTCCTGCTCACGAACGCCGCTTCGTCGACCCGTACGGCGGGCTGGCCGCACTGGCCGCGGGCGTGCTCGACACGCCCGCGACGCCGGAGGAGTCCTTCGCCGACGACCCGCTGCGGATGCTCCGGGCGGCCCGGTTCGTCGCCCAGCTCGGGCTGACGCCGGCGCCGCGGGTGGTCGCGG
>JBOHEP010000277.1:0-10541 GCA_050701075.1 Pseudonocardia sp. | reverse complement strand
CGGCGGTGGAACCGGCGCCCGCCCGAGTCCCTCGGGCGACCCGCCATGCCCACGACCCGCTTCCCACCACAACATGATCCACAAACCTAGGCGATCACGAAGTAGTGGATCAACGTGAATGATCTAGGCCAAAGGCGCATACCATTCCACGCCGCCGTCAGGGTTCCCGGTTCGGATTGCCTTTGTGCCCGCAGGTACCTGGTCTTTGAGTAGCTGAAATGACAGCTCTTCGAACGCCCGACTCTGCTCGCCATTCCAGCTGCGAAGTGTCCGGGCCAATCATTTTTTAGTATTCTACAGCAATATGCTGACTGGGGTGATTCGCCGTTACTAGGAGGAGTCCTCCGGGGCGAGGGAATCCATGACGTCCGTGAGGATTTGTCTCGCGCTGCGGCCGTAGCTGGCGACTCCGGCCAGGCTCTCAAAGATGCCGCCGTAGAGCGTGACTTCCTGCGGCTGGGCGAGGTTCAGTTCGGCCGAGAAGGTCTCGACCATCACGCGGTCGTTGTCGAGCAACCAGAAGCCGTGAGCGGGCGCGACCACGTACGCCGTCTCGAACCCGATAATGCCGAGCTTCACATTTGGCAGAGCCGACAGTGAGACCAGCCGGTCAAGCTGACCGAGCATGATCTCCGGTGGGCACAGCCGGTAACGCAAGGCCGCCTCAGTCAGCACGAAATGGAAGCGCTTGTCGGGCCGGTACAGGATGTCTTGGCGCTGCACGCGAGCTGCTACCGCTTCGTCAATGTCGTTGCGAACCTTGAACACAGTGATGCTCTGTGCGAAGCGGTGGCGGGCGTACTCAGCGGTCTGAAGGAGTCCAGGCATGAAGGTGGACTCAAAGGCCCGGAACAGCCGCGTCTTGGCATTGATGTCGGCAATCTTTTGCTGGTGAGGTTTCAGCCCGACGCGCAGCTGCCGTTGCCACTCGGCGTGCTGGACTTCGAGGGTGTGGAGTGAAGCGAGCAGAGCTTCTGTCTCACCCTCGCTGTTGGTGCCCCGAGTCCAGTCACGGACGTCGTCGTCGGTCGGCGTCTGCTTGCCGTTCTCCAGCTTGCTGACCTTGGATGGTGGCCACGACAACGACTCCGCGAGCGCACGGCCGCTGAGTCCTGCGGCGGTGCGTAGCTCGCGGAGTCGCTTGCCGAGTGCATCACGAGCTTGGTGGACGCTCGTGATGCCGGTCGTTCGCTTCGGTGGCAAAGTCGTCCCGTCGTACGGCGCGGTGCCAGGCGGCATCACGCCAGGAGTTGTGCTGCACGATCACGGCGGGGTCTTCGATGAGTTCACCGCCAAGGAAGTTCTCGTCGTCATCGAAGCGCATCCGCACCAGCTTGGACGAGTCGAACAACCAGTAGTCGTAGTCCGGCAAGCCAGAGGCATCGTCACGCCTCAAGTACCTGATGTCCTCGCCGGCCGCGTTGGTGTACTCCGAGCAGAAGATGCCGAAGCGGCTGTAGTTGGTGAGCGGCATCGTGACGACTCGGACACGCGAGAAGCGGCGCCCTTTCGCGGTGGCCTCCCGGATCATGGTCAGCCAGTTCTGAAACCAGCTCATGTCTACCGGCTCGCCCGCTGTGAACCGGTCGAGCGCCTGGCTCTCGTTCGCGGACTTGTAGTGGTCGCGCGTCTCCAGCCTGAAGGCGGTGTGCGCGAAGGTGCGGAAGAGTTGGCTGAACTCGGGGTCAGGTTCGATCATGCGGCTCAGCGCTGGCCCTCCTGCTCCAGGTAGCGGAGGGCGTACATCTTGAGCACGTCTTCCGGGATCTCGATCAGGGTCTCGTGGTCGGGCACGTCACCGACGTCGGCGAGCGCCTGGGGGTCGGTGACCTTCCAGCCCTGCGCAATGTAGGTCACGCGGTCGGTGCGGTCGGTGGCGAACAGGGTGGGGGACTGCCCCTCCTGGGACTCTGGGTCCTTGCCGAGGAACTGTGCGCGCATGATGCCCTCCGATGCGAGAAACTTAGCGAACCGTTCTCGACCATCGTGGCGCGGGGGACGAACCCCGTCAACAGGCCAGCCCTGGCTGACCAGCCGATGGCCTACGAACTGGCCAGGCGGCAACTGGGGCGTCCGCGTTTGGGCGCTTTGAATGCCCAAAGATCGCTGCACTGACGTGATCTCAACGAGTTTCAGGTAAGTCGGCCATGTTCGAAATGGGTGAGCGTGAGTGCGGCTTTGACGATGTGGCCGATCTTGCGGGGGCTGGTGGTGAAGTGCCGCAGGGCGCGCCAGCGTGCGGTGAGCGGGGCGAAGCCGCGTTCGCCGAGGCAGCGCAGGCCCGCGTAGCAGTGCGTTGTAGGTGCGGTTGTCCGTGTCGAGCGTCTGGCCGCCGGCGGGCTGCTTGACCGGCGTGAACACGCCGATGCCCGCGCCGTCGTAGCCGTTGTCGGCCAGGGTGGGCAGGTCGAGCTGGGAGGCGGCACAGTACAGGGCGCCGAGCACGGTGCCGCGGGCCGCGGTCAGGTCGTGCACCGAGCCGGGCTCGACGTCGCTGACCCACAAGTGGTGGGGTTCGTGGAATCGCATACGGACGATGCAGCTTTGGCGCGAGCCGCGAAGTCGGGCTCGGCCTTCTTGGTGGTGACGTACAGCTCGACCGCGCGCAGGGCTGCGTCTCCTAGGGAGATGCCGTCGAGCGGGGCGACGAGGGCGAACTGGGCATGCAGGGAGTCGGGCACCTTGATACCCAACGTCTTCACGCCGCCGTTACGGGGTTCCGGCATGGCGAATGCCGCATCGGTGTTGGTGCGACCGGCCATCCCCTTGAGTGGGATGACGACGACGGCCGCATGACACCGAGGAGGTGTCAGGCTGCGCGATCTTGCTTCTGTCGTGCTGCGGCGATGCGTTCCATGCTCATCTCGGCGTACGCCGGATTCAGCTCTATGCCGAGCCAGTCGCGGCCGTGCTTCTCGGCGGCCAGCGCAGTTGGGCCAGTGCCCATGAAGGGATCGAGCACAACGCCCGGAACACCTTTGGCGCCGCATCGACAGGTGGGCTCCAGGTTCCCGAGGGCAAGTAGGCGGCCGTGTTGTCGAGTGAGGGGCTCGTTGCCACGTGGCGCCGCAGGTAGAGCAGACGCGTTCGGGACAACCGGCCAAGAGCGGACGTTCGGCTATCGCCAGCGGGAAAGCGGCGAAGTGGCGCTGGTCCGTCCCGCCCTGCGGCACCCGACGTCGCTCGCACAGAAGGCCAAGCTGATCGTCGAGGACTTCGGAGAGAGCATCGACAGCCGCCTCGGCGGCCGGCGAAGGCGATGGTCGTCACCGGCAGCCGGCAGGACGCGCTCGCGGTGTACCAGGCGATCCGCCGCCACGTCGAGGACCGCGGGCTGGATCTCGGCGTGCTCGTCGTGTTCTCCGGTCAGCTCACCGACGAGGCCACCGGGCTGGAGTTCACCGAAGCCCAGCTCAACGGCTTCGGCGAGAGGCAGCTGCCGGACCGGTTCGCCTACACGAAGGCCGACGACCCGCAGGCCGCCGCGCGTGACCAGGAGGAGTACCGGCTGCTGGTCGTCGCCGAGAAGTACCAGACCGGGTTCAACCAGCCGCTGCTGTGCGGGATGTACGTCGACAAGCCGGGGGAGCCGGCAAGAACTACCTGATCCAGCACTCCGCCGGGTCCGGCAAGTCGAACACCATCGCCTGGCTGGCGCACCGGCTGTCCAACCTGTTCGACGCGGACAACCAGCCGGTGTTCCACAAGACCGTCGTGATCACCGACCGGACCGGGCTCGACCAGCAGCTCCAGCGGACGATCTTCCAGTTCGACCACGAGCCCGGCGTCGTCAAGAAGATCGACGAGGACTCCGCCCAGCTCGCCGCGGCCCTGGACGACGCCACGTCCAAGGTCGTCGTCAGCACCATGCAGAAGTACCCGTTTATCCTGAACAAGATCGCCGGCATGGGACTGCAGGGCCGCCGCTACGCCGTGATCATCGACGAGGCGCACACCTCTCAGGGCGGTGACGCCGCCATCCGGCTCAAGCAGGCGCTCGGCGCCAACGCGGCCGCGCGCGAGGACGACGAGGACGAGGCCACCTACCTCACGCGGGTGCGGGGCAAGCAGCCGAACCTGTCGTACTTCGCGTTCACCGCCACCCCGAAGTCGCCGACGCTCAAGCTGTTCGGCACCTGGGACCCGCAGCGCGTCAACCCGCACGACGGCTCGACCGGCATGTTCGTGCCCTTCCACGTCTACTCGATGCGCCAGGCCATCGACGAGGACTACATCCTCGACGTCCTCGCCAACTACCTGACCTACGACACGAAGTGGAAGCTGTGCAACGCCGCGCTCGAATCGGCGATCGGCAACCCCGACGTCGACGAGCGCAAGGCCAAGGCCACCCACTCAAGAGTCAGGACGATGTGCGGATCCTCGACTTCGTCAACGACGCCTTCGCCATCCAGGAGGCCTTCGAGGACTGGTTCGAGACCACCATCACCACCGACGCCGACCCCAACCTGCTCTACGCCAAGCAGCGCGAGGTTATGGACTACGGCCTGCTCGCGGCGTCGGAGATGGAGGCGTTCCTGCGCGTGCTCGGCGAGGCCGGGCCCGACCGCCTGTCCAGCGGGGCCGAGAAGAGGCTCCACGCGCAGCTGCATGAGTACCTGAAGCCGGCGCTCGACCGCTTCGACGCGCTCGACACCGACGACGAGCGCGAGAACTTCCGCGGGTCGCTGCAGGACTACGTCCGCGCCTACAGCCTGCTCGCGCAGGTCATCGACTGGGGAGACCCCGAACTCGAGCGCTTCTACCAGTACGGCCGCATCCTGCTGATCCGGCTGCCTGGGCGGCCGTCGACCGCGGTCGACATCGGCGACGCCGACCTGTCCCACTTCCGGCTGGAGTTCACGGGTGCGCACAACGTGTCGCTCTCGGCGGTCGGCGACCGCGACGTCCGCGGGCACGCCGCCGACGGCGGCGCCCGGTTGGACCCGGACCTGACGCCGCTGTCGGAGGTGATCGCCGAGCTCAACGACCGGTTCGGCCTCGGCCTGGGCACCTCCGACGAGATCCTCGTCTACCAGCAGGTCGTCAGCCTGGTCGAGGACACCTCGATGCAGCGGATCCCGCTGATGAACGACGAGGAGCGGTTCGGGCAGGTCGCCGACGACCGGCTCGACGACATCGTTGCCGAGAACGCCGAGCGCAACACCGACTTCGTCAAGAACTACTTCGACAACCCCGACTTCGCGGCGATGGTGAAGGAGGCCGCGCGCAAACGCGCCTACCGGATCATCACCGAGCCGGTGCGGGACGAGGCGCTCGCGAAGCTCCGTGCGGAGATGAACAGGGAGACGGGGACCGCGTGACCGAACCGGCCGGCGAACTGGTCGTCTACCGGAGCGACGACGGGCGCACCCAGGTCCAGCTGCGGGCGGTGCAGGGCACGGTCTGGCTCACCCAGACCCAGATCGCCGAGCTCTACGACACGTCGGTGCCGAACATCGCCCAGATCATGCGGCGCATCCTGGAGGACGGGGAGGTCACCGAGGCAACCATTAACTCAGAGTTAAGGGTTCGGACCGAGGGCTCCCGGGAAGGTCCGGAAGTTCTTCGCGACCATCCAGAACAAGCTGCTCTACGCCGTCACCGGCCGCACCGCCGGCGAACTGGTCGTCCGGCGGTGCGATCCGGCCGCGCAGAACCTGGGGCTGACGAGCTGGGCGGGCACGCGTGTCCGCAAGCGCGACGTGGATATCGCGAAGAACTACCTCACCCAGGAGGAGATCACCGAGCTCAACCAGCTGACCACGAGGTTCCTCGACGACGCCGAGGATCGTGCTCGACGCCGGCGGGCGACCAGCATGCCGACTGGTAGCCCGCACCGACGACTTCCTGACCTTCGCCGAGCGTGAGGTTCTGACCGGGCCCGGTTCGGTGTCCTCGGCGGCGATGAAGGAGATCGCCGGAGAGCGCTACACCGAGTTCGAGGAACGCCGCCGGGTCGAGGAGGCCGAGCGTGCGGCCGTGCAGGAGTGGGACGACCTGCGCGCGCTGACCGCGATCGAGCACCCGGACGACGACCGGTGACGGCGGGCGCCGAGCCGCAGCGCCTGCTGGGCGGGCGCTACCGGATCGATGCGTTGCTCGGCCGGGGCGGGATGAGCGAGGTCCACCACGGCTACGACGAGCGCCTCGACCGCCCGGTCGCCATCAAGATGCTCCGCCAGCCCACCGGTGATGTCTCCGGCGACGGCCCGGAGGCGCTGGAACTGCTCGACGCGCAACAGCGTGACCGGGCCCGCTTCCTTCGGGAGATCCGGACCGCCGCGCGGCTGGAACACCCCGGTACCCCGCCGTGTACGACACCGGCGTCGATGAGCGGCCCGACGGCAGCAGCCGGATCTGGCTGGTCATGCAGCTGCTGCGCGGCTCGACGCTCGAAACGGTCCTGGACCGCGCCGAGTACGACGCGACCCCTCCGGACGTCGCCTGGGCCGCGGCGATCGGCGCGCAGATCGCCGCGGTGCTCGCGGATGTGCACCGTGTCGACATCGTCCACCGCGACATCAAGCCCGCGAACGTCATGATCGTGGATGGCGGCCTGGTCAAGGTCCTCGACTTCGGCATCGCCATCCTGCGCGGCGCGGGCGCCCTGCCGCGGCTGACCCAGGTCGACCGCACCGTCGGCACACCCGTTTATATGTCGCCCGAACAGCATCTCGGCCGGGCCGTCACCGCGGCGTCCGACGTGTACTCGCTCGGCTGCCTGCTCCACGAGCTGCTCGTGGGCGACCCGCCCTACCTGGCGACACCGAACACCCCGCTGCGGGCCCACCACCTGCGGTCACCCGTGCCGTCGGCGCGCAGCGTCCGGCCCGACGTGCCCGAGGCGTTGGACGCGCTGGTGGCCGCGATGCTCGCGAAGGAGCCGGACACCCGGCCGTCGGCCGAGCAGGTGTACGCGACGCTGGCGCCCCTCGTCGACGGTCCGGCGGCGCCCGCAGGGGACCGGGACCCGACCAGGCCCTTCCGCACCCCGCTGCTCGCCCCTCCCACCCGCCGTGCGCCGGTCGGTGAGAGCCCGCCGATGACCGACGAGGATTTCGAGCGGATCCCCGCCGAGGTTGGGGCGCTGATGGATGCAGGGGTCAGCGCGGACGCGGTGCGTCTGCTGGAGGCCGGGCTCGAGCGGTCCCCGGCCGGCTCCTTCTTCGCCCTGGATCTCCGCCGGCTGCTGGGCCTCACCCTGTACTACGTCGGCGAGCACCGGCGCGCCGCCGCGCTCCTCGACGCCGCGGGAGCGGAGTACCGGTCGCATGGTCTGGTGCCGGCCCTCCGGTACGTCGTGGACTGCGCCTACCACGCCGGGCACGCCTACGCCGAGATCGGCGAACCGACGCGGGCGATGTCCCACCTGCGCTTCTACCTCCAGAACGTCGACGATGACGACCCCGAGAGCGCGGAGCAGGTACTGGAGAGCCGGTTCGTGATAGCGCAGATGCTCGCGTCGGAGGCTCGGCCGGACGAGGCGCTCACCGAGCTCGACGCGATCCGCCCCCGCTTCCGCGTGCTGTACGGGGACGCCTCCACCCACGTCAGAAACCTCGAACGGCAGATGGACCGGCTGCGGGGCGTCTCCGGAAGGATCACCTGATGTTCGAGTTCGCCCCCGCGCCGAGCGACGCCGTACGGCGGGCCACGCGGTTGTCGCGCGTGCGGGGTCTGCTGCTGGGGCTTGCGCTCGGCGACGCGCTCGGGAACGGGAAGCAGTCCGAACGTGGCCCCATACTCGCGACGGTGACGACGCAGCTCGCCTGCTTCACCACCGAAGGCCTGATCCGGATGTGGGTCCGCGGCGACCACAGGGGAATCGGCCCAGCGTTGGGTGTCACCTGGAACGCCTACCGGCGCTGGCCGTGATCCAGGGGATCGACCTCGGCAGGAACGCGCTCGAACTCGATGGGTGGCTGCACGAGGTGCCGGCACCGGCCTGGCGACAGGGCAACAGCGGAGTTCCGGACCCACACTGGTGGTAGCGGTACCTGGGTGGGTGTGACCTCGGCGCACATCGGCCCGGACTTGTTGCACGATGGTCGTAGCACACACCGACAACGTCGGCCCCGAGTTGGTGTCGCGCAGTGGGTCCCTATCAAGATCAGATGGCACAGATTGGCGCATGATCTTGGAGAACGGTGCGGGATGTTGAGCAGCGCTCTCGTTCCGGTGCAGCTCAGGAGGGGTTATGGCAGATCCTGGAAGGCGCTGCGAAGCCCGCCACATCTTCCGGCTTATAGGCCAGCTCGTCCGCCCCGCCTCCCGGCATCAGCGCCGGGGGAGCGGGGCATCCCTGGTGAACAGGCAAAACGCTCTCGTTGGTTCTCCGGGTTCTCAGCGCTCCCCGACGTCTGACGGCCCAGAGACGGCCCAGGGATCGATCTTGACGTGCCTCCTGTGCCAGAACTGGGACACCGGGCTTCGTCCGCAGGGCGCGATGGCGTGATCCTTTTAGGGGGAGCGCTCGTCGCCGGTGATCACGCCGTCTGAGCTGCGGGAGCAGCGGTCCTCGAACACCACCGGCGCGAACTTCGGCGCGTATTCGGGGTAGACGCCCGCGGCCGTCCTTCTTCCATGGCCCCCGCTGGTGATGATCTCCTCGCGGCCCGGTTGCCGTCTCGGCGTGCCGTGAGGAGCTCACCGGCCCGCACTGTCCCTTGATCTCCGAAGCGGTGCCGGGCCCGGGCAGAGCCCGGCCGCCGGAGGCGATGTGGCGCTGGATTCCGCCTACTGCGGCCATGGCCGTCGATGAGAACTCACGTAGTGTCGCGCAGTCCGGACGGTCAAGGCCGCACCGAGGAGACGCCCATGCATGACCTATACGTCGTGACCCACCCGCACGCCGAGCACACCGAGCGTGACCTCGTCGGTGGCTGGTACGACTCGCACCTGACCCCGCACGGGCGCCTCAACGCCCGCCTTGTCGCCGAGGAGCTTGAGCGCCACCGTCGCGACGCGAGGCGGCCGGTGCGCATCACGACGTCCGACCTCGCCCGCTGCACCGAAACCACGCAGATCCTCGCCACCACGCTCGGCGCTCCCGTCACGCCAGATCCCCGGCTGCGTGAGATCAGCTTCGGCGAGGCCGAGGGTCGACCAAACGCCTGGCTCGCCCACCGGCAGGTCCCCGCGCCCGACCACGACCGACTCGACCACCGCGGCCCCATCCCCGGCGCCGAGACCCGCCGCGAGGTCGCGACCCGGGTCGGCGCGTGCGTGCGTGAGCTGATGACCGACCGCAACCATGACCACGTCGTCGTCACGCACGGCTACGCGCAGACGTTCGTCATCACCACGTGGCTGCAGGTCCCTGTTGACGCAGCTGGCTTCGTGTCTTTCGCGACCAAGCCCGGCGCGATCACCCACCTGCGACAAGACGAATACTGGCGCAACCGCACCGTGGTCGCCCTCGCCGATACCTCTCACCTGGACACTGATCAGCTTTAAGAGGCCGGAGAGTGTCGCCGACGAGGTGAACGTCTGGTCGCCCTGCGTCGTGCATCGATCCGCGCCCGCCGTAGTGGCGCGGTCCGCGCCGCCGAGGGCGGTGCCTTGATCCCATATAGACGGATTCGGCAGCCATGTGCGGTGACGGCATGCGTAGACGCCGAGACGCCGGGCTGATGTTGGACGTGTCGTCGTCGGGATACCGGACGCCGGGGTGACGTCGCCTACTGTTCGGGAGCACTCCGGTCGACGCGTCGTGCGGTACCGCGGCACGAATGGCAGTGGCTGATTTCACGGCGGGTGATATTCGCATGAGTGCATACCGGAGGTGTCGCCTATTCGGGGGTTTCCGTGCGGCGCTGCGGGACGTAGCGTGCATACGTCTGCTCGTCAAAATTTGGAGGCACAGTGTCGTTGACCGTTCCGGCAAGTCTGCTGGAGAAGGCCCAGCGGGGCCCCGTCTCGGATGACGAATTCGTGGATTGCATCCGCGAGTCCCTGCCCTATGCGTGGTCGATGGTGGAGCGACTGGCGAAGGAGCTCGACGTGACCGTCGCCCCCTCGGTGCAGAACCTGGAGGTTCCGCCGGACGATGCCTCGTGGGGTGAGGTCTTCCGCCTGGTCGGGAGTGACGCGATGCGCGGGGCGGTTCAGCGGCACTTCGGCGTACGGCTGGCGTTTCAAAACTGCTGCAAGGTGGGACTGTTCCGACCGGACGCCACAGAGGAGTACGAAATGTTCGTTTCGTCGCGGGCGCAGCTTCTCAATCAGAGGCCGGAATTGCTGAACTGCTGATGACGGCGTAGATGCGAGAAGGCGCGGCAACCCGGGTGATCAGGGTGCCGCGCCTTCTTGGCCCAGGCCGGCTTGACCGTGAGCGAGTATTCGAGCTTGAACTGCGCGTCCTCGGCGACGCCACACCGGGGCGGATGCCGGACGCGGCCGAGCGCAAGCTGCAGGCTCCTCGCTGTATCAAGTGGGTTTGGTGATCCATTGGTGATCAAGTTCGTGTGGACCCGGCGTGGCGGGTTGACGAGGGGGTGATGGTTTCGTTGGCTGTGTGACTGTCCGTGATGGTCGCGTAG
>JBOHEP010000276.1:0-4437 GCA_050701075.1 Pseudonocardia sp. | reverse complement strand
CGACGAACTGCTGGAGCACCGCCGGCCACGCGGCGCCGACCAGGATGGAGGACAGCACCAGCAGCACGGTGGCGATCGCCGGCAGCTGCAGGTTGCGCCGGAACACCGCGACGAAGAACGCCGCCGCACAGATGATCGAGATGAAGAGCAGGATCAGCTTGGCCGGCATCACCGCGTTCAGGTCGGTGTAGGTGGCGCCGGTGAAGATGTCGCTGCGATCGGAGTAGAGCAGCTCGTAGCGGTCCAGGAAGTAAGCGATGGCCTTGAGCAGCACGAACAGCCCGGCGAGGATCGCCAGCTGAGCCCGCGCGGCCGCGGAGACCTGCCCGGCCCGACCGGTGAGCCTGATCCCGCCGAAGATGTAGTGGGTGGCCAGAGCCACCACGAAGCTGATCGCGACGGCGACGAAGAGCCAGCTCAGCAGGTAGCGGTAGAAGGGCAGTTCGAAGACGTAGAAGCTGATGTCGATTCCGAACTCCGGATCATCGACCCCGAACGGCGTGCTGCTCAGAAACTGCTGGACGGTCGCCCAGTCGCCCTGCGCGGTGAGCCCGGCGAGCAGACCGATGGCCCCCGGAATGCCGATCGCGAACAGCCGCAGCCGCTGGATGATCACGGTTCGGTACCGGGCGATCGGATCCTCGGGCCCGGTGACCGGTACGAACACCGGGCGGAACCGGTAGGCGATCCACAGCGAGAGCGCGACCGCACCCCCGATCAACAGACCCCCGACGAGGAACTGCACGATCCGGGTGAGCAGCACCGTGGTGAACACACCCCGGTAGCCGACCTCCCCGAACCACAGCCAGTCGACATAGAAGTTGATGAACCGGGAACCGAAGAGCATCAGCAGCACCAGAACACCCGCTGCGATGAGCAGGATCCGGGTACGGCGGGTCAGCGTCGGGGCTCCCAACGGGGGCCGCATGGCCACGGGACACACTCCAGTGATCGTCGGTCGGGGCGCGGGGCTCGTGTCGGCCGGGACCGCGACACGCCTCGCCGTCGCAGCCGGCCCGAGGGCGCGCCCTGCTTCCCCAACTCTACGGATGGCCCGTAGGGTTCCCGTTCGGCTGCACGGACTTGGGGCGAGCCCGGAAATCCCCCCTTCGGGGCCAGGTGTGATCGACGTTGCACGATCGACGAGCCGAATCGGCCGCTCTCGAGTAGCCGTTCCCGGGTCGGAGGCCCGGACGGACCGGGTGCTCGGCGTCGAGCCGGGACGGCAGCGCGCCGGCCACGGCAGGTGCTCGCGTCACGCCAAGTGCGCGCCGCGTCGTCGAACTGCATCCGGCGATGATCGCGACGAGGGCACAGCCGGGCTACTCGGTTTCCGAATCCGGGCCCGCGCCGGCCCGCCCCGCAACGGCTGCCGCGAAGGCGAACCCACGGCACTCGTCATGGGATGTCGCGGGGATCCTGGTGCGCCCGGCGGCGTCCCCCGACGATGACCGGATGGCTCCACGACACACGCTGATCCAGCTCACCGATCCACACCTCACCGCCGAGGAGGAGCCGGCCCGACCCGGAGTCGACTCCTTCGCGATGGTCGAGCGCGCCCTACAGGCCGTCGAGGACGCGCAGCTGCGGCCGACCGCCCTGGTGTTCACCGGCGACCTGACCGAGAACGGTGATCGTGCGGAGTACCGGCGGCTGCGCGATCTCGTCGAGCCGGCCGCGGCCAGGATCGGTGCGCCCGCCGTATTCGTGGCGGGCAACCACGATGATCGCTCTGCCCTTCGGGAACATCTGCTCGGCCAACCCGGGACCGGCGACTCCGTCGATCAGGTTGTGCGCATCGGCGACCTGAGGTGCTCGTGCTGGACAGCACCGTTCCCGGCCGCGCGTACGGGGAGGTGCGACCCGACCAGCTCGCCTGGTTGCGCGCCGAGCTCACCGAACCCGCCCCCGCCGGTACCGTGCTCGCCCTGCACCACCCGGCGTTGCCGACGGCCGCGCCGCTGGCCGCGCGATCGAGCTGCAGCGTCCGGAGGAGCTGGCGGCCGTGATCGGGGGCACCGACGTCCGGGTCGTGCTGGCCGGCCACACGCACGTGGTCAGCGCGGGAACGGTGGCGGGAATCCCGGTGTGGACAGGTGGTGCCCTCGCGACGATGCGGGCGAAGGTGGCGGAGCTGCGCGCGGCACTGCCGGGACCAGCGGACGACGGGGCACCCGACCGTTCGACGTAGTGTTCACAACCGTGGTCGGTCGATCCGGGACAGTGCTCGTGGGGCTGACGCTCATGGTCAGCCTCCTCGTCGTCGGCATCACGACACCGGCGCCGGTGGTCGCGCTGGGCCGCGGACCCACGTTCGACACCCTCGGCCAGGTCGACGGCCAGCCCGTCGTCGCGATCACGGCACTGCCCACCTATCCCACGTCCGGACAGCTCAACATGACCACCGTCGGCGTCACCGACGGGCTGACCATGGTGGAGGTACTCCGGCAGTGGGCATCCGGCGACTTCAAGATCATCCCACGTAGTTCGGTGTTCCCTCCGGGTGCGTCCGCCGAGGAAGTGGCCAGCCAGAACCGGGAGCAGTTCGTCGACTCCCAGTTCAGCGCCGAGACAGCCGCGCTGGACCACGTCGGTCTGGCCACGGAGGTCTTCGTCGACGGGCTGTCGGAAAGCTCTCCCTCCGCCGGCGTCCTCGCGGTGGGGGATCGTCTGCTCAGCGTGGCCGGGCGACCCGTGCAAGGGCTCGAAAGCCTGCATGAGGCACTCGCCGACACCCGCCCCGGACAACCGATCACGGTCGGTCTCCAGCGCAACGACGGCCCACCGCAACAGGTACTCGTGACGCTCGGCGAGAGCCCGACCGGCCCACGAGGAATGCTGGGGGTGCTTCCGGGTGCCCGGCCACCGGGTGACGCGGAGATCATCATCTCGCTCGGGGACATCGGCGGTCCCTCCGCCGGGCTGATCTTCGCGCTGGCGGTGGTCGACAAGCTCACCCCCGGCGAGCTCACCGGCGGGAGGTTCGTCGCCGGGACCGGCACGATCCGGTTCGACGGCGTCGTCGGGCGGATCGACGGAATCCGGTTCAAGATGCTCACGGCTCGGGAGAGCGGCGCCACGGTGTTCCTGGTCCCGGCCGACAACTGTGCTGAGGCCCGCTCGGCCGCGCCCGAGGGCCTGCAGCTCGTCAAGGTCGACAACCTCGCCGGCGCGGTTGCCGCCCTCGACGCCCTTCGCGCCGGGCGAACACCCGCGTCCTGCTGACTGCTGCACGTATCCGCGTACGGTGGATGGCATGAGTGAGCTTGCGAGCGAATCTTCGGCACAGCGTGTCAGCGCAGCGCCGAGCGAGCGCAGCGAGGGAGTGCGATGAGTGACACCCCGTTCGGCTTCGGGTCGGCCGACCGCGATCGGGACGAGGCCTCGGGCGGCGGCCCGGGACCGCAGGATCCCTTCGGTCTCGGCAACCTTCCCGGCATTCCGCCAGGCGGCATCCCCGGCCTACCTGGTGGTCCGCCGGGGATGCCTGGTGGCCTCCCGGGGATGCCTGGTGGTCCCCAGGGGATACCTGGTGGCCTCCCGGGGATGCCGGCGGGCTTCGACTTCAGCCAGCTCGGCCAGATGCTCACCCAGCTCGGCCAGATGCTCAGCCAGGCAGGCCCGTCCGGCGACGGGCCGGTCAACTACGACCTTGCGGCGAACCTGGCCAAGCAACGCCTCGCGGCCACCACCTCATCACTGACCAACGCCAAGCGCACCGCGGTCGGCGACGCCGTCAAGCTCGCGGAGCTGTGGCTGGATCCGGTCACCGGCTTCCCCGTCGGCGCCACGGAGGCGGTGGCCTGGTCACCGAGTGAGTGGGTGACCGAGAGCATGCCCACCTGGAAACGGCTGTGCGATCCGGTCGCGCAGCGCTTCGCGGGGGCGTGGGTCGACGGGCTGGGTGGGTGGGGCGACGACGCAGCGGCGCGCGCCGCCGTTGAACCCATGCTCGCGATGCTCGGGCAGATGGGCGGGCTCGCCTTCGGCGGGCAGCTCGGCCAGGGTTTGGCGCAGCTCGCGGCGGACGTTCTCACCTCGACCGAGATCGGCATCCCGGTCGGCCCGGACCGCGTGGCGGCGCTACTACCGGAGAACATCGAGAGGTTCACGGTCGATCTCGGCCTCCCCGCGAGCGAGGTGCTGATCTTCCTGGCCGCCCGGGAGGCAGCACACCAACGGCTGTTCGCGCACGTCGGCTGGCTGCGTGAGCGGCTGCTCGGCACCGTCGAGGAGTACGCCCGTGGGATCCGGGTGGACACCTCGCGCATCGAGGAGCTGGCTCGCGACCTCGACCCGTCGAACCCGGTGGCGATCGAGGAGGCCATGCGGTCGGGCATGTTCGAACCGCAGACCACGCCGGAGCAACTGGCCGCACTCGCCCGCCTGGAGACGCTGCTGGCGCTGATCGAGGGCTGGGTGGACGCCGTCGTCGCC